>JBLWWH010000007.1:0-128801 GCA_048268105.1 Weeksellaceae bacterium
CCTCTTCCCATTTCGAACAGAGAAGTTAAGCCTGCCTGCGCCGATGGTACTGCGTCTAGCGGGAGAGTAGGTCGTCGCCAGTCTTTTATTGAAAGCCTCATACAGTATTGTGTGAGGCTTTTTTTATGAATATAGTTCACGGTTCGCTGTTCTGGGTTCTCAGTTCGCTGTTCTCTGTTCTCGGTTTGCAGTTATAGGTGCATATCAGAGAGGTATATTTTTAATACGCTCCTCTGGAAACTCTACCCTCTGAACTCTACACTTTCAATTCTACACTTTCAACTATAAACTCTCTGCTAAACGCGTGAAGGATGTGGAGGGCTTGGTATTATGCTGATCTATTTGATTTATGGTTGTATTTGTTATTCGGGGATTAGTTGCTTAACTTTCATGACAAGGTGGTTAGGCCAGCATAATACGGAACCCCGCAACAGCCTGACCATGTTGCGTACAATAATTTTTTAAGGAGATACTGTATATTGATATCAACGACTTAAGTAAAATCTGAAAAATAGCAACATGGGCACGCCCAAATTATCCTTAGATTCTTAGTATCTTTGCCTCTTATTTTAATAACAAATGCCGAAATATTCTTCTAAAATTCCATTCGCGGTTAGTGCATCATAGATCGGATTACGGATCTGAACTTGATATTAAGGAGATGATAGTCTTTTAGTAGTCAGTATATTCATGGTCTATATTGTTTATTCTAGATTTGCCTGTTCTCAAATTATATTCCAACTAACAGAATGAATTTTATCATCTATAATTGATAATTCCCCATTATTAGTTACTCCGAAACCTTGTATACAGGAGTTTAATCAAATAACCCATCATAAGTAAAGAGAACTTCTTTCTTGATTTTATTTTTCAATTCTCACTTTCCAATTCATGATGAATGTTTTGTGCCTACCTTCATCAATTTAACTTATTATTTTGTAAATTTGAGGCTTAACAGAAAAACTAAAATACATACATAATGAGTATAATTTCAATGATTCATGCCCGTCAAATTTTAGATTCTAGAGGTAATCCTACAGTAGAGGTTGACGTTTGGACAGAAAACGGAATGATGGGTAGAGCTGCCGTTCCATCGGGAGCATCAACAGGTGTACACGAAGCGGTTGAATTACGCGATGATGAGCCTGAGTTCATGGGTAAGGGTGTTCTTAAGGCGGTTGATAATGTAAATGAAGTTATTGCTCCAGAATTATTAGGAGTTTCAGTATTTGAGCAAAACTGGATCGATATGCGAATGATTGAGTTAGATGGTACTGATAACAAATCTAGATTAGGTGCTAATGCTATTTTAGGTGTTTCTTTGGCTGTAGCTAAAGCAGCTGCTGCTGAGTTAGACATGCCATTATACCGTTATGTAGGTGGTGTAAATGCAAATATTTTACCTGTACCGATGATGAACATCATCAACGGAGGTTCTCATTCTGATGCGCCGATTGCATTCCAAGAATTTATGATTATGCCTGTAGAAGCATATAGTTTCTCTGATTCATTGAGAAAAGGTGTTGAGATTTTTCATCATTTAAAGAAGGTTTTAAATGAAAGAGGTTTATCAACAGCTGTTGGTGATGAAGGTGGATTTGCACCTGGAGTTGATGGAACAGAAGATGCATTAGATACCATTCGTAAAGCAGTAGAAAATGCAGGTTACAAATGGGGAACTGAGATTAAAATTGCCTTAGATTGTGCTGCCGCTGAATTCTACGAGGATGGAAAATATAATTATGCTAAGTTTGAAGGAGAAGGAGGTAAAGTAAGGACTTCTGATGAGCAAGTAGAATATTTAGCAGAATTATGTGAGAAATATCCAATTATCTCTATTGAGGATGGAATGGATGAAGATGACTGGGAAGGTTGGAAAAAATTAACTGAGAAATTGGGAGATAAGGTTCAATTAGTGGGAGATGATTTATTTGTTACCAATGTTGAGCGTTTAGGAAGAGGAATTGATGAAGGTATTGCAAATTCAATTTTAATTAAAGTTAACCAAATTGGAACACTTACAGAAACGATTGATGCCGTGAGCATGGCAAAGAATGCAGGGTATACTGCTGTAATGTCACACCGCTCTGGGGAAACAGAAGATTCTACGATTGCAGATTTAGCTGTAGCCTTAAACACAGGTCAAATTAAGACGGGATCAGCTTCGCGCTCAGATAGAATGGCAAAATACAATCAATTAATTCGAATAGAAGAAATGTTAGGTGGAACAGCAGTTTTTCCTGGTGATGATACATTTAACGTATAATCTATAATATAAGCATCATATCATTTAACTATAAATAAAAAAAAACTATTACTCGAATTAGTAATTTCAATGAATATTCCATTTGAATAAGAGTTTTTAATCATAACTTTAAAGTCTAAATTTAATTAATACAATGGCAGATACAGCAAAAGTAATTTATAAAGGTCAAGAATACGAATATCCGGTAGTAGAAGGAACTATGGGTGATATCGGAATTGATATTAAACGCCTAAGAGGAGATAGTGGTTTGATTACACTAGATCCAGGATATAAAAATACAGGTTCAACCTTAAGCGCAATCACATTTTTGGATGGTGAAGAGGGTAAATTAATGTACCGTGGTTATCCAATCGAACAATTGGCAGAAAAGTCTTCTTTCGTTGAAGTAATGTATCTTTTGCTTGAAGGTGAATTACCAAATGAGACTGAATTAGCACGTTGGAAAAAAACGCTAAACGAGTATAACTTTGTACATGATAGGGTAGGGAAGATATTGAATGCGTTCCCAAGTGAAGCACACCCAATGGGAGTTTTAGCTACTCTTACAAGTGCATTGACTGCATTTAATCCAAAAGCAGTTGACCCAAGTAAGGATGCAGATATGTATCATGCAGCGGCAAGATTGATTGCTAAGTTTGATATTTTGGCAGCATGGACTTATAGAAAGAAGAATGATTTACCACTTATCGAGCCTAGCAATGATTTAGGTTATGTTGGTAACTTCTACCAAATGATGTTTAGAAAAGATGATTCATTCGAGGTTAATCAAACCATAGTAAACGCATTAGATAAGTTATTTATCTTACATGCAGACCATGAGCAAAACTGTTCTGCCTCTGCAGTTAGACTAGTTGGTTCTTCTCACACTGGATTATTCTCTTCTATTTCTGCAGGTATTTCTGCTTTGTGGGGTCCATTACATGGTGGAGCAAACCAAGCCGTGATCGAGATGTTAGAAATGATCAAAAATGATGGCGGTGGAATGCAAAAATGGATTGACAAGGCTAAGGACAAAGATGATAACTTTAGATTGATGGGCTTCGGGCACAGAGTTTATAAAAACATGGATCCAAGAGCTAGAATCATTAAGAAAGCTGCAGACGATGTACTAGATCAGTTAGGAATTGAGGATGAAGTATTAGACTTAGCTAGAAAATTAGAAGAAGTAGCATTAAGAGATGAATACTTTATCGAAAGAAAACTATATCCAAACGTAGATTTCTACTCTGGTATTATTTATAGAGCCTTAGGAATTCCTAAAGAAATGTTTACGGTGATGTTTGCGATTGGTCGTTTACCAGGTTGGATTGCTCAGTGGAAAGAAATGAGACAAACAAATCAACCGATTGGTCGTCCAAGACAAATTTATACTGGACATACCTTGAGAGATTATGTTGAAATGTCAGATAGATAATATTTAACTAACACCAATAAAAAAATTCCGGCTTTTGACCGGAATTTTTTTATTTAAAATGTCTAAATTCTTTTTTAAACAAGAGATACTCTACATTCTTTACAATCTTTTATCTCACCAAAGTAAGTTTCTCTGTACTTGTGCAAAGTTTTGATTGGTACTCCAAAGATGGTTTGCTGAATACGTGTTACATTTGTACTTAACGCACCCATTTTTGGATGAAATCTAGCTTCTTGTTTTGTTCTTCTTTTAACCGATATCGGTTTTAAAATATTCATAACTTTTGATTATACTACAAAACTATGCAAAGCACGCTCCGTAAAATAGAGAAAGCTATAAGATTCTCTTATATGGTAGCTTTAATTATAGATAGACGCTATATTATTAGCTCGATTTGAACCGATTCTATTCTAGTTTTTTACATTTTTAAAATCTTATAACCCGTTAAGCAATAGGCTACGCAAAGCGGAATATGAATTTTATATTTATTAAAATAAGCATTTATAATTCTTAAATCGTATATCTTTGTCAGATGTTTAAAACACAACTTAGGTTACATTTTATTGTGCTTCTTTGGGGATTCACTGGAATTATGGGTAAACTCATTAGTCTATCTGCATTACCTATTGTGTTTTGGCGAACTTTTATTGCCATTTTGGCCATTGGATTAGCATTAAAGATTTTTAAAGTACCCTTTAAAGTTTCTAAAACTCAACTCATCCAATATTTGGGAGTTGGTGCCGTTATGGGCTTGCACTGGATTTTATTTTTTGGAGCTATCAAAGTTTCTAATGTTTCGGTAGCCTTAAGTACTTTATCTACGGGCGCACTCTTTGCAGCTTTAATCGAACCATTTTTCTATAAACGGAAAATTAATATTTACGAAATTCTTCTATCACTCGTAGTAGTGGCTTGTTTGTGGTTAATTTTCCAAGCAAGTCCAGAATATTGGCTAGGGATTGTGTTGGGTGTTATTTGTGCAGCTTTGTCCGCAGCCATGACTGTTTTTAATGGAGTTTTGCAGAAGAATAAAGATAATATGCCACGTAAAATGATGTTCTATGAAATGATAGGAGCATTTTTAGTGGTTTGTTTAATTTCACCATTTTTTGTGGAATCTATTTCAGAATTTCAAATCCATGGTGATGATTGGCTTTGGATATTAATTCTAGGTGCTGCATTAACAGCCTATCCTATGATTGAATCAGTACAATTAATGAAATATATGAGTCCATATTCACTTGTTTTGGCAGTGAATATGGAACCCATTTATAGCATTGTGTTAGCTTATTTCATTTTTGGAGAATCCGAGCAAATGTCGATCATTTTTTATGTTGCCGCCTTCATTATGATTGCAGTCATTGTTGCGAATCAATTGATTCAAGTGCAACAAAAAAGAAGAGAACGTGCAAAGCAAATTCAAGCTTTTAATGATAGCTTGAATTAAACCGTCATAGAGAAAATTCTTGTTTCTGGTTTGTTTCTTAACATTTTTAAATCGAATGTCATACAAATATTTCTTACGAAAATTCTACCAGCCTCGGTTACGATTAATTTATCGCCATCCCATTCAAGTAAACCATCTGCTTCCATTTCTTCCAATCTCGCGCGAGTGTCTTCCAGTTCTTTAAACTTAGTATCATCGCTGTCGAAAGAAGTTTCAAGATTACACATTAAATTAAGAATATGCTTTCTGATTTTTAAATCTTCTTCATTAAGAATATGACCTTTTACCACTGGAATCTCTCCATTCGAAATCATTTCTTTATATTCTTTAACCGTTTTCACGTTTTGGGCGAAACTGTACCAGCTATCAGAAATAGCCGACATACCAAGACCAATCATTACTTGTGTTTTTGATGAAGAATATCCCATAAAGTTCCTGTGCATGCTTCCCTCAACAGCAGATTTATATAATGAATCTGATTTCAATGCAAAATGGTCCATTCCAATTTCTACATAGCCCATGTCCTCAAACATTTCTTTACCCACTTCATATAGCTCACGTTTTTTCTCTGGCGTAGGTAAGTCATCTTCATTAAAACCTCTCTGTCCAACACCTTTTATCCATGGCACATGCGCATAACTATAAAAAGCAATTCTATCTGGGTTTAAGGACTTCGTTTTTTCGATCGTATCCTTCATGGCTCTCAAATCTTGATGTGGTAAACCAAATATAATATCATGAGAAACACTTTCGAAACCGATTTCTCGAGAAATATCGGTTACTTCTTTCACATTCTCATAAGGTTGAATACGATTAATCGCTTTTTGCACTTTAGGGTCGTAATCCTGAACTCCAAAACTAATTCTTCTGAAACCTAAATCATAAAGAACTTGTAAATGCTCTCTGGTTGTGTTATTCGGATGACCCTCAATAGAAAACTCAGGTTCATCAGCAATAATGGCTTTAGAAAATATACTTTCTAAAATGATCTTTAGATTCTCGGGTGAAAAGAAAGTTGGAGTTCCACCACCAATGTGCAATTCTTTTATAATCGGCTTATATTTTAATAAGTCTAAATATAAATCCCATTCTTGTAATAAAGTTTTGATATAACCATCCTCCACAGAATGTTGTACTGTAATATGTTTATGACAAGCACAAAACGTACACAAACTATCACAAAAAGGCAAGTGTAGATATAGCGAAATACCTTCATCTTGATTAGACTCATCAAAAGATCTCTTTAGGTTCTCTTTCCATTTCTCTACCGAAAAAGAAGATTGATCCCAATATGGAACTGTAGGATAGCTAGTATATCTAGGTCCCGGAATATTATATTTATGTAATAATTGCTTATTTAACATGCTATGTATTTTAGTTTTCTAAATACTAAAATTCGATATTTAGAAGTGTATTTTAAGTTTCTAAACTGATAATTAGCTCGGAATGAATGCAAAATTAAGAAATAATCACACCACGTTTCAGTAAACGGATATGATATAAACTACTATTTAATAGCCTCTCTAATTTTTATTAATTTTTGTAATAAATCTTCCATTTTGTTCAAATCCAACATATTCGCACCATCAGACTTGGCATTTTTTGGATCTGGATGCGTTTCGATGAAAAGACCATCAGCACCCACAGCAATAGCAGCTTTGGCGATGGTTTCAATTAAAGCTGGTTTTCCACCCGTTACACCACTATTTTGATTGGGTTGTTGTAATGAATGCGTAACATCCATAATAACTGGTGCAAACCTTTGCATAGTAGATATTCCACGGAAGTCAACAACTAAATCTTGATAGCCAAAAGTAGTTCCTCTTTCGATGATTGCTACTTTTGAATTGCCAGATTCTGTTACTTTCTCTACTGGGAACTGCATACTTTCAGGAGAAAGAAATTGTCCTTTTTTTAATGTTACAGCCTTTCCCGTTTTGGCAGCTGCAACAACTAAATCTGTCTGACGCACCAAAAACGCAGGAATTTGTAAAACATCAACATAAGCTGCAGCCATAGCTGCGTCCTTGGATTCGTGAATGTCTGTTGTAACTGGAACTTTAAAATCCTCTCTTATATTGGTCAATATTTTTAAAGCTTTTTCGTCTCCAATCCCTGTGAAACTGTCTAATCTAGAGCGATTAGCTTTTTTAAAAGATCCTTTAAAAATGAAAGGAATATTATATTTATCTGTTAATTCAACTAGTTTTTCAGCGATTAATCTGGTGGTATCTTCGCTTTCAATAGCGCATGGACCAGCGATTAAAAAGAAATTTCCGCTGTCCAAGTTTTTAATGTGTGGCAATGACTCAATCATTCTGCAAAGTTACGGAATGATAGAGAATATATTAGAATTCATTACTTTTGAAACTGAAATAAGATTATGGAAAATTACGTTGAAATTATAGGATACAGTGCCTCTGCCTTTATTATGGGAAGTTTTTTAATATTTAAAAATATTAAGTTACTTCGAATCATTAATGGTATTGGTTGTTTACTTTTTGTCGTATATGGTTATTTTATCGATAGTTGGCCGATTATCATTCCCAACATATTTATCTTTTTAGTACAGATTTATTACTTATTTATACATAAAGATAAATCGTGAGGAATAAAGTCATTGCTTTGGTTTCCAATAATATTGCAACCGATCAAAGATTGATTAAAGTCGGAAGTACCTTACAAAACAATTGCTTTGATTTTCATTTAGTCGGAACCAAGCATAGAGGTAATCCTAGTTTAGACCACATTCCATTCAAGAGTTCAAGGACAAATATATTTTTCCAGAAAAATTTTCTTTTTTATGCTGAATTGCAACTAAGATTGCTGTTAGCTTTAATTAAAATGCCAAAAAAGAATTCTATCATTTTAGCCAATGATTTGGATACTTTAATTCCAGCGAAGATAGTTTCTAAAATTTATAATCTTCCTTTGGTTGTTGATTTTCATGAGATTTTTTCAGAAATGCCAAGTTTGAAGGAAGGCTCAATCCAAAAAAGAGTTTGGAAGTTAATAGAAACTCAATTAGTTCCAAGGGTAAAGTATAGCTATACGGTGAGTAACTCTTATGCTAATTGGTTCAACGAAAGTTATGGAATAGAACCTGAAATCATTAAAAATGTTCCCAAGCAACAGAAAGCGCCAGTGCAAACGGATAAATTAGAGCATAAAGTTGTGATTTATCAAGGAGCCATTAATCCTTCTCGTGGAATTGATAAAATGATTCTGTCGATGCAATTTTTAGAGAATACACAACTTTGGATTGTTGGCGAAGGACCTTTATTTGAGGAGTATAAAGCATTAGCTAAAGAAAGCGAAGTAGAAGATAAAGTTCAATTCTACGGAAAGTTAACTCCAATTGAGTTAAAAAAAATTACACCCAAAGCCAATTTAGGTTTAAGTTTAGAAGAAGATGATGGTTTAAGTTATCGCTATGCATTGCCTAATAAAGTATTTGACTACATACAAGCAAGAATTCCTATGTTGGGAAGCAGTGATTTACCTGAGATTAAAGAGTTAATTGAAAAATATAATATTGGTGATCTAATTGAAAATCATCATCCCGAACATATTGCAACTAAAATTAATTCGATTTTAGAAATTGACAAACAATTCTTCTTAACTAATTTAAACTTAGCCTCTAAAGAATTAAACTGGGAAAATCAGGAACAAAAATTAGTCAAAATTTTCAAGAAAGCCGCGAATGGATAAATCCTTACATATCGTTAGTTTTGATTTTCCGCATCCACCTGTTTATGGTGGAATTATAGATGTATTTTATAAGATAAAAGCTTTACACCAACTCGGAGTTAAGATTCACTTGCATTATTTCGCTGATGAAGAAAAGCATTCAGAAGAATTATCCGCACTGTGTGAAAGTATTTGCTTTTACAAAAAATCATCAGTTTTGTCAACCAAAGTTATTTCTAATCTACCCTTGAGGATGTTAACACGTAGAAATAAGGAGTTAGTTGGAAATTTAGCTAAAAATAATTTCCCCATATTATATGAAGGTTTACATACAAGTCATTCGGCCCTATCACCTGAGCTGAAAACGCACAAAAAATTCCTTCGTTGTCATAATGCAGAAGCAGAATATGCCGCAGAACTTGCTAAAACAGAGAGAAATTCTTTCAAGAAAATACTATTTCAAATAGAAGAGAAGAAAACCAAGAAATTCGAGCAAGATTTAAATCAATTCGATGGTTTGTTTGTGTTATCACACGAGGATAAAGAATATTTTCAACACTCAAATTCTAAACTCAAAATAGCTCCGATTTTTCATGCACATGAAAAGGTTGAAGTTTTAGAAGGAGTCGGGGATTATGTTTTATTTCATGGAAATCTTTCTGTAAATGAAAATTTAGCTACGGCAGAATGGATTTCTAATGAATTAGCTCCTTTGATGCCTCAGCTCAAATTTAAAATTGCTGGTAAAAGTCTAAATCCAAGCTTAAGAAGTAAGTTAGACAAGCCAAATGTGGAATGCATTTTTAATCCAAAAACTTCAACAATGAAGCAATTAATCCAAGATGCACAGATTGTTTTATTAAAAACATCTGTTCCGTCTGGCATTAAATTAAAACTGATTGATTCTTTGGCTTATGCGCGACATATAATTTCTGACACCCATTCCGTTCAAAAATCTCAACTGGGCTCATTGGTTTCTATTGCCGATACAACTGAAGAGTATATTCTTAAAATTAAGTCATTTCAAAATCAGCCTATTTCAGAAAATGACGTAAAAGAGAGAAATGTTTTATTCAGTGATGTATTAAACAATCAATTTAATGCATCCCAAATAGTTCAGGAAATATTTTAAACGTTGGCGAAAAGAGATTGAGATTCTGCGACCAAAACTTTTCCGTTTTCACATCTAAAAGTCTTTGCAGGGAATCGTCTAATCATGCTATAATCATGGGTTGCCATTAAAACCGCCATGTTATTCTCCTCAGACAATCTTTTGATAAGATTCATAATTTCAATAGATGTCTCTGGGTCTAAGTTACCCGTAGGCTCATCCGCCAGAATCAATTGAGGATGATTCAATAATGCTCTTGCAACTGCAATACGCTGCTGCTCTCCACCCGAAAGTTGGTGTGGCATTTTGTGTTTTTTAGTAGCCATATTTACATCATCCAATACTTGATCTATTCGATGTGTAATTTCTGATTTTGTCTTCCATCCGGTAGCACGCAGAACGAACTCAAGGTTTTTTTCAATGGTTCTATCCGTTAATAATTGGAAATCCTGGAATACAATCCCTAATTTTCTTCTTAAATGAGGAATTTTTGAAGTGCTTAAATTCTCTAAATCTATGCCCGCTACTTGACCAGATCCGTTTTGTAACGGAAGATCACCGTATAGGATTTTGAGCAAACTACTTTTTCCACTACCTGTTTTACCAATCAAGTAGGCGAACTCACCAGCTTGCATTTCGAAATCAACATTGTTTAAGACCAAAAAATTTCTTTGGTAAACATCGGCATCGCGTAAGGATATAATAGGAGTGTTGGGCATATCAAAGTTTTTTCAAAAGTAAATAAAAAAAGCTCGAAAGTAAACTTTCAAGCTAAATTTATGTGCGTTTTAAGAGAAATTAACGCTTTGCGCGTACAGAACTTACAGAAAGGCTTTTTCTTCCTTTTCTTCTTCTTGCTTTCAACACTCTACGACCATTCTTAGTCGCCATTCTCTCGCGGAATCCGTGTTTGTTTCTCTTTTTTCTATTACTTGGTTGGAATGTTCTTTTCATCGCTAATCACTTTATAATCAAATCTTTCTTCCGATTCGGGGTGCAAATATAAAACTTCTTTTTAATCTAAAAAATTAAACGCCAAAATTTTTACTTATTTCCTAGCTTTTATTATCTAAAACCTAGGTGATAATACTTTGGTGATTTTAGAATGGCAAATCTAATTAAAATCTTTCTGATAGGAAAGTTTAACTGCTCCAAAAGTTTAAAAGTTAGTCTTTAGTCGTACTGTATGAATTCTAAATCAGTGAAATTGAACTTATAATTAAAAATTATATTTGGAATAAGTGTACTGAAAACAATAATGTTTAAGATTATCAACAATATTGTTGGTTTTGTTGAAAACTACCTCTATATGTATAGCTTAAAAGATGCTCAAAAGTTGTATTTTAGCACATTAGTAAAAAAAGATATATGACAGAAGGAGAAAAGTTAATTCCTATCAATATTGAGGATGAAATGAAGTCCGCTTATATCGACTATTCTATGTCGGTAATTGTTTCAAGAGCACTTCCAGATGTTAGAGATGGTTTGAAGCCAGTTCACCGTCGAGTTTTATACGGAATGGACGATTTAGGTGTCTATTCAAATAAAGCGCACAAAAAGTCTGCACGTATTGTGGGAGAGGTTTTAGGTAAATATCACCCACATGGTGATTTTTCCGTTTATAATACGATGGTGCGTATGGCGCAGCATTGGTCTATGCGATACATGATGGTAGACGGACAAGGTAACTTTGGTTCCGTTGATGGTGATTCGCCAGCAGCGATGCGTTATACAGAGGCTCGTATGCAGAAAATATCTGAAGATATGTTGAAGGATATCGACAAGGATACAGTTGATTTTAGACTTAACTTTGATGATACCTTAGAAGAGCCAACGGTTCTTCCTACACGGGTTCCAAATCTATTGGTAAATGGAGCTTCGGGTATTGCAGTGGGTATGGCCACCAATATGGCGCCACACAACATTTCTGAAGTTATCGACGGAATTCATGCCTATATTGATGATCATGATATAACCATAGAAGGCTTAATGCAGCATATTAAGGCTCCTGACTTTCCAACTGGAGGAATTATTTATGGTTACTCTGGAGTAAAAGAAGCTTTCGAAACAGGTAGAGGTCGCGTCATGATGCGTGCTAAAACTTCTATGGAGGAAGTTCAGGGTAGAGAATGCATTATTGTAACTGAGATTCCATATTTGGTGAATAAAGCCAATATGATTGCATCCACAGCTGAGTTGGTGAAGGATGGTAAGATCGAAGGAATCTCTGAAATTAGAGACGAATCGGATAGAAATGGAATGAGAATCGTTTATGTTCTTAAAAACGATGCTATCCCAAATATTGTACTTAATCTACTATTTAAGTATACGCAATTACAAACTTCTTTCAGTATCAATAACATCGCCTTGGTAAATGGTAGACCAGAGCAATTGAACTTAAAAGATTTAATCAAGCACTTCGTAGACCACAGACACGAAGTTGTGTTGAGAAGAACAGAATTCGAACTAAAGAAAGCTAAAGACAAGGCGCACATCTTAGAAGGTTACATGAAAGTAATCGCGACAGAAGATTCTTTGGATAGAGCTATTCATATTATTCGTAATTCATCTAATCCTGCTGAAGCTAAGCAAGGTTTGATGGATGAATTTGAGTTAACTGAGATTCAATCTCAAGCCATTCTAGACATGAGATTGGCTAAGCTTACAGGAATGGAGCTTGACAAAATTCGCGAAGAGTATGAGGAGATCATGAAAGAAATTCAATACTTAGAAAGCGTATTAGCCGATGTTACTTTAAGATTCGAAATCATTAAAGAAGAATTAGCTGAAATAAAAGAAAAATACGGCGACGAAAGACGTTCTGAAATTAACTATGCAGGTGGCGAAATGAGCATCGAAGATATCATTCCTGATGATAAAATGGTGGTTACTATTTCTCACTTAGGCTATATTAAACGAACTTCTTTGTCAGAGTATAGAGCACAAACACGAGGTGGAGTTGGAAATAGAGGTGCAACTTCTAGAGATGGCGACTTTATGGAATATATGGTAGCTGCATCTAATCACCAGTATATGTTGTTCTTTACAGAAAGAGGTCAGTGTTATTGGTTGAGAGTGTTTGAGATTCCAGAGGGATCTAAAACTTCCAAAGGTCGTGCAATTCAAAACTTGATTAGTTTAGAGCCGGGCGATAAGATTAGAGCTTACATTAGAACTCATGATTTAATGGATGAGAATTATGTTAAGGATAATTACATCGTAATGGTGACTAAAAATGGTCAAATTAAGAAAACTCTTTTAGAAGCTTATTCTCGTCCGCGTGTGAATGGAATTAGAGCGATTTCTATTAGAGAAGGAGATGAATTGCTAGAAGCAAAGCTAACTAATGGGGATAGTCAGATAATGATTGCATCTAAACATGGTAAAGCCATTCGATTTGCTGAAGAGCTTGTGAGACCCATGGGTAGAACGGCTGCAGGGGTTAGAGGAATTAATATTTCAGAAGAGGATGAAGTTATTGGAATGGTTGTTGTTTCTGATATCGAAAATGATACCATTTTAGTGGTTTCTGAAAAAGGTTATGGAAAGCGTACCGATGTAGAAGAGTATCGTCAAACCAATCGTGGAGGTAAAGGTGTGAAGACCTTGAATATCACAGAAAAAACCGGTTATGTAATTGCCATTAAGAATGTAATGGATGATAATGATTTGATGATTATTAATAAATCTGGTGTAGCTATTAGAACCTCTGTTTCAGAATTACGTGTAATGGGTCGTGCAACGCAAGGTGTAAGATTGATTAACCTTAAGAAAGGTGACGAGATTGCAGCGGTTGCAAAAGTTGAAATCGATGAAGACGAAGATTTAACGGAAGAAGAATTAAACAACGAAATCATAGGTGACAACGAAGATTTAAACAACGATCAAATTATCAATAACGAAGAAGAATAATATGAAGAAAATAATTTTAAGTTTATCAACAGCAGTGCTAGCGATAAGTTTACAAGCACAACAAGCAGAAATGGAAGCTACCAAATCTGCTTTTAAGGCTAAAAATTATTCAGAGGCAGTTCAACAAGCTCACAAAGCTGAAGAATTGCTTAAGTCAAATTACACTATTGAGCCTAAGGATTTAGCTGAGTTTTATTTAAATGCAGCGAACTCTGCTAAAGCAGCAGGAGACATGACTACAGCAGCCGAATTTTATGCAAAACTTGGTAAGTTGGAGTCTATGCCGATACTGAGAGCTAAAAATAAGGATACCAAAAACTGGGAGTACTTTTTTAGTCAGAAAGAAGCAGAATCTGTAACCTCTGCTGGAAATTATGGTGGATTGAAAGATTTCGCATTTGATGGAAATGCTATGCAGGAATTAGCTCCTCAATTAAATAATGAGGCGAACAAAACCTTAGACGCAGCTAATAAAGCTTTCTCAGCTCAAGATTATGAAATAGCTGGTAAGGAATTTTTGAAAGCTTACTATCTTTCTAATGCTGTAGGAAGCAAGAATGAATTGTTTAAATACTATGCCGGAATTGCAGTATTGCAAACTGATCAAAAGAAAAACGCAGCAATAATCTTGCAAGAATTAATAGATAGTGGATTTACAGGTGTTCAGCAGAATTTCTATGCTAAAGAAAAGGATACAGGTAAGAAAGTTGCCTTCGCTTCAAAGCAAGATATGGACACTCAAGTTAAGCTAGGTTTAGCAACTGATCCTGAAGTTGAGACAACCGAGTCTTTAGAAGAAGAATTACTGAGTAATACAACTTATGCTTGGTACTCATTAGAAGAGTGGGATAAAGCTTTAGCCGTAGGTAAAAAAGGCTTATCTAAATTCCCAGAGAATGAAAATATGAACCAATTGGTTACCGGAGTTTATTACAAATCTGGTAACTCTGCAGAGTTTGTTAAAACTTTGCGAACTAAGGTAAATAATGGAACAGCTACTGGAGTTGATTTATTCAACTTAGCTAAATCTATTGAAGATGATTCAGGTGATTTAGAAGAAGCCAAAAAGTTCTACAAAATGTCGATTGAGAAAGATCCTGAATTTGCTAATTCATACTTAAATTTAGCTTTTGCCATTATTAAAGCCGAAGAGGAGTTTGTTGAGTTAATGAATCAAAATTTAGGCACATCTGCCAAAGAAAAGAAAATCTATAATGAAAATAGAGCGAAACGTAAAGGTCTTTATGAAGAAGCTCTTCCTTACTTAGAGAAGGCTTATCAGATTGAACCAGAGAATTTAAACTTAATCAAAGTTTTACGTAACACATACGAGGTTGTGGGTAATGATGATAAATACTTTGAGTTTAAAAAGAAATTCGAAGCGAAGGCTAGAAATTAATAAATGATATTATTATAAAAATTAAGTCCGATACATGAATAGTGTCGGACTTTTTTATTAATAAAAACTTATTGAGCTGATAGTTAATGATAAATCTACCTCCTTTTGGCATTTTGAATTTTTAGGCATAGAAACCAAACAAAAAAAAGCGACTGAATTTCAGCCGCTTTGTGTAAAGTAAGAGTCTTAGTAATTAAATTATCTTAAAAGAATAAATTTCTCGTTAATCAATTCTTTTCCATTTTCGTCTACAACCTTAATGTAGTAGTTTCCTGGACTTAGATTGTTTAAGTTTAAAGACTTAATGTTTTGGGCATCTCCTAAATTCATTTTAGACTGAACTAAATTGTTTCCAGCGATATCATAAATAGAAATTTGTCCAATTCCACTTAGCTTGGCATTAAGAGCAATACTGATTTGTCTATCCGTTACTTTTGTAGGATAAATACTAAAGAAAGCATTCGAAGCTAAAGAAGTAGAAGCATCTTGAATAAAATATGGACTTGCCATATCATATAAAGGTGTACTTGATTTAGTGTCGACTCTTTTTGCTTTTAGACTTTTGAAATCTAAAGTATAGAATCCTTTTCCTTGTGCATTAGATAATAAAACCTCTCCATTGGACATTACGGCAGAACCATTAGTAGTAAATCCTTTTTCAAGACCTTCGATGCTTCCTATTAATTCAGCTTTCAAGTCCTCTGGATTAATTTTAACCACATGAGAATAGGCAGAGATTAAATAAAGTTTGCCTGCATTGTCTGCAATTAAATCACCTCCATAAAATTTATACTGATCTAATTTTAGATCAGAATTCAATGCACCTAAATCTCGAACAGAATAACCGTTTGAGGCAGGTGTGATTTCCAAAAGTTGTGTGGAGCTATTATTTAAAGCATAAGATTTGCCATTAGGTAGCGTAGCCATTCTAGAGAATTGTTCTGCTATTTGGCATTTAGAATTAGCTTTACCTGTTGCATAAATTCTTTTGCTTTCTCCTGTTTGTAAATTATAAGTATAAATATCTGGTGAAAACATACCAATCATAATCAAATTTTGATTTTTGGTATCATAAGACATTCCCACAACTTGATCTGGCATTTCAGAATTTCTAGTGACAATTACTTTGTCATTATCTCCTTTCAGATCGATAAATCTAAAATCCTTGAATGCTATTGCTTTTACGTTTTCTCCACTGACAGCAATAATGTCACTTTGTGCAAGTCCAGAACCTAATCCGAAAACCACAAGGGCAGTTAGTAAAGTTTTTTTCATAATAGTTTATTTTAAGTGTTTAAAACAAATATAATGAATAATTGAACCATTACCTAAAATTTTAATTTACTTGATAAAACTACCGTAGATAGATTAAATATATGGCTCTAAAAGAGATAAAATATTAGCGTATGTATTTTTAAGAGGCTTTTCCCAATCTTTTTCTGCAATCCATTGAATATCAGAAATGCCTTCTTCTGTCTGTGGTTTTAAGCTTTCATTACCATCATACTTCATTTCAAACCAGTATGTCATTTTAAGTATATATTCTTTATGAAAATACATATGATAGGTGTCTGATAATCTTTCGGTTATCTCTAGGTTACTGATCCCGCATTCTTCTTCGACTTCGCGTTTGGCTGTTTCTTCTATAGATTCGCCGGCCTCCATTTTTCCTTTGGGTAAGTCCCAATTACCTAATCTAAAAATCCACAGGAGATCTTGGTTTTGGTTAAAAACGACACCACCTGCAGCTTGAATCTGTGAAAATTCATTTTTAAATTTTTCCCAAGTACTTTCGATATCGAGAGAATAAATGTTTACGCTATTACAATTGTGGTTAAGTAAGTCGATAGCTTGATGAAAGACACTTGAATTTATAAAAGGTAGATTCCGCTCAGCATCAGTCGTTTTCGCGCCTATGGTTAAAGGTTTATTATTCACAAAAACTTTGTACATTTGGGATTGTTTATTCAAACTTACAGTATTTTTAAGTTTTTAACATAATCGATTCCAAATTATTAAATTAGCATATGAATTTTCAAAGTAGAAAAGTAAACCTAGATAAATCTCAACAAAAAGCTTTTGATCATTTAAAAGAAATGTCAAATTATGAGAAATTAATGCCAGAAGAATCTGAATTTAGCGTTCACGAAAGTGGCGAAGGTTTTTCAGTTCAATTAAAAGGCTTACCAAAAGTAGGTCTTAAATTAAAGGAAATTCAAGAGCCTGATTTTATTTTATTTACTTCGCCTTCAGATAACTTCAACTATGAAATGAAAGTTAATGTAGCATCAATCGGAGATAATTCATCGGAAGTTTCTATTGACTTCAATGGCAAATTTAACCCAATGATTGCTATGATGGCAAAGAAACCATTAACTAAATTAATCGAAACGATTGCTGATAATTTAGAAACAAAAGGTATTTCATAAATCTTATTGGGCATCTGGTACCAAGTTCGCTGCCCAACTTTGGTCTAGAGGCTGTTGCCAATTATCCCAGAAATCAGATAAATTAGAAACACTGTTGTTAAACACAATGGTGTTTTTTGCTATATCACCATTTTTAACTTTGTTCTTAAAATCAAATAATTTCTCGGTTTTCATTTGGTCGTTTTCTAAATAACTCACCAACATTCTATCTGTAAATGAAGCACCTATTTTATCTTCTATTAATTTAATATATCGAGTTAGTGAATCGATTGAACAGCCTGAGGCTGCAGCTGGAGATTCGTCTACCGCAATTACTAAAAACTGGTCGAAAATCCATTCATAACCACCCTTTAATGCATTTCCATGCGCATTCCATTGTGGCATGAATTGGTCCATATTAGTTTTGACGACTTTGGTTTCCACTTCATCTAATTTTCTTTCTGCCATAAAAACCCATAGCCTAGACTCGGCTGGGTAGTTTATAAAATAACTTTGAACTAGTGTAATCATAGTTTTATTAATATTGAGTAAATTTACAAATTAATCTCTGCATTAAGTCAATTTTGGCTATATAATCAAAGAATTGTCCTTATTATGAAAGCATTTATTTATATCCTGGCTTTATTAACTACATCTAGTCTTTTAGGTCAAAACCCCAATCGAATTTTTAAAGATTTTAATCAAAAAAACGTAAAATATGTAGTTGAGGTAAACGATGGTACCTATAGAATTGAGTTTTTAACCGACCAAATAGTAGAAACTAGTTTTATACCCAATGGAGAAGTTTTAAATGAAAAATCTCATGCGGTGGTAATTGATTTAAAAGAAATGGCCACAATAGCGAATGAAGATGCTGAGCAAATTGAGATTTCATCTACAGACTTAAAAGTTATAATTCAAAAATCACCTTTTCAAATATCCTATTACAATAATGATAATTTAATCATTTCTGAAAAAGAAGGTTATAGAAAGGATTCGCTAGAGAATATTCAATTTAATCTTAAACCACATGAAATTCTATATGGAGGAGGAGCAAGAGCGCTTGGAATGAATCGTCGTGGTCATAAACTAGAATTGTACAATCGAGCGCACTATGGCTATGAAACCCATTCAGAATTGATGAATTATACCATGCCGATTGTAGTTTCATCCGAACGCTATATGATTCATTTCGATAATGCACCTATCGGATTTTTGGATTTAGATAGTAAAGAAAATAACACCTTAGAATACCAAACCATATCAGGAAGAAAGACGTATCAAGTTATTGTTGGTAATGATTGGGAAGGATTGATTGCAAATTATACAGAACTCACCGGCCGCCAGCCGATGTTGCCACGTTGGGCTTTGGGCAATTTCTCAAGTAGATTTGGATATCATTCTCAGGAGGAAGTTACGAATACGATTCAGAAATTTAGGGATGAAGAAATTCCAGTAGACGCGGTTATCTTGGATTTATATTGGTTTGGAAAAGAGGTGAAAGGAACTATGGGGAACTTAAAGTTTGATGTGGATTCATTCCCTCAGCCTAAGAAAATGATTCAAGATTTAAGAAAAAAGAATGTTGAAACTATTTTAATCACAGAGCCATTTCTTTTAACAACATCAGATCGCTGGAACGAAGCCGTAAAAGAAAATATTCTTGCTAAAGATTCTCTGGGAAAACCATACACCTATGATTTCTTTTTTGGGAATACAGGATTGATAGATATTTATTCAAAAGAAGGCTATAATTGGTTTTCTAATATTTATAAAGATTTAATTCACATGGGCGTAACCGGCATGTGGGGTGATCTAGGAGAGCCTGAGGTGCATCCATCTGGTTTATTTCATGCGGCTGGAACTGCAGATGAGGTACATAATATTTATGGTCATGATTGGGCTAGATTAGTTCAATCGGCTTATGCAGATGTTAAACCACAAGATCGACCATTTATTTTGATGCGTGCAGCTTATTCAGGTTCGCAACGATACGGCATTGTTCCATGGACGGGAGATGTTAATAGAACTTGGGGAGGTTTGCAATCTCAACCAGAAATTGCGCTACAAATGGGAATGCAAGGCATTGGTTATATGCACAGTGATTTAGGAGGATTTGCAGGCGATAATTTAGATGATGAATTATATGTAAGATGGCTGCAGTATGGTGTTTTTCAGCCGATTTTTCGCCCACATGCTCAAGAGGACGTAGCAAGCGAACCTGTGTTTAGAAGTGAATGGGCCAAGAATTTATCTCGCGAAGCCATCAATTTGCGTTATCAATTGTTACCCTATAATTACAATTTAGTTTTTGAAAATTATAAAATTGGAAAACCCTTAATGCGCCCCTTGTTTTTTGAGGAATCAGACAATATTGATTTAATGACTTATAGCGATGCTTACTTTTGGGGAGACGATTTTGTGATTTCACCGGTTTTAAAACCAGCTGAAAAAACTAAAAAGCTTTATTTACCAAAAACTGCTAATTGGGTTGATTTTTATTCTAAGAAAAAATATGAAGGCGGAAAAGAACATAAAATCACTTTGAAAGAAGATTATATTCCAACCTTTGTTCGTTCGGGAGCGATAATTCCAATGGCTCCAAAAATGCAATCTACCAAAGAATATAATGGAGATGAGTTAATCATAAATTACTATTTCGATGATGGAGTTCAGTGGTCGTCATCTCATGTTTATAATGACAACGGATTGTTATCCGAAGCATATCAAAAAGGAGCTTTTGAGCAAATGGTTTTTGCGGTAGAAAATCAAGGAAAGGAAATTGTTTTAAACTTAGATACTAAATTAGGACACAATTATAAGTCAGGAAATAAGGAGATTACTTGGGTGATTTATAATTTAACTCAGCAACCCAAATCCTTAAAAATAGGAGATAAAACTTATCCTATTAATTGGAAGAAAAAATCTAAGGTGTTGAAAATTAAAACTAATTGGAATTCAGCTGAAAGTAAATCTATTAGAATTCAATTTTAGGATTCATTCTTAATTAAAGCTTAATCATTTATATTTGTACAAACTGAATTTATGACACCTAAAGTAATCGCCATAGACGGACATTCCTCAACTGGAAAGAGCTCGCTTTCTAAGAAAGTAGCTTCAGCTCTTGGTTTTATTCATGTGGATACAGGTGCTATGTACAGAGCGATTGCTTGGTATACATTAGACAAAAAAATGTTGTCTTCCGAAGGTCAACTTTTAGTCGATAAAATAGTGAATTCACTAGATGATATTAATTTAAAATTTGAATTAAATCCAACTTCGGGGAATCGAGAGATTCATCTAAATGACCAAAACATTGAAGGAGAAATTCGTTCGATGGAAGTGGCGAATTTGGTGAGCACCGTGGCGAAAATTCCCGAAATTCGAGAACACTTAGTGAAACTTCAACGTCAAATGGCTAATGAGGTGGGAATTGTAATGGACGGAAGGGATATTGGGAGCGTAGTTTTTCCAGATGCACCTGTTAAAATATTCCTAACAGCTAGTGCAAAAGTTCGTGCACAGCGTAGGTATGATGAATTAAGATCCAATGGTGTTGAAATTACTTTTGATGAGGTAGAGGAAAACATCAACAGTCGTGATGCTATCGATACCCAACGATCCGCTTCGCCATTAGTAAAAGCCGAAGATGCTATTGAGGTGAAAAATGATCACATGAATCAAGAGGAGACATTACAAACTGTCTTAAAAATCATCAAAGAAAAAGGGATTTGAAATTCGTAAACGAAACGAAAGTTTTATTGCGCATTTTAAGTATTAAAATTTAGCATGAATTAGCTATATTTTATATCTTTCATAGAATTTAATAAATACAAGCAAAAGCCTTAGTTTTGCAAACAATCAAAATCCATTTATATGTTATTGGTTACAGACATTAGAGAAAACAAAGAACGAATTATTGAGGGGCTAAAAAAAAGAAACATCGAAGACTTATCTGTCTTAGATAAAATTATTGAAGCCGACGATAATCGTAAAAAGACACAATTTGAATTAGATACTATTTTAGCTGAATCAAATCAATTGTCCAAGCAAATTGGAGAGTTGTTTAAGAGTGGTAAAGGAGCCGAGGCTAATGAGTTGAAAGAGCAAACGTCTTCTCTAAAAGAAAAATCAAAAAAACTACAAGAGGATCTTAACAACTACAAGGACGAACTAGAAGCTTACTTATTCCAAATCCCAAATGCTTTACACGAATCAGTTGTAGCAGGAAAAGGAGAGGAAGATAATGTTTTGGTCTCTATTCATGGTGAAGCAGAGGAAAAGGGCGGTCTTCCACATTGGGAATTAGCAGCCAAATACGACATAATCGATTTTGAATTAGGTACTAAAATTACCGGTGCTGGTTTCCCAGTGTATAAAGGAAAGGGTGCAAGATTACAGCGCGCTTTAATCAATTACTTTTTAGATAAAAATACAGCTGCTGGATATAAAGAAATTTTACCTCCATTAATGGTCAATGAAGCTTCAGCGCGTGGAACAGGGCAGTTGCCAGACAAGGAAGCACAGATGTATGAAATTCCATTGGATAGTTTTTATATGATTCCAACTTCTGAGGTGCCAGTTACCAACATTTATCGTGATGTTGTGATGGAAGACAAAGATTTTCCAGTGATGATGACAGCTTATTCTCCGTGTTTTAGAAGAGAAGCAGGTTCTTATGGCAAGGATGTGCGAGGATTGAATAGATTACATCAATTCGACAAAGTTGAATTAGTTAGAATAGAGAAGCCAGAGAATTCTTATGCAGCATTAGAAGCTATGAAGAATCAAGTAGCCATCATTTTAGAAGAATTAGGTTTAACCTACAGAATCTTGCATTTATGTGGGGGTGATACAGGCTTTGCAGCTGCTTCAACTTTTGATTTCGAGGTGTGGTCACCAGCACAACATAGATGGTTGGAGGTGAGTTCAGTTTCAAATTTCGAAACCTTCCAGGCCAATCGATTAAAGTTAAGATATAAAGCAGACAAGGGAACAGAGTATTGTCACACCTTAAATGGAAGTTCATTGGCTCTACCTCGTGTTTTAGCATCTATCTTAGAACATTATCAAGTAGAAGACGGAATTGAAATTCCTGAAGTATTACACCAGTTCACCGGCTTCACTAAAATTAGCTAAAATTAAACTTTAGCAAGCAACGTATGCTCATTTATTTCGTCTAAAGAACTATAAAAATTAGTTTTACGTAAAAATCTAATCTTGTCAAAATAGACTTGAATTAATTTTGTTATATTATATAATTATAAATTTCAATCATTCATGAATAAAGATTTAATCGGAACAGGGGTAGCTTTAATCACACCTTTTGATCAACATAATCAAGTAGACCATTCGGGTTTAGCCAATTTGGTGAATCACGCCATAGATTCTGGTGTAGAATTTCTAGTATTAATGGGAACAACAGCTGAGTCTGCCACTCTTTCTAAAGAAGAAAAGGAGGCGGCAATTCAAACCATTAAAGAGACTAATAATGGCAGGTTGCCATTGGTGATTGGAATTGGTGGAAATAATACAGCTCAGGTTATTGAGGAAATTAAAAACACAGATTTGTCTGATTATACAGCGATTTTATCTGCGTCTCCATCTTATAATAAGCCCACCCAAGAAGGTATTTACCAACATTTTAAATCAATTGCTGAATCAACGGACAAGGACATTATCTTATATAATGTTCCAGGAAGAACGGCTTCTAATGTTGAGGCTTCAACTACCATTAGATTAGCAAAAGAATTTAAAAATATAGTTGCTATTAAAGAAGCTTCGCCAAATTATATGCAATCATCTTTAATTCTAAATGAGAAATTAGAGGGATTCATGATGCTATCAGGTGATGATGCTTTTGGTTTACCTATGACTTTAGCGGGAGGGAAAGGAGTGATTTCAGTGATCGGACAAGCCTTACCACAATATAGTGAGATGATTCGTAGCGCTTTGGATAAAAAAGTAGACGAAGCCTATGCTTTATACTATGACATCTTAAATCTAACTGAAGCTATTTATGATGAGGGAAATCCAGCTGGAATTAAAGCCTTAATGCAAGTTCAAGGAGTTTGCTCTAGTGAAACTCGTTTGCCACTAGTAAAAGCATCAGAAGATTTGGAACTAAAGATTGAAAAGCTTTTCAATAAATTAAAATAATACATGTTTCAAATTTTAAGATTGAAGTTCAGTCAATTAAAAATGGAGAATACCAAGAAAAACCTTATTTTTGCATGATGTTGAAAAAAGTAGTTGTGATAGTCTTTTTTCTGGGCTTGTTAGTTTCGTGCAACAAGACCTACGAAAAAGCCATGAAGAGCACAGAGCCTGAGTTTATTTTAAGCGCAGCTGATGAGCTATATGAACAAGAAAAATGGCCTTATGCGATAGAGTTATATCGTAAAGTGGCTTCTGCTTATGCTGGAACAGAGCAAGCAGAGGAGATTGCATATAAAAGTGCTTATGCTAACTATAATGATGAGAACTATACTTTAGCCGCTAAACAATTTAAGAATTTCTATTCAGGATTCAATAGAAGCGATAGAGCAGAAGAGGCATTGTATATGTCAGCTTTTAGTTATTATCAAGGTTCTCCAAAATATAACTTAGATCAAACCAATACCTACGAGGCTATTAGAGAACTACAAGGATTCATTGATGCTTACCCAAGTTCAGAGAAAGTTAAAGAAGCGAACGTTTTAATCAATGAATTACAGCAAAAATTAGAGAGAAAAGCTTTTGAGATTGCAAAAGCCTATCATAAAACTTTGAAATATAAAGCAGCTGCCGTATCTTTTGCTAATTTCTTAGAGGACTTTCCTGATTCAAATCTAATCGAAGAGGCGAATATGTATTTATTACGCTCTAGATCTGAGTTAGCGATTAAAAGTATTTTCGATAAAAAGGAGTTGAGATTGAAAGATGCAGCTACGACTTATCGATTGTTTATTAGAAAATATCCAAATACCGAGTTTAAGAAAGAAGCTGATGAATGGAATGAAAAGATTGAAGAAGAATCTAAATTGCATTCAGAGGTTTTAAATCAAATAGAAGAACAAAAAAAGAATACCCAATCATAATATGGACTATAAAAATGTAGATGCGGAATTAACGACAAAAACGTATAACCGCGACAAAATTGAGGAGCCAACTGGAAATTTGTACGAAGCTATTGCCATTATGGGCAAAAGAGCCGAGCAAATTCAAAGTGAACTAAGAACAGAATTATTAGAAAAATTAGATGAATTTGCTGCACATTCAGATTCTTTAGAAGAGATTTTTGAGAACAGAGAGCAAATTGAAGTATCTAAGTTCTATGAAAGATTACCAAAGCCAACAGCCATTGCGATCAAAGAATGGAAAGATGGTAATGTGTACTTTAGAAGACCAGAAGAGGAGATCAAGATCAAATAATTCTTGATTCAACTGTTTTAATCGCATCAAAAAGCCCAAAAATAATCACCTAATTCTTTAGGGTTTTTGGGTTTTATGATGCTTTTTCATTTTAAAAATCTAACATATTGTCTGTATTAAAGAATAAAAAAATCCTGGTAGCCGTAAGTGCTGGAATCGCCGCTTATAAATCGGCCTTTCTTGTGCGTGCATTGATTAAAAAGGGAGCAGAGGTGAAAGTTATTTTAACACCAGAGGCAACTAAATTCGTTACACCACTTACACTTGCTACTTTATCTAAAAATCCTGTTGATTGGGAGTTTTCCAACAAAAAAGGAGATTGGGCTAATCACGTAGAATTAGGTCTTTGGGCCGATGCAATGGTGATTGCTCCATTAACAGCCAGAACGCTATCGTCTATGGCAGACGGTCATTGCGATAATCTTGTACTGGCAACTTATCTCTCGGCCAAGTGCCCGGTAATTGTCGCACCAGCTATGGACTTAGACATGTACCAACATCCCTCTACGGCAGAGAATTTAGAGAAAATTCAATCTCATGGAGATCTTGTTATACCAGCTACTTCAGGAGAGTTGGCAAGTGGATTGGTAGGGCAAGGTAGAATGGAAGAACCAGATGAGATTGTGAGATTCGTTGAGGGCTTCTTTAAAAAGGATTTAATATTAAGCGGAAAGAAAATTTTAATTTCTGCAGGACCTACTTATGAGGCTATAGACCCGGTTAGATTTATTGGAAATCATTCCTCTGGTAAGATGGGGTTTGAATTGGCTAAAATGGCAGAGAAGCTAGGCGCTGAGGTTACTTTGGTAGCTGGACCTACGCATCAATCAGTGGAGGGACACAATATCAATAGAATTGATGTTACGTCAGCCTTGAGCATGTTAGAGGCCATCGAAACTGTATATGATGATCAAGACATTGTAATTATGGCAGCAGCTGTTGCAGATTACAGACCTGCTGAAATTGCTGATCAAAAAATTAAGAAAAATTCAGATAAAATGACCATTGAGATGGTTAAGAATCCAGATATATTAAAATATTTAGGTACCAAAAAAGCTAATAAAATGCTCGTCGGCTTCGCTTTGGAAACAAACGATGCAATAAAACATGCAAAAGGAAAGTTAGAGCGTAAGAACGCTGACTTAATTGTACTGAATACTTTGGAAGATGAGGATGCAGGTTTTGGTGTTGAAACTAATAAGGTAACTTTTATTACAGCTAATAAAGAACCTTTGTCTTTTCCATTAAAATCCAAAACAGAAGTTGCCAAAGATATTCTTACCTTTATAGCACAAAATTTAAAAACTAATGCGTAAGTATTTATTCATATTATTCACTTTTATTTACAGTTATGCTTCATCGCAGGAGCTATTGGCTGAAGTGAAAGTTGATTTTTCTCAAATTCAAGGTTCAAATACCACAGCTTATACAGCTTTAGAAAAGAGCTTGAAAGATTTTATCAATACCACGAAATGGACTGATAAGAACTATAAAATTCAAGAGAAAATCGAGTGTAACTTTACCATCATCATCCGCGAAAAAATTAGTTCAAACACCTATAAAGCTAATTTATTGGTTCAAAGTAGAAGACCTGTTTTTGGCTCAAATTATTATTCGCCGATTTTGAATGTGAGTGATAATGATTTCACATTTGAATACACAGAATATGAACAACTAATCTTTAACCCAAGAAAATTTAGTGATAAAAATCTAACTGACGTAATTGGATATTATATTTATATGGTATTAGGTTATGATGCAGATACTTTTGTTAGAAATGGGGGAGATCCTTATTTTCAAACAGCTCAGCAAATTTCAGGGTTAGCTAATAGTTCTAGATTTTCAGGATGGTCTACAATGGCTGGTCCACGAAGTCGTTCAGGTTTGGTGAACGATATTTTAGGCCCAAAGAATAAAACTTTAAGAGCTACCTACTACACCTATCATAGACTAGGTTTGGATTTAATGGCCAAAAACGAGTTGAACGCTAAAAATGCTATTGGTAATGCGATCTTAACTTTAGAAAGTTTTCAAACTTCCAATAATTATTCACAGAACTATCCTTTGGATTTATTTTTCCAAGCCAAGAAAAGTGAAATCTCACAAATATTTTCTGGAGGTGTAAAACCAACCATTCAAATCAGCAAGCTGAAAAGCTTATTGAATACAATTTCGCCGTCTAATTCTAATCAGTGGAATACGATACAATAATTCATGCTTACCCATCTTTTTGTTACAAACTACACTTTAATAGATGAGCTATCCTTAGATTTCTCTTCTGGTTTAACTATTTTAACCGGAGAAACAGGGGCCGGAAAATCTATTTTATTAGGCGCGCTTAAGTTGGTGCTGGGAGAAAGAGCCGACCTTCAAGCCATCAAAAATCAAGAGCAAAAATGTATCATCGAAGCTCATTTTGATATCAAAAAATTAAATCTTAAATCGTTTTTTGAGGAAAATGATTTGGATTATGAAGATATTTCTATCCTAAGGAGAGAGATTTTACCCTCGGGAAAAACAAGAGCTTTTGTAAATGATGTACCTGTTAGACTTAATATACTCAATAAATTAAGTGGAGCACTCATCGACATTCATTCCCAATTCCAGACTGCGGATTTATTGAAGGATGCTTTCCAGTTTGAATGGATAGATGCCGTTGCACAGCAGCAAGAAGAACTACGGGTCTTTAGAAAAGATTTCCACTTATTTAAAGAAAAGCAAGCTGAACTTAAGAAGTTAACGGAAAAAAAAGCAGAGTTTCAACAGGAGTATGATTATAATTCATTTCTGTTTGAGGAGCTAGATGCGGCACATTTAGAAGACTTTTCATTAGAAGAATTGGAACGTGAGCAATATGCCTTAGAAAATGCCGAGGAAATAGCGCTTAATCTATCTGAAATGCTTCAAACATTGGAGAATGAAGATTATGGTATTTTAACGACTTTAAACGCTATAGTTAGCAAGTCTAAAGGTTTATCAGAATTCTTAGAATCTTCCCAATTAGATGAGCGTATAGAAGCTTTAAGGATAGAATCGATAGATGTTACCCAAGAGTTAAATACTAAGTTAGAGAGCGTAGAAATCAACCCAGAGAGGTTGATGGAGATCCAGCAAAGACTGAATGAACTCAATAAATTACTTCAGAAGCATTATGTTCAAGAAATAGAGGATTTAATTATCATTAAAAATGAATTAAGCGAAAAATTATCCGATACACTTCAAGTTGAGGAAAGTATATCTCGCTTAGAAAAAGAAGTTAGCAAGTTGAAAATAAATCTTGCTAGCAAAGCAGATGAATTGTCGCAGCAGAGAAAGAAAACAACACCTATAATCGTGAAGGAGATTTCGAGCTCCTTGCATAAATTGGGAATGCCGAACGCTGAGTTATCTTTTGAGATTTTGGAAAGTGAGAATTTTAATGAGTTTGGAAAAGATGATATTAATTTACTTTTCTCTGCAAACAAAGGAATTCCGCTAAAAGCTATTAATAAGTCTGTATCAGGTGGAGAGAGAAGCCGATTGATGTTGGCAATTAAAGAATCTGTTGCTAAACATAAAGATTTACCCACATTGATTTTAGATGAAATCGACACGGGAGTATCTGGAAAAATTGCGGGAAGCATGGGGGAAATTATGGCGGAAGCTGGAAAGCACATTCAAGTGATAGCTATTTCGCATTTACCTCAAGTTGCAGCGTACGGTCGACATCATTTTAAAGTGAAGAAACAGGATGTAGATGGTGTGACACAATCAAGTGTTCAAGTGTTGAACGAAGAAGAAAGAATACAAGAATTGGCGCAAATGTTGAGTGGAAAAGAAGTTTCTGATGCAGCCATTCAACAGGCCAAAGAATTGATTAGTCAGAAGTGACTTAGATTACAGTGATTTAATTGAAACTGCTTAATTTTGCATAAAATATTAAAGTTAAAAATGAAAAATTTTAAAACAATCATCGACGTTAGAGATGAATACGAATACGAAGAAGGACATATAGCGAATAGCTTAAACATTCCTTTAGCTGAAATTCAAGCAAAATTGGACGAGATTAGAGCACTTCCACAACCGATTGTACTTTGTTGTAAGAGTGGAGGTAGGAGCGGAGCAGCTCATCAGTTTTTGAGCCAACAAGATATAGACTGCTTTAATGCGGGTGGCTGGGAGCAAGTAGAGCAGTTAATCGAGGCCGGAGAGATATGTTGGGTGGATTAATTCAAAAACTCTTTGGTTCTAAAACCGATTTTAAAGAATTGGTAGAGAATGAAGCAGTAATTATAGACGTTCGGTCTAAAAAGGAATTTGAGTCAGGACATATAAAAGGAGCTAAGAATATTCCTTTGAATGAACTTTCTGATAAACTCGGTTCATTAAAACAAGATAAAACTATTATAACATGTTGCGCATCAGGAGCTAGGAGTGGTGCTGCAAAAGGTATTTTAAGGTCAAAAGGCTTTGAGGTTTATAATGGTGGAGGCTGGAAAAGCTTGGAAAGAAAACTAGCCTAGCTAGATAAAGACGAGATATTCGATTTGAAGAAGTCAGAATATTTCCTCATTTTTGAATAATTTAATCCAAACGCAATATTGTATTGTTGTTTTTGATTAATTTTGTAATAAATTAATATTCTTAATTTAAATAAAACGATTGGATGGCAAGTTTACAAGAGATTTTAACGAGTAATAAATTGGTTTTGGTGGATTTTACAGCAGAATGGTGTGGTCCATGTCAAATGATGAAACCAATTTTAGAAAAGGTTCAGGCTGAAGTTGGAGACAAAGTGAAGTTAGTTGTTGTCGATATCGACAAGGATACAACGGTTGCTGCACAATGTATGGTTCAAAGTGTTCCGACTTTATTATTATTTAAGGATGGAGAACAAGTTTGGAGAGAAAGTGGAATTTTACAACCACAAGACTTAGTGAGAATCCTAGAAAACGAAATGTAAGAGGATTTTATCTCTTTCAATCCCTGAGGTATGGGAAAATCTAAAAATACCGCATTCAAACCAACGAGCATATTAGTTATTTTATAACTTATGCTCCTTCTTTGGTTTGGACATTTTATTATATAAGATTATTTTTTTGGCTGTTGAACTTTGTGCTTAATGATGAATTAGGCATTTTTTATTTAAAAGAATCCCAATACATTTTTATCGCCGCTATGATCATAATAGTTCCAAATATTCTCTTTAGTAGTTTAGCATCAAGACTAATGGCTAGCTTCGACCCGAAGTAGCTACCCACCATAAAGGAGAAGGCGAGAAACACTACAAATTTCCAATTTATATAGCCTGCCTTAGAATAATTTATGGCTGCTAAAAGTGCAATTGGTATCACTAAGGTACCTATACTAGTTCCTTGAGCCTGGTGTTGAGACATACCCATAAACATGATAAGTAGAGGAACAATAACAAGTCCGCCACCAATTCCTGCCATTCCTCCGACGAATCCTGCTGTAATTCCGATTAAAATTAAGATGATGATTTGTTCCAACTTCATTGTTTTTAGTTTGAACTGCTAAAATAAAGATTTAATATTATCTTACTGAATATTAAAAAAAGAAAAGAAGTCTAAGTCCAAGACTCAAACTTCTTTGATATTTTATCGTGTGTATTTTTTTTTAAATTAAAAAACACATTAGCTCAAATGCTCAGGATTAAGCCTATTTAATTCGCTACATCACTAATGAATTTAATTCTTAACAATCTAAGCTCATTCTCGTCTAAATCATCTCCGAACTCTTCTAATAGCTCCGTCATGCTATCAGTTTCTGCATCTTCCATTAAAAAATCCATCACTTCTTCAATTAATTCCTCGTCTACCATTTCGTTGACATAGTAATCAATGTTCAGCTTCGTTCCTTGGTAGATAATACTTTCCATTTCAGATAGAAGCTCTTCCATGCTCAAACCTTTGGCTTTTGCAATATCCTCGAAGTTCATTTTTCTATCCGTACTCTTAATAATATACACCTTGTTGGTAGATTTATTTACGATTTGACGAATTACCAAATCATCTGGTTTTTCGATGTTGTTTTCCTCAACATATTTATCGATTAAAGCTACAAAGTCTTTACCGAATTTTTTTGCCTTACCATCTCCAACACCAAAAATATTGCTTAATTCATCTAAATTCGTTGGATAATTTAATGCCATATCCTCCAAACTAGGGTCTTGGAAAATGGCAAAGGGTGGAATTTTATGTCTCTTAGCAACCTTTTTACGAAGATCTTTTAAGTATTCTAATAAAGTTTGGTCCAGCACACCACCTCCGGCTTTATTCAAGTCATCTGCTTTTTCTTGCATATCCGAATAATCATGGTCTTCGGCGATTTCAAACTTAGTTGGATTTGCAATATATTCATGTCCTTTTGATGACAACTTTAGAATGCCATAGCTTTCTATTTCCTTTTCTAAATATGCATTTATGGTAGCTTGTCTACCAATAGAACGCCAAAAATTTTCGCCCTCTTCTTTACCTTCTCCAAAGAAATCTTCTGCATTTAGCCCATAAGACTTAATAATCACCGAACTCTTTCCGATTAAAACATTAACTAAATCTTTTAATTTTAATTTTTCGTTGGTATCTCTTACGACTTCTAAAAAGAATTTCAGTTCCTTAGAAACTTCTTTCATTTTCTTAGGATTGCGCATATTATCATCCATGTCGGCACCTTCACCATTCACTTCATCGTATGTCTCTCCAAAGTAGTGGAGTAAGTATTTTCTTCTTGACATTGAGGTTTCTGCATAGGCAACCACCTCGTTTAATAGTTGCATTCCAATTTCTCTTTCAGAAACAGGTTTTCCAGATAAGAATTTTTCTAGCTTCTCAATATCTTTATAATCATAGAAAGCTAAGCAATATCCTTCTCCGCCATCTCTTCCAGCACGTCCTGTTTCTTGATAATATCCCTCTAAACTTTTAGGAAAATCGTAATGAATTACAAACCTAACATCGGGTTTGTCGATTCCCATTCCAAAAGCAATTGTAGCCACTACCACATCAGCATCTTCCATCAAAAACATATCCTGATGTTTTGCACGGGTTTTTGAATCTAAACCTGCGTGATAAGGAATCGCTGAAATTCCATTCAGTTGAAGCAGTTGAGACATTTCTTCAACTTTCTTGCGACTTAAGCAATATATAATACCAGATTTGCCTTTTCTCTTGTTGATGAATTTAATGATCTGTTTGTCAATATCAACCTTAGGACGAACTTCATAGAATAAATTCGGACGATTGAAGGAAGCTTTAAAAACTTCTGCTTCTTGCATTCCCAAAGTTTTTTGAATATCCTCTTGAACCTTTGGCGTGGCCGTAGCAGTAAGGGCAATAATAGGTTCAATACCAATTTTTTGTATTATATTTTTAATGTTTCTATACTCCGGACGAAAATCATGTCCCCATTCAGAAATACAGTGCGCCTCGTCTATAGCAAAAAACGAAATATTCGTGTTTTTAAAGAATTCAACATATTCATCTTTTGTTAATGATTCTGGAGCTACATACAACAATTTAGTTACACCCTCGTTGATATCGGATAAAACTTGATTTATTTCTGTCTTATTTAAGGATGAATTTAAAACATGGGCAATACCATCGTTGGCAGAGATGCCACGAATCGCATCCACTTGGTTTTTCATCAATGCGATTAGAGGAGAGATAACAATAGCTAACCCGTCAGAAAGAAGAGCCGGCAGCTGATAGCATAAAGACTTTCCTCCACCCGTAGGCATAAGCACGAATACATCGTTCCCATCTAATAAGGTTGAAATTATTTCTTCTTGGTCACCCTTGAACTTATCAAAGCCAAAATAGTGCTTTAGGGATTTTGAAAGATTATGTTTATTACTCGCCATAGCGTAAAATCAAAAAGACTTTTTAAATTTGTCTGACCTAATTTAGACATAAATTTTAATCCATACAAACTGAAATCATTGGAAACTGAAGAAATTTTAAGAATCGGAAAGCAAATCATTGAAAGTGAAATCACTGAAGTCAAGCGTATGAAAGGAAATTTAACGTTAAATTTTTCTGAATGCGTTCAATCTATGTTTTCTGCTAAAGGAAAAATAGTTGTAGTCGGCGTGGGTAAAAATGCACCTATTGCACAAAAAATGGTAGCAACCTTAAATTCTACGGGTACGGTTTCTCAGTTTTTGCATGCTGGTGAGGCATTACATGGTGATGTTGGATTGATCCAAAAAGAGGATGTTTGTCTTATTCTTTCAAAATCAGGAAATACTGCAGAAATTAAATCTTCTTTACCATCTATCAAACAATTTTCTGCAAAAACAATTGCAATTACAGGTAATTTGAATTCTTATTTAGCACGCAATTGCGATATCGTTTTAGACGCCACGGTGGAGAAAGAAGCTGGAGTTTTAAATTTAGCACCAACTTCTAGTACAACAGTTCAGCTGGTTTTATGTGATGCTATCGCCATGACTTTGCAACAATTAAAAGGATTTACAGGAAATGATTTTGGTAAATTCCATCCAGGAGGGTCTTTAGGCAAACAACTTTTATTAAAAGTAGAAGATATGCTAGATGAAACCCAAAAACCAGAAGTAAACATTGACGCTCCGATTAAAGAAGTAATTCAATCCTTATCTTCAGGAAGATTTGGTATAACCGTGGTTAAAGACAATAATGTTATTGTAGGCGTGGTTACCGATGGTGACTTAAGAAGAATGCTTGAGAAATATACCGATTTCTCTCATCTTAAGGCGAAAGATATTGCGTCTTTAAGACCTAAAACAATCAAAAAATCTATTTTAGCAAGAAAAGCTCTTAGATTGATCAATGAACATAAAATTGGTCAATTAGTAGTGGTGGATGATAATAATGAATATGTGGGAATTATAGATTTCCATGGACTTACAAACGAAGGAATACGTGCAGAATAAACAGCAGAATAGAGACGAAATGCCCTTTTTAGATCATATATCAGAGTTGCGCAAGCATCTGATACGTGCGATTATAGGGGTGGTAGTGGCCATGGCTTTAGTCGGGATATTTTGGAAAATAATAGAAGGTTTTATTATGGCTCCTTTGAATTCGGATTTCGTAACCTTTAAATACTTCAACAAATTGGGAAGTCTTATTGGATATGATGATATGTTCAATAAAGACTTTAATATTACGCTGAAAAACCTTGAATTTGGAGGTCAATTTACCGCTATGATCGGCGTATTATTGGTTTCAGGAATTATTGTTTCATTGCCTTATATCGTGTTCGAATTATTTCAATTTTTAAAACCAGGCTTAACGGCAAAAGAAAAAAAATATTCGAATGCAACTATGTTATTCACGGTGATGTTCTTCTTGTTAGGGGTTTCTTTTAGTTATTTTATGGTTATTCCATTGTCGGTGAATTTCATGTATTATTTCACACCTTTTAATGCTGCCAATGAATGGACTATTATGACTTATATTAATATGTTTCTGCAAACAACTTTGGCGATGGGTGTGGTGTTTTTACTTCCAATTATTGTCTATTTTTTAGCTAGAATTGGTTTGGTGACGCCAGAGTTTTTAAAAACTTATAGAAAACATGCTTTTATTGTGATACTCACCATTGCATCGATCATTACGCCTGCAGACATACTGAGTATGTTTGTTGCAGCCATTCCATTGTTATTGCTGTATGAGTTGAGTGTAGTGATTGTGAAATGGGTAGATCGATCAAATAATAAGAATGAACTTAGTGCTAATTTACCCGTAAAACCTTAACGTGAGAGAATGAATTCTTCTGTACATTCAGATGATTCTCGAAGGAAATTAGCTTAATAAGATTAGAAGTTTTAATAGCATTTTTTAAATTATATTTTAAAAAGTTAAAATAATTAATGAAAGTGCTAAAGTGTTAAAATATTGGGACTCCTATGTTTACAGATTTTATTGAAAATTATTTATATAATAACTGATTATTGACTTTGAAATGGAGAGAATTAATTTTATCTTTAAAAGCAAATAAACTTTATATGAGAATAATTGCTTTACTTTTACTTTTTGTTCTTTTGTTTGTCACCCAATTAAAATACATGATATTTGATTGATTTAGCTTCAACCAAAAAATTATAATCCGTCCTAAGGTCGGATTTTTTTATTTCACTAAATTTGAAGCTGTAAATGTTGTTATGAAAAATAAACTAACTCAGTTTGAGGACTTAGGTCAATACCAAGACTACCAAGTGGTTTGGGATATGCAAGAAGATAAATTGCAACAAATTATAGATATAAAAAAACAAATTCGCGACTGGGAGAGACGCCTAGAAGATGAACCAGAATTGCAAACAAAAATTGATAATCAACAAACGCCCAACTTTTTATATTTTGTTGAGCACCCACACGTTTATACTTTGGGTAAATCGGGGGACGAAGCAAACATGTTAGCTAACGAAAAAATGCTTGATGAAATCAATGCTACTTATGTTAAAACTAATAGAGGAGGAGACATCACTTACCATGGTCCTAAACAACTTGTAGCCTATCCAATTTTGGATTTAGCCAATTTTAAGGAAGATATAAATTGGTATATGCGCAGCATGGAAGAGGTGATTATTAAGACCATTGCACACTATGGATTAAAAGGCGAAAGAAGTAAGGGCGAAACAGGTGTTTGGTTAGATGTAGGAACTCCGTTTGCTAGAAAAATTTGTGCTATGGGAGTGAAAGCTTCTAGATGGGTTACCATGCATGGTCTAGCTTTAAACGTAAACACAGATTTACGCTACTTTGATTATATCGTTCCTTGTGGAATTAAAGATAAAAATGTGACCTCTCTACAACGTGAATTAGATCGCGATATTGATATGGATGAGGTAAAGGATTTAGTGCTTAAATACTTTGCAGAAGTTTATGAAGCCGATATTAAATCAGCTTCACAAGTTCCACAATAAAATTTTAAAAGTTTTAGGTTTTAATTCTTGAAGCCTAACTTGGATCTTACGCGGGCAAGTGTAGCATCGGCCACCTTGCTCGCTTTTTTTGCACCTAAACTAAGCGCTTCATCGATTTCGTGTTTGTTATTCAATAAATACTCGAATTTTTCTCTAGGTTCTGCAAAAGTTTCTAAAATAAGCTCAAATAAAGCTTGTTTTGCATGCCCATAGCCATAACCACCGCGCAGATAATTCTCTTTCATTTCTGTAAGTTGATCTGGGTTAGCCAATAATTTATATAAATTAAAAACATGACAAGTATTGTAATCTTTAGGCTCTTCTAATGGAGTGCTATCCGTTTCAATTGACATTACCTGTTTACGTAATTGTTTTTTAGGTAAGAAAATATTGATGAAATTACCTCTAGATTTACTCATTTTTTCACCATCAGTACCTGGAATATACATGGTATCTTCACTGGTTTTTCCTTCTGGCAAAACAAAGGTTTCTCCCATTTGATGATTAAATCTAGCGGCCACATCTCTTGTGATTTCAATATGCTGCATTTGGTCTTTTCCTACTGGAACTACCTCCGCGTCATATAAAATAATATCTGCTGCCATTAGGATTGGATAGGTGAATAATCCTGCATTAACATCATCTAATCTACCTGCTTTGTCTTTGAATGAGTGTGCCAGCGTAAGTCTTTGGTACGGAAAAAAGTTCAACAGATACCATGTTAATTCAGCAACTTGTGGTACATCTGATTGACGATAGAAAGCAGTTTTTTCTGGATTTAAACCCAATGATAGCCATGTAGCAGCTGTTTCGTAGGTGTTTTTTTGCAGAACTTCTGGATTTTTAATTTGAGTTAAAGAATGCAAGTCTGCGATAAATAAAAAGCTATCGTTTTGTTCTTCGTTTGCCATATTAATAGCTGGAACGATAGCACCTAAAATATTACCAAAATGTGGTGTTCCTGTACTTTGTACGCCTGTTAAAACTCTCATGAAAATGATAGATTAGTAATTAATTTAAATCTAATTTGGATTTTGACTTGGATGAGCAAAAGCTCTTTCCTTAAAAATTAATAATAAAATTCCGCCCACTGTGATTGCACTATCGGCGATGTTAAATACCGGAGCAAAAAAAGTTCCTGATTTTCCGCCTATCATAGGAATGAATTCCGGCCACGTATAATCAAAAAGTGGGAAATGTAACATATCTACTACAGTCCCTTGAAAAAGAGGAGCATAACCAGAAAAATCAGCTTTAGAAACTTGGCCAAAATAGCCTTGCCATTGTCCGAAATCTTCGTTGTAAGTTGTTCCTGAATCGAAGATAAGTCCATAGAAAGAACTATCAATTACATTCCCAAAAGCACCTGCTAAAATCATTGCAGCTGGAATTATAAAGTAATTAGAAGTATAGATTCTAACATTTTTCGTCAAAAACCAAGCGCCCCAAATAATTAAAACCCATCGAAAAACAACCAAAACTATTTTTCCAAAAATTCCGCCCATTTGCATGCCATAGGCCATTCCAGGGTTTTCTACAAAAACCAATTGAAACCAATCTGGAATAACCGTTACACTCTCTCCTAACTGAAAGTTGGTTTTAATGTAAAATTTAGAAATCTGATCAATTAAGATAATAATAATTGCAATAAGGCCAATCTTCTTCAAACTATATAGATATAAAAAATTATGGCAACAAAGTTAAAATAAATTTAAACTTGATGTTGCCAAAATCCTAATTTTAATAAATGACTATTGTCTATTTTTCGCTTCAATGCTTAAGGTAGCATGCGGAACTAACTTCAAACGTTCCTTTGCAATAAGTTTGCCGGTGACACGACAAATCCCGTAGGTTTTGTTTTCAATACGAATCAGTGCATTCTTTAAATCCCTTAAGAATTTCTCTTGTCGAGCGGCTAACTGAGCGTTCTGCTCCTTACTCATCGTTTCAGATCCTTCTTCAAAAGCTTTGAAAGTAGGGGATGTATCGTCTGTTCCGTTGTCTAAGTTATTGATAAAAGACTCACGAATCGATTGTAAATCGCTCTCAGCTTGCTCGATTTTCTTCTCTATTATCTCCTTAAATTCTGCCAACTCCTTATCAGAGTAGCGTGTTTGTACCTCTTTTGACATATTGTTTAGGTTTTATTTATCATTATATGCGAAACAATATCATCAATCTCTATCATATGCTCACTTTCAAGCTTATCCTGGAACGAAATTGAATCTGTTAAAGTTTCGTTACTAAGATAATCTTTATTTTTATTAATTGCAACTTCTAATAGGGGATGAGAAGCTAAAAATACATTAATTCTGTCGGTAACCTCTAGACCAGAACTTTTTCTTAAATTCTGTATTCTATTAACTAGCTCACGTGCAATCCCTTCGTGAATTAAATCATCATTTAATGTAGTGTCTAAAGCAAGTGTTAAATTTCCATCAACAGCAACCACCCATCCTTGAATATCTTTGGTAATGATTTCAAAATCCTCAATCGGTAGCCTGTGAGTTTCTCCGTTGATCTCAATATCATAAGAAGAATTAGCTTCTAATTCACTTATGGCTTGAGCATCCATTTGTTTAATGGCTGAAGCAACTAACTTCATGTCTTTCCCAAATTTTGGACCTAAACTCTTGAAGTTTGGTTTTGCCTCTTTTACCAAAATATCAGCAGCTTCTTCGTGGGTAATGATTTCAATTTCTTTCACATTTACTTCTTGCTTCAACAAATCAGAAATTCTACTTAATCGATCCAGCATTTTCTGGTCTTGAGCAGGAATCATCACCTTTTGTAATGGTTGACGAACTTTAAGATCCGCTTGCTTTCTTAATGAGAAAATCATACTCGTTGCACGTTGTGCTAAGTGCGTAGTTTCTTGTAATTCGATGTCAACAACTCTTTCATCATAGATCGGGAAATCTGCAATATGAACAGATTCTTCATTTCCAACCACTGATGTTAAATCTCGGTATAAACGATCCATAAAGAAGGGAGCGATTGGTGAAGCCAGTTTAGCTATGCTCACTAATACTTCATATAGTGTTTGGTAAGCCGAAATTTTGTCTTGAGAGTAATCTCCTTTCCAGAAACGTCTTCTATTTAATCTTACATACCAGTTACTTAAATTATCGCCAACAAACTCTTGAATTGCTCTTGCAGCTCGTGTTGGTTCGTATTCTGTTAAGTTAGTGTCTACTGTTTTAATTAAAGTATGAAGTTCAGATAATATCCAACGATCCAATTCTGGACGATCCTTTAACTTAATTTCTTCTTCTTGGTTTACAAACCCATCTACGTTGGCATATAAAGCAAAGAATGAATAGGTATTATATAAAGTTCCAAAGAATTTTCTTCTTACCTCGTCTATGCCTTCTAAATCAAACTTTAGGTTTTCCCACGGCTGTGCATTGGCAATCATATACCATCTTGTAGCATCCGGACCATATTTTTCTATGGTTTCAAATGGATCAACAGCATTACCTAATCGTTTCGACATTTTTTGTCCATTTTTATCTAAAACAAGACCATTCGAAACAACGTTTTTATAAGCAATATTATCGAAAACTAAACCTGAAATAGCATGTAAAGTATAGAACCATCCACGTGTTTGGTCAACACCTTCGGCTATGAAGTCAGCGGGTGCAATAACATCCAAGTCCTCCGATCTTTCAAAAGGATAGTGCCATTGAGCATAAGGCATAGAGCCTGAATCGAACCAAACATCGATCAAGTCCGCTTCGCGTTTCATTGGTTTGCCCGAAGGAGAAACCAAAGTAATTTTATCTACAATATTCTTGTGGATATCTACTTTGCTATAATTTTCTTCTGAAAAATCATTCGGAACAAAACCTTTGAATGGATTTTCAGACATAAATCCAACCTCAATCGATTTTTGGATTTCAGTCATTAACTCTTCTAAAGACCCGATTAAGATTTCTTCCTTGCCCTCTTCTGTTCTCCAGATTGGTAATGGAATTCCCCAATATCTAGAACGAGATAGGTTCCAGTCTTTAGCCTCAGCTAACCAGTTTCCGAAACGTCCTTCACCCGTAGATTTTGGTTTCCAATTAATTTTTTTATTTAACTCAACCAATTTTTCTCTTTGTTCAGAAATTTTAATGAACCAAGAGTCTAATGGATAGTATAAAATTGGTTTATCAGTTCTCCAACAATGTGGGTAGCTGTGTTTGTATTTTTCAACTTTAAAAGCACGATTCTGCTCTTTTAGAAGAATGGAAATTTCAACATCAATCGATTTCTCTGGAGCATCGCCATCGTCGTAGTATTCATTTTTAACGTATTTACCACCAAATGGAGCTGGTAAACTTTCTATAAATCTACCTTGCAGATCAACTAAAGGAACAGGATTCTCTTGATCATCTAAAACCAACATAGGTGGAATATTATTTTCCTCAGCCACCTTGGCATCATCCGCACCAAAAGTAGGAGCCGTATGAACGATTCCTGTACCATCTTCAGTCGTAACGAAATCTCCAGGAATAACACGGAATGCTTTTTCTGGATTTATATAAGGAGTCGCCCAAGGAAGTAGTTGTTCGTATGTAGTTCCAACTAAATCAGATCCTTTGAATTCTTTAATTACTTTAAATGGAATCTTTTTGTCCCCTTCTTTATAATTCGTGAAGTCTTCTGCAGATTCCGTTGCAAAATAATTCTTACTGAATTGATAGTTTAATAATGATTTTGCTAGAACCACAAAAATAGGTTCGTGGGTATATTGGTTGAAAGATTTAACTAAAACATAGTCAATCTTGTTACCTACCGTCAATGCGGTGTTCGATGGAAGCGTCCATGGTGTGGTCGTCCATGCTAATAAATACACATCAGCATCGATATCATTAAATAAATCGGTGCTCTCTTTTTCAACTTTAAATTGAGCTACTGCCGAAGTATCACTTACATCTCGGTAAGTTCCGGGCATATTTAGCTCATGAGAACTTAGGCCTGTACCTGCTTTGGGAGAGAAAGGTTGAATCGTATAACCTTTATACATAAGGTCTTTATTGTAAATCTGCTTCAATAACCACCATACTGACTCCATATATTTAGGCTCGTAAGTGATATAAGGATCATCTAAATCAACCCAATACCCTATGCGCTCGGTTAAGTCGTTCCAAATATCGGTATATCGCATAACCGCTTCTTTACAAGCTTGGTTATAATCTTCGATAGAAATTTTGGTCCCGATATCCTCTTTGGTGATTCCTAATTCTTTTTCAACACCCAGCTCAACAGGAAGACCATGTGTATCCCATCCGGCTTTACGTTTAACTTGTTTTCCTTTTAGGGTTTGATATCTACAAAAAATATCCTTAATCGCACGAGCCAAAACGTGGTGAATTCCAGGTTGTCCATTCGCAGAAGGTGGGCCTTCGTAGAATAGGTATGGCTGGTTGCCTTCTCTGGTGGTGATACTTTTTTCAAAAGTTTTATCTTTCTTCCAAAATGATAATTCTTCTTCTGATATTTTCACTAAATCCAGATGATTGTATTCAGGAAATTTATTTTTCATATCGCTCTTTAAGTGTAGTAATTATAGATGAGTGCGAATTTAGGAATTATTTATAAATTATGTAGTGAGCCAAAGAGTATTATTTAATTCTATAGTAGAATGTTATTTAATAAAAATTAAGCTTAATTCAAAAAAAATGTTAATTGTATTCAAAGTTTTAGTAATTTTGCTAATTGAAATTAAAAAACATTGAAATGAAAAAAGTATTATTATCTTTAGCAGTAGTTGGTTTCTTCGCATTTACTTCTTGTAAATCAGAAGGTGAAAAAACACCAGTTGAAACAAATGTTGAGACAGTTGACGGAGAAAACGTTGCTGACGCTATGGAAGATTTAAACGCAGATGTAAAAGATGCTCAAGATGCTTTAAACGAAGCTACTAAGGAATTAGAAGAAGCAAAAGCAAGTGGAGACGCTACATTAGTAGAAGCTGCTGAAGCTAAAGTTGCAGAATTACAAGCTAAAGTTGACGAAATTCAGAAAGCTGCTGGTGACGCTATCAAAGGTGTTGACGGTGCTGTTGATAGTGCTGACGATATGTTAGACGCTACAACTGATGCTGCTGAGGAGCAATTAGAGAACGTTGAAGACGCTGCAGAAGACGTAAAAGATGCTGTTAAATAATTTTTAACACTACAAAAAATAAAGTGCCCTTTTATGAGTGGCACTTTTTTTTTACTTTTAAACCGATTGGTATTCATTGGTTTGCTCTTATTAGCCTTGTTTCTCAAGACCAGATTATCAGCTCAGATGTTTCAATTGTTTAGTTTAATATTAGTTTACGCCACCCTTGCTTAAATCAATTTGCTTTCTTTTGGGTGGCATAAGTGTTGTTAATGAGGTAGTTTGCTTTACGAAATAAAAATATATCCAAAAGCCTATAAAAGTCTTAAAGAAATGTTATATTAGTCGTAAATTAAACTAATTTAAGCACTTATAAATATTTGTAAATGGATGAGTTCCATATATTTATGAGTTGGGCATAATACGAACAGAATGGAAAAAATACTACTTTCTACATATTTGATTAAAATTCAAGACCGACAAGGAAATGACCAAACCTTAAGTCATTTCAATGGAACAGACGATTTTTATCAAACTTTTCAGAACTATTTAAATTCCATTTTTCAGAACATTTTGGCAACTGCCGACACAAGAGAAACAACTGCCTTACACTTGACTTTAGACGAGCCACCAACAGTTGATGAAGAAAACAGAAGTATCTATGGATTTTTCTCGACTGGTGTAAGTGGAGAACAATATCAGATTAGAGATGTTGAAACAAGAGAAGAAGTTCTTGCTGTTCAAAGAAATCACGCAGCTTTCAGGAATATTTTCTTCTATTGTAAAATGCCAACTCAACGAGACAATGGCGCTTTGATTTTACAACGTAAGGCAAAATTCGGAATTAAAACTATATTCAAAAGAACAATCAATCAATATATACGAGAACAAGGTTATCAGAATTACAGAGTTTTAGTAAATAATATTGTCCACGGTAGAGTTTATCGGACAATGATTCGCGATGGAAATCTAAAAAAAGTTGAATTTATAAAACGGAGAATACCAAGCTCTATTGAGGCATATTATGGTAATGATGGAACACCAGAACAAATTCCAGGAACTCTAAAAACATCTATGTTATCACCAACAAGTTTGCCTGATAATTTTAAGACTTTTGTCAATAATCTATTTACAAATCCAGACAGAGAAAGAATAGAAATTCAAGGTATTGATGAAGATTTTGACGAAGTAGAGTTCGAATTGGAATTAAACGGTAAAAAGAAAACTTTCTATGTAATGAATAGACATAGAATTCAACCAACCGTCGATGTGACATCTGAAATAGATTTTAATGCTCAAGGAGAACCTTTGTTGGAATCTCTAATTACCCAAAGTGAAGAACTTATTAGAGATATCATCGAATTAAGACTTTAAAATGCTAAACAGAATCAACATATTAAAAATCATAAAAGACCATTTCGGTACATTAAAAAGTCTGAATCAAAAATCCAATTGGATTAATGGAAAAGATTTTTTTCTTTTTTTAATCTTCCCGATAATAGTTGCTTCGCTATTGACTTATAAAGGTTATAACTTTCAAAGCGAACTTGGAAATTTGATAACTGCTATCTCGATTTTTGGAGGTTTTCTATTTAATTTATTGGCAATTATTTACAGTCAGATTGATAATATGAAGAAAGATGCAGAAACCGAAAATGATGATTTAAAAAAGAAATTTGTAAAAGAAATTCATATCAATATTTCATTTTGTATTGTCCTATCAATTTTAATTGTGCTGACCTTGTTACTAACCACAATTGACATTCCAGATTTTGAGTTTAATTGGCTCATTACGAAAATAATAATCGGACTGAATTATTTTTTAATGACATTGTTTCTTTTAACATTATTAATGATTTTAAACAGAGTTTATATTTTATTAAAAAAAGAAAGTGAATAAAAAAGTACTATGCCCAACAACGTGTATAATTAATTGCGGCTGAATTTCCTCTCGGAAATTCAATCTTATTAATTATCTTTCGGTTACGGCGGAAAAACCTCGCAGGTTTTCCCGCAACTAATCATACACAAAACCGTTGACAATGCAAATTGCCTCATCTAATAATTAAGACGTTCTAAATTTATTTCAATATGCTATAAGAATTCCTCTTATTATAATGTAAAGAGATAAAATTGTATTTGGAAACGTGTTTAAAGTTAGAATTGCATCTTTCTATTCTTACCTAATTAAGAATTCTCAACAATCGCGACCTCCTCTTCCGTCAGGCCATAGAGGTCATAAACCATTTGGTCGATTTCATAATCTGTTTGCGAAATTTGTGTTTTTAGACTGTCTGCTTTAGATTTTTCTGCGGTAAAATAATCTTCCCATTCGGCTTCTTCTGCTAGAGAAAAGGTTACTTTTTTCTTCTTTAATTCTTTTACAAATTCGGCAAAAGATAAATCATGCCATGCTTCTAACTTTTTACTGAGTTTTTCTATCTCAAATCTTCGTTCTAGGGTTCGGATAAATTTGTTGGTGACTTCTTGTAAGTCTTTATTGAGAGATAGCATTTGGTCTGCTTTTTCACTTAAAAATAATGTTTCATCTTCAGTTAATGTTGGGATAGGAAAATCCGCTAAATTTGTTAAACTAATTTTAGCGAAAACTTTCCCTTTGATGTCATGTAATAAACGATAAAAAATAGTTGCGGGTGATGAGTTAAGTATAGATAAAATTGCCTTTAATTTTATATCTGATTCAGAATAAATACCATGCACTAAAGTGTCAAAATAAAAGTTATTATGATCGTATGCTGAAATAAGAGAATCTCCTGTTTTTCTCACGATTATCTTATTTGTTTCGAACATATTTTTACTTCGTAAAGCATAATCAATTTTATTTTGCTTTCGCATCCCTTTTTTAGATTTAATGTCCTCAATGTTTATACGATTATGAATTTCATTATCATAATTTATATAAGAGCCTGACCATTCAATTAAATATTTTGATATGTCTTTTCCCCATATAATAGGTTTATGGTTATTATCTATTTTCTGTTCAGTAATCAAAATATGTTTTATATTACCAGGATTCAAGCCATTTTTTAGATTATATACATCTTTTATTGTTTTAAATGAATTTAGTTTTTTAATTATTGAATTATAAGTTTTAGGCGTAATTGAAATTTCATTATTTGGTATATCTAAAAAATATTCCTGAGGAAATTGATTTTTAATTAAATTGATTTGATTCTCAAAATCAGATTTTTTATCATAAGCCAATAATTTTATTACATTTTTTCTATTAGGTTCTATTTTGAAATTAATTAATAGACTACTACCGATGTCTGCATCTTCAAAGACTTCTTCTGTAATAGTGGCTAGTTCATTTATCGTTGTTTGTGTTAATAAAACTTCCCTTATTACTTTGTAAAATGAATTAAATAACAACGATTTAGGAATTATAAAATGGATTAAACTTCCCTTGAAATTCAGGACTTTTTCAATAAAGAGAATATATAAATTTATCTTATAGTTAGTTAATGGATAGTTTTGATTATAAAAATTAACTTCACTTTCATTGATAAATATTCCATAAGGCGGATTCCCAATCACCACATCAAAACCTCCTTTCTCAAATACATGAGCAAATTCCTCTTCCCAAACAAAGGCTTTGTCGCCTGCTACTTCTGGGTCATCTATTAAAGAATTACCTACTTTAATGTTTTGGTTGAGGCTATTGAGTTTTCTATTGGGTTTGGCGGTACGAAGCCATAAAGAGAGTTTGGCAATCTCCACAGATTCCTCATTAATATCTACACCATAGAGATTGTTTTCTAAAATATCATTTTCACTAAATGGAAAAGCCATCGCAATTTGCCCATCCTTGGCATAGAGATTTTGGCGTAACTGCGTCAAATACTCATGCTCTTTAATAAGGTAATCTAAGGCTTGATTCAGGAAAGCACCAGAACCACAAGCGGGGTCACAAATGGTGAGTTGCGTAAGCCAATCGTAATAGGCCACCAATTGATCTTCTAAATTTGCTCGGGTTTTCTTTTGGTAATTTAAACCTGGGTCGTAATCTTCATCATTAATGTTGAGTTTAGCTTTTTGCTCTTCGCATAATTTACCTACCGTGTTTTCCACAATATATTGCGTGATGTATTTAGGCGTATAGAAGACACCATCTTTCTTACGTTTGGTTTTAGTTTTATCTACGGTTTCGCCAGCGAGTTCTGCCTTAATTTCATCAATCTCATTCAAGGAATTTTCAAAAATATGCCCTAGAATGTTCACATCAACCTCACTCTGATAATCATAATCTGCGAGTTGTTGGGTGTATTTATATAAAATATCATCGGATATCTCTACAGTATCCAAAATGGTATCGGGCGCAAATAAACCACCATTATAGGCGAATATATCATATTTTTTCCCTTTGAAACCTGTATTGAGATACCCAAAATATTTTCTAAACCGGTTGATCAGCGTATCGTACGCATCTAGTTCTTGTAGTTTTTGCCATTGTCTTAAAATCTCTCTTACGGCATTAGGTGGCAACAATCCTCTATCCTCTGCAAAGAATAAGAACAAAAATCTATCTAAGAGTTTTTGAGAACTTTGAAACAGAGTAAGTGCATCATAATCAGGATTTCGTTTTACTAAATCCTGAAATAATTCTCTCTTAAATTCAGAATAATCTTTATAAAGCTTCTTGGTAATTTCCTCCTCTTCACTTAAACTCTGGTCTTTAATTTTTATAAGAAGATTCTTTTTAAAGTTCTCGTGTGCTAAAAGTAAATACAAGAGTTTAAATTGAATTTCGTCTAATGTAAATAGATTGAACTCTTGATATTCTGTTTGATTCCGAATAAATAGACGAAGTTTTTCAAAATTAGAAATAATAACTACATCGCATTCTGGATGACTGGTTTTATAATTAAAAGCTTGATGTTGAACTTTAGATAAATCTGTGGTTTTCGTGCTTTTCAGTTCAATTACAGCTTTCACAGCATCGTCAATAATAATTGCGCCATCAGCCTTTTTGCTGTCTTGAACATTTTTAAGCTCCGTGGTCAGATTGAAATTAGGTGTAGGATTTTTAGTGTAGCCTAAGACTTTTACAAATAAATCTATCAAGAATTCACCTTGGTATTGTTCTTCTTTGCTATTCCTTATATTCTCTTGTATGGCAGAATTCAGAAAATGCGCTTGGTATTTTGCCCAAGCTTTCTCGACTCTATCAAGATTAATTGTCTTTAGGTATTTATTGACGACAGTTTGTTGAAACATATGCTCTTAGGTTGAAAGAGCAATTTAAGTATATTTCTTAAAATTTCATAGATATGTACAGTTAGAATAGAATCTATCTTAATTAATACTATAAATAACTCAAAAGAATTTTTATGCTTAAATTTTCACCCGTTGCACATGGGTTGCCCATTTTTCCGACTTAAATTAAGCGCAAAAAAAAACCTCCTGAAGTTCAGGAGGTTATCGTATTAATAGTAGACCCACAGGGATTCGAACCCCGACAAGCGGCACCAAAAACCGATGTGCTACCGTTACACCATGGGTCTCTTCGATTAATTCGAGTGCAAATATAGAAATTAATTTTTGACTCCACAAAATGAAAATTTAAAAAAGTTGGAAGTTTTGTAATCTAAAATTCCTAATTCATTCATTACAAAATGGTTCGGTAAAATAATTTTTTTCAATGTATTTTATCTTAACCGAATTCCGTAATTTGTGAACCTATTAAACTTGCATTTAAAATGAATATTGAACAAAGAATTCAAGAGCTTTCTCAGGAATTAGACGAGCATAACTACAAATATTATGTACTAGACCAACCGAGTATCTCGGACTATGAGTTTGATATGAAACTTCGCGAATTACAAGAGCTAGAGGAAAAACATCCAGCTTTGGCAAGTCCTAACTCTCCAACGCAACGTGTAGGGGGTAGTGTGACCAAGAATTTCCCAACTATAGAGCATAAGTACAGAATGTATTCTTTGAGCAATGCTTATTCATTTGAAGAGGTAGAGGAATGGATTGCGCGTTTGGAGAAATCTATGGGAGCCAATTTGTCTTATGTTTGTGAACTGAAGTATGACGGAGCTTCTATTTCATTAAAATATGTGGATGCTAACTTAACGGAAGGTGTTACACGTGGCGATGGCTTTCAAGGCGATGAAATTACCACCAATGTTAGAACCATTCGTTCGATACCTTTAAAGTTAAATACAGCTACAAAAGGAGAATTATTTGTTCGTGGAGAAATCATCCTACCTTTCACAGGCTTTCAGCGACTCAATTCAGAAAGAGAAGAATTAGGTCTGGAGCCTTTTATGAATCCACGAAATACGGCCAGCGGAAGTCTTAAAATGCAAGATTCGGCCGAAGTGGCTAAACGACCGTTGGAAGCATTTATGTACGGCGTATTGGGCGATAATCTTCCTTTCGATACACAATGGGAGATGTTGAAGTTTGCACGCGATGCGGGTTTTAAAGTTCCTAGTGCAGCTCAACTTTGTAAGAATGCACAAGAAATTCAAGATTTTATTAATCATTGGGACAAAGCTCGTCATGATTTGCCTTATGAAATCGATGGTATTGTTATTAAAGTAAACGAAATTCATCAGCAAAATGAATTAGGATACACGGCCAAATCACCACGTTGGGCTGTGGCTTATAAATTTAAAGCAGAGCAAGTTCAAACCAAATTAAACTCTATTACTTACCGAGTAGGAAGAACGGGTGCCGTTACGCCGGTTGCGAATTTAGAACCAGTTTTATTGGCTGGAACTACCGTTAAACGAGCTTCTTTGCATAATGCTGATATTATAGCTCAGTTAGACGTAAGGATTGGAGATACCGTAATGGTTGAAAAAGGTGGAGAAATTATTCCAAAAATTGTAGATGTTAATTTAGATCTTCGTACAACCGATGCCGAAAAAGTTGAGTTTGCTAAAACTTGTCCGGAGTGTGATACGCCATTAGAAAGAGCGGAAGGTGAAGCCGCTTTTTATTGTCCAAATGAAGATGGTTGTCCACCACAGATCAAAGGAAGAATAGAGCATTTTGTGAGTAGAAAGGCCATGGATATGGAATCTGTGGGTGCTGAAACGATTGCGCTTTTTCATGAGGCTGGATTGTTAAACAATATTGCAGATTTATATGATTTAAAGAAAGAACATATTTTGCCATTGGATCGAATGGCCGAAAAATCTGCGAATAACATCATTGAATCCATTGTTAAATCTAAAGAAATTCCATTCCATAAAGTTCTATATGGACTAGGAATTCGTTTTGTGGGGGAAACAGTGGCTAAAAAATTGGTTAAAGCTTTCCCTACCATTGATGCTCTTATGAATGCTTCGCAAGAAGATTTAGAATCTATTGATACAATCGGTGTTAGGATAGCCGAAAGTGTAAGGAAGTATTTCGAGAATCCTGAGCATATAGAAATGATTCAAAAATTAAAGGATTACGGATTGCAGTTTGAAGCTGTAGCAGATGAAAATGTATCTGATAAACTAAATGAGCAAAGCTTTTTGTTTACGGGTAAACTGACTGAATTTACACGAGACGAAGCCAAGGAAATGGTGGAGAAAAATGGCGGTAAATTGGTTTCATCGGTTACCAAAAAATTGAATTATTTGGTGGTGGGTGAAAATGCGGGTTCTAAACTTAAAAAAGCTACTGAGCTGGGGACGGTGAAAATTCTAACTGAACAGCAATTTCTAGATATGCTTCAAGAATAGGTTTGGATAGTGAAATAGTCTATTCTTAGCCGTATATTTGTAGGTTGAATTATTAAATTATATCTGTGACTTTCGCAACTATCACCAATCTTACTAAATCCTATGGCATCCGAACTTTATTTGAGGATGTTAATTTTATTGTCAATCAAGGCGATAATATTGCCATTGTTGCCAAAAATGGAAGTGGTAAGTCTACTTTATTAAAAATTATTCAGGGCGTTGAAACATCTGATTCTGGTGAGGTTGAAATCCATCGTGGAATCGATGTTTATACCTTAGAGCAAGGAGATGATTTCGACGAAAACATGTTGGCGAAAGAAATCATTTATGCGCATGATAATGATGTGTTGCAGTTATTAAATAAATATCAATCTTATCTAAACGAAGGAATTTCTGACCAGCGTTTGATTGATGTAATGACGCAAATTGATGAGGCGAATGCTTGGAATGTTGAGTCATTATTTGAAGAGATTTTTTCTAATTTAAAGATTGATTTCTTAAACCAAAAAATTGGAAGCCTATCTGGTGGACAACGTAAAAGGATTTCATTAGCTAAATTTTTAATTGATATTTCGATTGACGAAGGGCATCAATTATTAATCTTAGATGAGCCTACCAACCACCTTGATATTGAAATGGTGGAGTGGTTAGAATACTTTATCAACAAAGATAACCGAACTTTGCTTTTGGTGACACACGATAGATATTTCTTAGATTCAATTTGTACACAAATTCTGGAATTAGAAGATCAAAAGATTTATGTTCATCGTGGTGATTACGAAACCTATGTGACCAATAAAGCGAACCGAATCGAAAACCTTCAAGCGAATATTGATAAGGCCAAAAACCTTTATAGAAAAGAACTTGAATGGATGCGTCGACAGCCTAAAGCGAGAACTACCAAATCAAAGAGTAGGGAGCAATCTTTCTATAAAACCGAAGAGGTTGCTAAGCGTAAGATTATGGACCAAAATCTTTTATTAGAAATGCAGATGACGCGTTTGGGCAAAAAGATTGTAGAGTTCGAGGAGGTGAGTTTTGCTTATGGTGAGAAAAAGATATTAGATAATTATTCTAACTTATTTGCGCGTGGTCAAAAGATTGGAATTATCGGTAAAAATGGTGTTGGTAAATCAACATTTCTTAAGATTCTAGAAGGTGATATTCAACCAGATTCTGGAGAAATCGATAGAGGAGATACGCTAGTTTTTGGTCATTTTAAACAAGATGGAATTACTTATAATCCAGAGCAGCGTGTTATAGATTTTGTAACGGATATTGCAGAAAACTTCCCATTAGCTAATGGTGGTTCTATGTCGGCAAGTCAGTTCCTGCAATTATTCTTATTCGAGCCTCAACAACAATATACGCCGATCAGCCGATTGAGTGGAGGTGAGAAAAAGCGTTTACAATTGTTGAGTGTTCTCTATAAAAATCCGAATTTCTTGATTCTGGATGAGCCTACTAACGATTTAGATTTGCCTACTTTAACGATTTTAGAGCAATTCTTAAATGATTATTCTGGTTGTTTATTAATCGTTTCCCATGACCGTTACTTTATGGACAAGGTGGTAGATGAGTTAATGATTTTTGATGGTCAAGGTAAGATTTCAACTTTCTACGGAACTTATACAGAGTATTTCTTAGACCAAAAGGCTCAGCAACTAGAGGCGAGTAAGCAAAAATCTGAGGAAATTAAACAACAGCCCAAGCCTAAGACAAATGAGAACAAATTGACTTATAACGAGCAAAAAGAGTTTAAACAAATCGAAAAAGACCTACCTACATTAGAGGAAAAACGTAAGGAGCTAGAAGCTAAATTAACGGACACAAGTTTGGATTTAGATCAAATCACAGAAATCTCTGAAAAGTATCAGCAAATAAAAGATAAAATTGAAGAGACAGAAATGCGATGGTTAGAACTGTCTGAAAAGAATGAAGGTTAATTCTCTGCCGCTGAAGTTTATTTAAGTTTTAATCCTCTGCGAATTTTTCTATTTTTAACTTAATTTATGCCGCAATTAAGCTACAGCCTTTATACTTCTGTCTTGGAACTTCCACTGGAATGGGATAGGTTGCGCGAGGATGAATTTTTAAATACACCTTATTTAACAGCACAAGAAAATGCATTGCCTGAGAATATGGATGTGTTTTATATTGCTGTTTATCAATTAGATAAATTGGTTGGTAAAGCTATTGTTCAGCGTGTGCGTATTCAAGGTGAGGAGGTTTATAGAAATAATCCAAGCTCGGTGAAAGAAGACTTGCTTAATCTTCTCAATATTAATATTTTGTGTCTTGGTAATTTAAAGCTTACCGGAGAACATGCGTATGTTTATGATAATGAGCTAGATGAGTTTGAGGTTTTAAGATGGCTAAAAGAAGCCTTGAATGAAATTAGACAGATTTCTAAAAAGGAAAAATTGCCGATTCAACTAATGGGTATCAAAGACTTCTATCAAGGTTCTAAAGTTAGAGTCGAGAAAATCTTTAAAGAATACCAAGCTTTTACGGTTCAGCCAAATATGGTTTTCGAATTTAGAAAAGAATGGAAAAGCTTCGATGATTATCTCGATGCGATGCGTACTAAATACAGAACAAGAGCCAAGAGAGCATTTAAGAAATCCGAAGGTATTGTTTATCGAGAATTAAATTTAGAAGAAATTCTAAGGAGGAATGATTCAATTTATCAACTTTATTTGAATGTTTTAAAAAATGCAGATTTTTCTCTGTATCAATTGCCTGAAAATTATTTTGTAGAAATGAAGAAGCAAATGCCGAATAAATTCAAGTTATACGGTGGATTTAAACAAGATACTTTGGTTTCTTTTTATTCAATTATTGAAAATAATGAACAATTAGAAGCTGGTTTTTTGGGTTATGATGCTGAATTACAAAAGGAAAATCAATTATACCTCAATTTGCTATATCAAATGATATGCTACGGGATAGACTTTGGATTTGATAGCTTAGATCTTTCTCGTACCGCGATGGAAATCAAAAGTTCGGTAGGTGCTGAGCCCATCGAAACCTTTGGGCTTTTAAAACATACCAACCCATGGATGAACAAAGTTTTGAAATCAATTTTCAGTAAATTTTATCAACCTGAGGAATGGATTCAAAGAAGCCCTTTTAAAGATATTAATCCTTCGAATGAATAATTAATCGTAAACCCGATCAATAAATTTAGAAACTAACAACCTGGCTACCGCCATATAATTCGGCTGAAAATATAATTTATCACCTACTTTGAAACGTTGGTTACCGTTTTTATCTAGATTGTCACCCAAATCGATCACAATCATATCACTTGTCATTCCAACAAATTTAATTCCTTTGGTTTGCTCCGTAGTTGATAAGTCTTCGTGATTAACATCTAACAAGCCAAAGTCCATAATGGCTTTATAAGTGGTTTTAGAGCTATCTTTTTCGTCGATTTCTGCAATATTTCCAATGCTGGCATCACTCATTTCTCCATCGGGTACCAATTGCTTTTGTTCCAACTGAATAATATTGGCGCTAAACTCAAAAGTGTCTGTATTTAAATTTAAAAATTGACTAGCTTCAACAGGAGAGGTGCCAAAGAATGCGGCTTCTCCAATTCTGAAATGATTAATTCCCTCTGGAATCGTTTTGTCACGCAAAAGCGGCAAGGTAATGCTCGAACCTCCAGATAGCATATATACACTTCGATTGAATTTTTCGGCAATGTGCTCTTTATAATTTGCCAAAGTTTCTAGCTTTTCATAGGTCGGCTCAATTCCGTACATACAACCTAAGTTGGATCCGATTCCTAGCACCGAAATATTAGACATTTCGAAGACCTTTTCATAGAAATCTATAATATCAGAACGGTTAACGCCTTCGCGCAATTCACCCAAATCAATCATGATAATGATATGGTGAATTTTGTCTTGTTTTTTGGCTTCCTCGTTCAGAGCCTCAATAGTCTCATAAGATGAATTTAAGGAGATATCTGCGTATTTAATGATTTCTTCCACATACATTTTAGCAGGTGGCTTAATATAAATCGTACGCATGTCTGGGTTAACTTCTTTCAAGTTCTTAAGACTTGTTAGACGCGAATCCCCAACCGATTGAATGTTTTCAATTACATCATCTGTTAGCAGTTGTTTTAAAAACTCTTTGTCACCCGAAAAAACCTTTGTAATTAAACTCCAATAAACATTATGCTCCTCAAAAAAAGCAGATAAGTTCTTGATGTTTTCCTTTATTTTATCGGTATGTATTATTAATTCAGCCATTTTATTTTAAACGAATAGTTAGGGTAGGTTATAGTGCTAATTTTAATTAAATTAACGTTTTAAACGCATTTCTAAATAAGGATTAGTAAAACCTAATTTCTCATAAAGTCCTTTTGCAGGATTATCTCTATCTACGTGTAAAGCTACATCACCTTTTGCGTGGTCGATGGCGTTTTTTATTAAGGTAGAACCTAGGCCTTCACCACGATGATCCGAATGGGTAGCGATGTAGACTAATATGTTTTCTGGAATGTAACCGCCCATTCCTGTGTGATTGAAAATGGTGGCTGCTTTAATCGTGTCGCCATCTTCAATCGTCATAACGAAACCGCCTTTAGAATCAAATTTTTCTAAGGCATAATCCATACACTTAGAAATATACTTTTTTTCGTCGCCATATTCATCTAAATGCGTGTATAGAAAGTTAGCAATAGCTTCTTGTTTGGCCTCGTTTGGCATATTGTTTTTATCGTAAATTGAGATTTTATGATCCATATATATCTTAATTGTATTTTTTGTTTAATTTGAAATCAGATGGTTTATATCTGTAGTTTTTTCTCTAAAATTTGAATTTGCCTTTGCATTTTTTTCATGCGTTCAAGCATATGTCGCATGGCGTCAATTCCTTCTAAATTAACACCCAATTCATAATGCCAACGAGCAAACATTTCAATTTGTGGTAAATCATTTTGATCAATGTATTCCACTTCCTCTTGTTTCTCCAAATGGAGTAAACCTTCGCGATTAAGTTCTAATAGAAAAGAAGTTTCTATTTTCTCGTTTTCGCAGAACTCCGTTATTTTAATATACCTTGTTTCCATGATTTACTTCAGTTTTGCTAATTCTTCGAATAATTCTTTTTGTTTGCTGCTCAGTTTCGTTGGAATCTCTACTTCATAAGTCACAAATAAATCTCCAAACTTGCCTTCTTGTTTATATTTAGGGAAACCTTTGCCACTCAATCTAACTTGAGTTCCGTTTTGAGTGCCTGGCTTTACCTTTAATTTTACTTCACCATCAAAAGTAGCAATCGTAATTTCGCCACCTAAAACAGCTGTGTATAAATCAATTTTTTCAGTTTTGTATAGGTTGTCCCCATCGCGTTTAAAAGTTGCATCAGGTGTAATTCTAAAAGTAATATATAAATCTCCTTTCGGGCCTCCATTTACGCCTTCGCCTCCATAGCCTGGAAGACGAATTTCTTGTCCATCATATACTCCCGCCGGAATTGTTATTCTAATATTTTTGCTATTTAACTTAAGTGTTTGCTTATGCGTTTCTGAAGCTTGTTTTAAACTTAACTCTAAGCTGGCATGTAAATCTTGTCCACGATATTGGCGTTGGCTACTTCTAAAACCACCCGAACGACTACCGAATAAGTCGCCAAATAAGTCAGAGAATTGGCCTTCGTCAAAGTTACCTGAATAAGCTTGAGACCATTCTTGGCCGCCACCGCCAAAAGGATTAGACTGCTGATATTGTTGCTGCTGTTGACGTTGTTTTTCTATTTCTTCAGCATGCTTCCAATTTTCGCCATATTCATCATATTTCTTGCGTTTTTCTGGATCGCTTAATACTTCATTAGCTTCATTGAGCTGTTGAAACTTGTGTTGCGCCTCTTTATTATCTGGATTTAAATCAGGATGATGCTTACGCGCTAATTTTCGATACGCCTTTTTGATCTCCGCATCGGATGCGTCCTTATTTACGCCAAGAATTTTATAATAATCTATGAATGCCATCTTAAACTTTGAATTTACAAAATTCTCACAACTTTCGTGCTAAAGTCATGTAATTGTTAAAATGGCAGATTTAAGACCAATTATGATAGTTTTTGATGAGAATTGGTAAAAAAATGACTTAGTTAAATCTAATAAATATTTAATCTCTAATTTTAAGATTTTGTTCTCGTTGAATAATATCTGTGAGCGTACTTTCTTTTAGACGTTTTACGGTTTCATTTCTAATTTCCATGGCCACTTGTCTTATACCACATGTAGCCTCATCTACGCATTCCTCACATTTTTCATAATAATTATAGGTCACACAGGGCAAAAGGGCAATCGCACCATCAAAGAGCCGCATCACCTGCGCCATATGAATTTGGTCTGGAGAATGATTTAGTAGATAGCCACCATACTTTCCACGCTTGCTAGATAGAATTTTAGCTTTTTTAAGTTCAAATAGAATATTTTCTAAAAACTTAACTGGAATATTTTGATGCTCAGAAATCGTCATTACACTAATCGGCTCATGCTCTTTGTTCTTCGCAATATAAACCAAGGCATTAATGGCGTATTTCGTCTTTTTAGAAATCATGATTAAAAATTAGTCGGCAGTATATTTAATTTGACCATCTACCAGGGTATAAAGCACTTTTGTTTTGGGTATGTCTGCTTCATCACAAGTTAGTAAATTCGTGTCTAATATTACGATATCTGCTACGTAGCCTTTTTCAATTTTTCCTTTCCAGTCCTCTTGAAATCCAGCATATGCATTGGCTTGTGTATAAATTTCTAAAGCTTTTTCCCTAGACATTTTTTGGTCAGGATAGAAGGCTTCGTCGCTATCTAACCTTTTGCGCGTTACTGCTGCGTACAAGTTTTCAAACGGATTGATTCTTTCAATTGGAGCATCGGTTCCATTGGCAATATGTACATTTTTATTTAATAAAGTTTGCCAAACGTAGGCGCCTTCTTCAATGCGTTTTTCACCAAGACGTTTCACAGCATAAGGAGCATCAGAAGTACAGTGAACTGTTTGCATGCTAGCTATAATATTTAAATCGGCTATTCTATCTATATCTCTTGGGTTAAGATGTTGTGCATGTTCAATCCTCCAACGTCTTTCGCCAATTTCGTCACCAGCTACTTTTTCAAAAACATCAATAACTTCACGGTTTCCTCTATCACCAATAGCATGAATACAAACTTGAATATCCAATTCTTTTGCAATTTCAGCAGTTTTTTCCAAACTCTCAAAAGGAGTAACGTTTTCACCTTTATATCCAGGTGCATCTGAATATTCTTCTATTAACCATGCGCCACGTGAGCCAAGGGCACCATCAACAAAGGCCTTAACAGCCGTATTGGTGAAAAATTTGTCCTCTCGGGTCGATTCAACATGATCTCTAAGAGTTTGTAGCGGCGTATTTTGCAGAGCCTGGTCGCTTAACATTGCATATAAACGTAAATTTAATTCGTTGTTATTAGCTAAATCTTTAAATTTAAAGGCATCATCTAAGCTAATGCTCGCATCGTGAACGGTCGTTATTCCTTGGGAAAGACATTCTTCTTCTGCTAATCTTAAATAATTCATCCATTCTTTGGCGATATCCTCTTCGGATTTATTTTTTTGATTTTCTGCATAAGTATCAGCAATCAAAGCCATGGCATTTTCTTGAAAAACGCCAGTCGGTTGCCCTTCTTGATCCATTAAAATCACACCACCATTCGGGGATTTTGTGTCGGAGTCAATGTTTGCAAGTTCCATGGCTTTTGCATTAGCAATTAAACCATGTCCGCTCGCATGGGTCAGCATCACAGGATGATCAGGAGAAACCGTAGATAAAGCTTCATGTATCGGGAATCCTTCTATCATTTTGCTCGGAAGATTCGGCCATTTTTCTTGATGCCAGCCTCTTCCAATAATCCATTCTCCTTTTGGTAGAGTTGAGGCTTTTTCTTTCACCATGTCAACAACTTCTTCCCAAGAGGAGGTCGCAAGAAAGTCCAGATTGGCTTTGTTTTTACCTAAGGAAATGAAATGAGCATGCGCATCTATAAAGCCGGGCATCACAAAGTTTCCATCGGCGTCAATCACTTTAGCTCCATGAGAACTATTTTCAGTTAATTTTAATTCTGGATTAGGAACTAATTCTATGATTTCACCACCTTTTATCAAAATATCCATGGGCTCGGAACTTCCGTTGGGCAGCAATACCAGCGCACGCTGAATCCAAAGATCATATTCCTGTTGTGGGTTGGTTTTCTGAATTTTATTGCAAGAGGAAATGATAAAAAAGATTAGCGTTAGAATTAAAAATCTCATATGCTTAAAATTAAATTATAATTGTTCTATGAACTTGGTAAGTAATTCAAATATATTGTAAAACTCGGTCAAAGGTAAGGTTTCTGCTTTATCTAATGGATTGTGATAATGTGAAACTCCACCTAATGTGTAAATAAAAAAGCTAGGAATTTCTGCCATATGAAAAGGACAATGATCTGAATTGCAGGCCTCCCCGCGTTTTTTAATTTGTTTTAATAATTTATGGTCGCGATTGATTTTTTGCAGAAGTTCGTATTCATTTTTATAAATGCTACTATTTACCACTTGAATTCCATCTTCGCCAGTTCCTAAAATATCTAAATTTAAAACAAATCTAATTTCCTCTTTTGGCACGGGTAAATGCTCAACCGCTTCTAAAGCTCCTTTTAGACCTGCCTCTTCTCCGGTCATGGCATAAAAATATATATCACTATCAATGGGATGTTTCTTAAAGTATCTTGCTAATTGTAGCAGCATGGCAACACCGCTTGCATTATCATTCGCTCCATGAAAAACGGTTTCATTTATCTGACCCAAATGATCAAAATGCGCCATTATTAAAATAGCTTTTTTACCTTTAGTACCTTTAATTTTACCCACAATATTATGCGTAACAAAAGAAGACTCTAGATCTGCTGCCAAGTTCAGCTCAATCTTGCTTCCTTCTTTAGGTAATTCATCTAAGAAAATATGAATGAAATTATCTTGATGATCGCTGATGCCATGTATTAATTTTTCGTGTACATGTATGATAGCTGGAAAGTTATAATGATTTTTTTCTTGATCTAAATAATCACTAAAAGCGAATAAGTTTTGTTTTAAACTATCGGTAGCATTTCTAAAATCAAGGACAGGAATTTTACCTTGATTTAGAGAAAGAATTCGAAACGTTCTCTTGCCATCTTGTAGAGAAAAGTCAAAAATATCATCAGGAAAATGAAAAGTAGTCGAGGAGATTTTATCGCTTTCAGAATTTGGACCTACTAAATAATTAACGCCAAACTCTTGTGGCTTTTCATTAATTTTTAAATCTACAGAAGTAATAATATTTACCGGGTAGGTGACTTTTTGTCGATAGTTCGGATAGAATGCTTCGAGTTCGATTTTCTCAAATTGATGAGCTATATAGTTTTCCGCTTTTTCGAGACCTTGATGCATATATCCACGGCCATGAAACTCCTTAGAGGCTAAAACTTGAACATCTACTTTGGCATTTTTAATGAACTTTTGTTTAAGGCTACACGAGCTTAAACTCAGTAGAATAATGATGAATAGGTGTATTCTCATGCGAATTTTATTTTATTATTTAATTCAAAATAAGACAGATGCGCAAAGTCTCAAATGTATTTGAAAGTTCAAGATACAGATTCGCTAAATCATTAAAAAATCGTATCTTTCCTTGAATGAAAAAATCCGTTTCGTACCTAAAAGAAATTCACAAGTTTTTTAAGGAAAATACTTGGGATTTAGGGGAATATAAGGTTCCTAATTTGTGGATTTATGATAAACCGACTGCTGGGAGCTCGAGTTTAAGTTTTAATGAATTCTATTTTCGTAAACTCGACGAAATCTTAGACCACGACCGAAATCAAGATTATACTCAGTCATTATCTAAAATAAATCATGAGCATCATGGTATTGGCGGTGATTGGAGTTATTATTCGGTGGTTTATAATGCTTTTCCACGACTTACAGCTGCGTTTGATCATAACCAAACTGGAGATTTAAAGGATTTTAAACATGACGGAAAGATATTTAAGAAAACGGGTACCTTTCTTAAGTTGATTAGCATGTTGCCTTATATCAAAAGTTTTGGTTGTAATGTATTACATCTAATGCCTATAACTAAAATTGGTGTCGATGGAAATAGAGGAGATTTGGGCTCACCTTATGCGATAAAAAACCCCTATGAATTAGATAAAAATTTAGCAGAATCAGCTATTCCTTTTACGGTTGATCAGCAGTTTAAAGCTTTGGTAGAAGCCTGTCATCTATTAGACATTCGTGTAGTGTTGGAATTTGTTTTAAGAACAGCCTCGTTAGATAGTGATTGGGTTAGAGAACATCCAGATTGGTTCTATTGGATTAAGGAACGTCACGCAAAAAATTACACCCAACCAAGTTTTTCAATAGAAGAATTAGAAGAAATTAGAAAAATTCCCTTCAGCCGGAGTTCTCAGATTCCGCCGTCTAAGGAATATCAGAATATATTTGCTAAGCCCCCAACTTCAGAGCAAATTACACTTAAAAATCATAAATATACGGCCCAAACAGAAGAGGGTAAATTAATTATTCCTGGAGCTTTTGCGGATTGGCCGCCAGACGACCAACAACCCACGTGGGATGATGTGACTTATTTTAAGTTGTATAATGATAATTTTTCGGAGCAAAACTTTAATTACATAGCCTATAACACGATTCGATATTACGATTCTGATTTAGAAAAAGATGAAAACCGGAATTTAGCTTTATGGGAAGCTTTGGTTGGTATCATTCCTCATTATCAAAAATCTTATGGAATAGATGGTGTTATGCTAGATATGGGCCATGCCTTGCCGCGAGATTTGATGCAGCGAGTGATAGAGGAGGCGAGGAAGGTAGATGCTGATTTCTGTTTTTGGGAAGAAAATTTTGAAATTAAAAAATCGAGCCGTAAAATGGGTTTCAATGCAACATTAGGCTTCGAATGGGAGTTTAAGGAACATGAGCAAGGAATTAGAAATATGCTAATTACAGCACGTAGAGCGCTTCCTTTACCATTTTTCGGAAGTCCAGAAACGCATAATACGTCAAGATTGAAGAATTTATTAATTAAGAAGCAATACTGGCTATTGAATTCCTTATTGCCTAGTTGTCTACCCTTTATACATACAGGTTATGAATTAAACGAAACCCATCCAGTAAATACGGGACTAAATTTTACATCTAAGGAGATAGAGAATTACAAAGATTTCCCCTTGGCTTTATTCAATCGTCAATCACTTGACTGGGATGCATCCGTTGAGTGGGTAGAGTTTATGCAAAAAATAGCATTGTTAAGACTTAAAAATCAAGAATGGATTGCCACGGGAGATGAAAGAACTTTAACTATTCTTTACCCTGATAATCGCTTTGGAAAAGTTATAGCATTTCAGCGACATGATGCTTTTCAACCCTGGAAAACCATTTTAGTCTTAATGAATATGAACATGGAAGGAAGAGAAAAGTTCTTTTTAAACTTATTTGGAACATATAATAATCAATACGTTGAATATTTAAGTGGCGATATGCATTCTTTCGAAGACCATTGGTTGTCGGGCGAATTAAATCCTGGCGAATGTCTTTTATTTGAAATTCATAAATTATTGTAAAACCACTAATGTTTCTTAATAAAAAGTTAAATCACGTTAAAATTATCTCAAAGGATGTTTAATATCTATAGAAACAGAAATAATCCTTCTATTTTTAACTTCGATTTTTTATAAAGAATATTCTTAATGCATCCAACACATTTTAGCAGACTTTTAGCTGCATGTAGCCTATTTTTTATTTCCTATACAGTTCAGGCCCAATCCGGACCTACTTTCGCATCGACAACTTCTGTGAACATCGCAGAGGAAAACTTATCAGAAGAGGCTGATTTACCCGAAGAACAAGAGGAAGTCATGAGTGAATTGGAGATTATGATTCTTCAGGAAATCGGAAAAGCCATGTCTTTTGCTGATAGAAAATCAACTATTTTTAGTTTAATAGAAGAGGCCAAAACCTATATTGGTACTCCATATGTTTATGGTGGTACAACACGGCGTGGGATAGATTGCTCTGCTTTTATGCAAAGTGTTTATTCTGTGAATGATATTTCATTACCTAGAGTTTCTCGAAACCAAGCTTTGGTAGGAAATGAAATTCCTTATGATCAGATAGAAATGGGAGATATGATATTCTTCTCAAATAGCCCAAAATCAAGTATCTCACATGTGGGAATGGTGGTTGAGGTTACGGAAGATGATATCATGTTCATACATGCAGGTACGTCTACAGGTGTTACTATTTCTCCTTTGTCCATGAATTATTGGAATAAGAGATTTAGATATGCTAAACGGGTATTTGGAAAAACGCCAGAAGAATATATTGCGAAAAAATCTTAAAATTCGATTTATTTAATTCCTTACACTTTATATTAAACAACCTCGTTCTATCCGAATGAGGTTGTTTTATTTTAGTTACAATTATATTCCAATGCATAAGCTAAATACTAATTCCGTAACTTTGCAGCCTGAAATATTTTTATGCGTACGAAATCTGTTGGAAAGAAGAAGATAAACATGGTTACATTAGGATGTTCAAAAAACATCTACGACTCTGAAATTATTATGGGCCAATTAAAGGCCAATGGTAAGGAAGTAGCGCATGAGGTTAAAGGAGATATAGTTGTTATCAATACTTGTGGATTTATAGATAATGCCAAACAAGAATCGATTAATACGATATTAGAATTTGTAGAGGCCAAAAATCAGGGTCTCGTTGAGAAAGTTTTTGTTACGGGATGTCTGAGTGAAAGATATAAGCCGGATTTAGAAAAAGAAATCCCAGATGTTGATCAGTATTTTGGGACTAGAGAATTGCCTCTTTTGCTTAAAGCTTTAGGAGCAGATTATAAACATGAATTAGTAGGAGAGAGGCTTACTACTACACCGAGGCATTATGCCTATTTGAAGATTGCAGAAGGATGTGATCGCCCATGTTCTTTCTGTGCAATTCCTTTGATGCGTGGTGGGCACAAGTCAACTCCCATGGAGGATTTAGTGAGAGAAGCAGAGAAACTTGCTAAAAATGGAACTAAAGAACTTATTCTTATTGCGCAAGACTTAACTTATTATGGTTTAGACTTATATAAGCGTAGAGCTTTAGGTGATTTATTGAAGCAATTAGCCAATGTAGAGGGAATAGAATGGATACGTTTGCATTATGCTTTCCCAACAGGCTTCCCAGCAGACGTTTTGGAGGTTATTGAGGAGGAACCAAAAGTTTGTAATTATATTGATATTCCATTACAGCATATTTCTACTAAATTGTTGAAGTCCATGCGCCGAGGAACCACCAAAGAAAAAACCAATGCTTTGTTGGCTGACTTCAGAGCCAAGGTTCCAAATATGGCGATTCGTACGACATTGATATGTGGATATCCAGGTGAAACACTAGAAGATTTTGAAGAAATGAAAGCTTGGGTGCAGGAGCAAAGATTCGATCGTTTAGGTTGCTTTACTTATTCGCACGAAGAAAATACGCACGCGCACAACTTAGTGGATGATGTTCCACAAGAAGAAAAGGAGCGTAGAGTGGAAGAGATTATGGAAATCCAAACTCAAATATCGTGGGAACTTAACCAAGCAAAAATTGGTAAAGAATTTAGAGTTTTAATCGACAGAAAAGAAGGAGAATACTTTATCGGCCGTACAGAATTTGACTCACCAGATGTGGATAATGAAGTTTTAATTAAAGGTACAGACATTTATTTACCCATAGGTGATTTTGTGCAAGTTGTGATTTCAGATGCTACCGAATTTGATTTATTTGGTGAGGTAGTAGACTGATATTAGATAGCTTTTAGGTAGATGAGATTTAATGTTAATAGATATTAAGAACAGTTTAACTGGACATTAAAACTAGAGGATTTGCTAGGCTTTAAATAAATTAATAATCAACATTAAAGTTTAACAAACTTACCTGCTTGCATCTTGAACTTTATTTCGCGACTTACTTTTTGATAGTTAGAAGTAGCGTCGTATTCATTGAGATGTAGAATGTTTTTAGAAAATGCATTAAAGGCATAAATATTCTTATTTTTAGATGGAATATGTCCTAGTAAAGTAAATTTATTTGCTTTTCCTTTGGTGACTAAAATAACGCCAGAACCTGCATGTGAACTTCTATTCTTTTTATTAGAAAGAATATAACTGAAGATATAATCTTTCTTTTTATCACCATTAATATCTCCTTCATACAGGGTCCAACTTGCAAAAGAAGCTGATTTTGGGATGAGGTGATTGAATTGTTTTAAAATTTTATTTTGGGCTTCAAGACTTGTTTGAGCCGATAAATTATTTATTCCTAGAACGAATAAGGTCAATAATAAAAAGCGTAGTATCATATTATTTAAATAATAGAAATACTACGCTTTTATTGTTTTAATCAAATCTTTTAACAAGACTTTAATTTAAATTTGAGTTTATTAAATTAAGCCGTGGCACTATGTCTTGCGCTAATTTCCTTTAAAACACTTAGCAAGTAATCAATGTCTTTCTTTGTGTTATGTGTTGAAAATGAGATGCGTAGAGGTGTCGTTGAGGCAATCATTTCTTCGCTCAATATTTCATTTAAAACGCGAGAACTCTTGGCTGCACCAGATTGGCATGCACTTCCTTGAGAACAAGCGATTCCACGAAGGTCTAATTCAAATCCTATTAAACCATCTTTAAAAGGTAAGGACAAGCTCAATAAAGTATATAAACTATTTTCTGTAGAGCACATTCCATTGAAGTGAATATCAGGAAATGCAGTTTGCAATTCATTTATCGCATATTTCTTTAAAGAAAATATATAATCCATATCTTTTTTTAGGCTTTCATTGGCCATCTCAAAAGCTTTTCTCAAACCTAAAATACCATGTACGTTTTCTGTACCCGAACGCATATTTCTCTCTTGTCCACCCCCAGTTATCTGCGCTTTTAAGCCAGTTGACTTTTTGATATAAGCGAAGCCTGTACCTTTTGGGCCATGAAATTTATGCGCACTAGAACTTGCAAAATCCACAGGCAAGTTTTCTAAATTAAGAGCGTAATGACCTAAAGTTTGCACCATATCACTATGATAGTAGGCATCATGCGCATGTGCTAAATCTCCAATTTTTTCTATAGGATTCAAGTTTCCAATCTCGTTATTGGCATGCATGATAGATACAATAGTCTTTTTATCTGAAGACTTTAGAAGTTGCTGCAAATCCTCTAAATCAATCTCTCCTTTCTCATCAACCTTAACATAATCAACTTGAACTTTTTGATTATTAGCTAAAGAATTAACCGTTTCGTTAACACAGCTATGCTCGATTTTGGTGGTAATAATTCTTTCAATGTCAAGATACTCTACACTTGAGCGTAAAATCAAGTTATTAGCTTCAGTACCGCCCGAAGTGAAAATAATCTCAGCGGATGTAACGCCAGTGTAGCGAGCGATTGACTTTCTAGCTTTTTCAATATATCCTTTGCTCTCTCTTCCAAAGAAGTGGCTAGACGAAGGATTACCAAAATTAAAACGCATGGCATTTACCATTTCCTCAATCACTTCCTCGTGCATGTGCGTTGTAGCAGCATTGTCCAAATAAACTTTTTGCATTTTAATCTTTTTCTACTTTAATAATATTAATTTGATCAATCTCTGAATTGTATTTAGGAACTTCAATCAACATAAAAGGGTTGGTCATAACTGTTAGGGCAGGCTCCCCAGGTTTTGGTGATTGACGGATCAAATGTATGTTTAAATTTTTGTTTTCTTTGATGATTTCTTCAACCCCGTAAGAGATTCCTCCATAATTAAAACCTCCAAAATGCAAAAATACAACAGAATTTTTGCTGAAGTCTACATTGGGCATTTCTGGAGTTGGAGATAAGTTTTTATATACCTTATAATAAATACTTTCGAAATCCTCTTGGTTGTCAATTAGACGTTGCGTCGCTTCCATTTCTGCTCCATACTGGCTATAGGCCAATGTTTTGAACGATTGAGATGCTTTGTGATTGGTTTTGCAACTCAAATTTAACATGAATACGAAAGTGATTAATATATATTTAATAGAAGAAATCATTTATGCTTTAATGTTTAATGAGCTAATTTATAGGTAATTATGTTTGTGGTTCAATCCTTAATTACATCTATTTATAGCGCTCTATCAAAGAATTAATTTAAAGTTGTGAAGATATTAATTTTAATAAAAATTCTAAACATCGGAAGATAAATAATTATATTTTCTGGCCTTAATTAACAAAATTTAAAGAATTAAGTATTGATAGGCCCACCACATCAATATAAATTGCATTGGAATTCTTAACCACAAAAGCCAAGTTGGAATTTTAGTTTTATACGCATCTGAAAGCATATAAAAATGAACCACTAGAAAAATAGCCAGCATACAGATAATGCTAATGATAGCGAAATTTCTTGTGCTAGGAAACCATAACATTATCGCTAAAGCAATTTCCGCTATACCACTCAAATAAACCAAAAACATCCGCTTGGGGATGTTTTTAGGTATAATAGACTTATAAATTTTTGGTTTCACAAAATGGAATATACCTGCTATCAAGTATATTCCACTCATGATATATAAACTCCACTCTGGAAATATCATTTCTTCGCGCCAACTAGGGATCCAAGAAGAGAACTAACAATAGCAAGTAGCACACTAAAACCTAATGCCCACCAGAAACTATCTATTGTAATACCACTAACAAAGTAGGCAGCCAACATCACCATCAAAGCATTAATCACAAAGATGAATAGACCTAAGGATAATACTGTTACAGGGATAGTAAGTATCACTAATATAGGTTTAATAATCGCATTAACGATACCAAACACCAAGGCAAAAATAACAGCTGGCATAAAACCGTCGATGTGAACTCCATCAGCAAAAATATATTCTGCTAATAGAAATGCTGAAACAGCTGTCACTAAAAGGTTTATAATAAAATTCATATGTTTAATTTTAAAGATTTCAAGAATTAAATATACAAAAAAGAATAGGCTTAGGTTTAAAAATCTAAGTTTCTGTATCAGAAAAAACATTTCACAGCCTTCGAATCATTCATTCCATTTAAAAAAAGCCACTCCATATGAAGTGGCTTTTAATATTTAATTGAAGAATAATTTACTTTTTAATAATTTGAGTTTGATGCATGTTTCCTTGCTCATCCCAAACACGGATGTTATATACTCCTATTTGAAGTTGGCTTAAATCCACATAATTGTCAATAACTTCCCTTTGGGAAATCAGCTTACCATAAGCGTCATAAACTTCGACACGAATCGCTTTCACTTTTTCAAGTTTAATGAAATTCTTCGTAGGATTCGGCACAACAACTAAATCAATTGATTCTCTAGCTTGATTTGAATTAAATCTAGGTAAATAGATTGGACCAATCCAAGAACTATATCCACCTTCCGGACAAATAGTTCTCAACCAGATATCATAGTCAAATACAGGTATCAATCGATGTTGGACATAAGGAGTTCCTCCTTCAATAGACATATCAGTCATTCCGTACATTGGATATGGACGTAATGGTCTTCCAGCTCTATTCGCAGATCCTTGATAATGCCAAGTCCAGTTTTCAGCTATAAAATCGGCTGTTGTATCGCCTAATCGATTAAGTACAACTCCAGTGGGTATACCACAAGCTTCACAAGCATCGCCAATTCCATCTCCATTCCCATCGTGTTGATCAGGGTTAGGTGTGTTTGGACAGTTATCCATATCATTTGGAACGCCATCATCATCGGAATCTCCTGGAGGAAGCGTTTCGTCCATGCCATCACAATTGTCATCGATGTCATTTCCAGGGATTTCCGTAGCACCGGGATTAATATCAGGATTGTTGTCATCACAATCTGTATTATCAGCAACATAACCCTCTACCTGAACACAAGATTCGATTGATAAACCTGGTTCTCCGTAGCCATCACCATCCTCATCGGCATACCAAATATCTCCTGTTGTAATTGTAGCTTCATATGGGTCACAATCTTCATCGTTTAGAATACCATCACCATCAATATCAGGATCACAAACATCTCCATCGCCATCACTGTCTAAATCATCTTGATTAGGGTTTGGCGTATTTGGGCAGTTGTCTATACAATCTGCGATATTATCACCATCTGCGTCAAGTGAAATACCATTACTGTCAACGTTATCTGGACAGGGTGAATTGGATTCTTGATCATCACAATTATTAACACCATCATTGTCATCATCTAAAGCTAAACATGGCTGCACTGAGGTTAAGGCACATACGGCATCTATATCTGCACCAGGCGTCCCACCTGTGCAATTTCCCGGAATATCAGTTATGTCAATTGCATCAAAAAAAAGCGTTCCAGCAGGATGGCCAGGAATAACTACATCGATATCTAAACCTGCCGTAGATCCTCCAATACTACCTATATCAAAGAAGCCGTCATCATCTGCATCTTCGATTCCTGCGGTTATAAGTACATTCAGAGTATATGCATTAGCTGGTCTTAATTCGATGGTACTTCCTTCTACAGCTGGTCCAACTTCGAATACCCATAAATCTTTTTTATTATCATTGCCAGAATTCGACATTATATTATTCGTAAACTGTAACTTTAGAGAACCTCCTTCACCTAATGTAACATGTTGGCTTGCACTATTATAATAATCTGGTACGCCAAGGGCTGCATCCATATTTGGATTATTTGGAATACAATTAGGGTTTGGTGTAAAAGCTAAAGTCACATCTGCAAAGCTTAAACCGTCACCACAAATACTACAACCGTTCTCGGCGGTATTGGAAATTGATAAACAATCACCATCTTCACAATCAATTAATCCATCGCCGTCGTTGTCAATTCCGTCAGAACAAGAGATAGGGTTATTTTCAGGGTTGAGCGTTTGACCTTGTGATAAAACGCCTATGTAAAACAGAAGTAAAAAGATTGAAATTATAAATTTAAAAAAGTTGAGTGAATTTTTCATTATTAGAAGTTATATGGGTTTATTTTATGAAGTTAGTAAAATATAAGAATAATAATAGATAAAAGAATGATAAATGTCTGAAAAAATGTATAAACTGTATAAAATCATGTATAAACTGCATTTTATTCAAAAATTGAAATCTTTGAGTGGAAATTTATCATTCAATATTTCAGAAACAAGATAAAAAGGGTCACTTTATATAAAGTGACCCTCTTATTGATTTAAAGTTATTTATAAACTTACTTTTTTATAATCTGCTTTTTATAAATTGTATCTGAATCATCCCATATGATTGCAGTATAAGTACCAGATTGTAGTTGTCTTAGGTCTGCATAGTTATCGAAAACATCTTGTTGTAGGACTAATTTACCATAAGAATCATAAATATCAATTTTAGTAACTTTTATATTCTCAAAATTAATGAAATCCTTCGTTGGATTAGGAACTACAGTGAATTGAATTTTTAATCTTGAAGGTATGGAGTGTGTTGGAAGAAGAAAAGGACCTGCCCAAGCACTGTATCCACCCTCTGGACAAATAGTTCTCAACCAAACATCATATTCAAAAGCAGGAACCAACGAGTTTTGTGTATGCGGAACTGTCATGTCATACATGCCATACATTGGATAAGGACGTAATGGTCTGCCAGCTCTGTTGGCCGTACCTTGATAATGCCAAATACTATTACCAGCGTTAAAAGTAGCTGATGTTGGACTAGTTCTATGTAATTCAACCATATATGGAACACTACAAGCTTCACAAGCATCTCCAATTCCATCTCCGTTAGCATCGCTTTGATCAGGATTGTAAGTATCCGGACAATTATCCTCATCATCTGGAATGCCATCACCATCAGAATCAACTGGCGGTGTTGAGCCATCTGTACCATCACAATTCTCATCGATACCATTTCCTGGAATTTCTGTAGCACCAGGGTTGATGTTTGGATTGGTGTCATCACAATCTGTATTGTCAGTAACATAACCTATTGGTTGTGAACAGCTCACTATAGAGTTATTAGGATCACCATAACCATCGCCATCTACATCGGCATACCAAGTATCACCAGTGGTAATTTCTGGGTCAAATGGATCACAATCCTCTGCGTTTAGAATACCGTCACCATCAATATCAGGGTCACACGCATCGCCAACGCCATCGCCGTCTAAATCCTCCTGATCAGGATTGTAAGTATTTGGACAATTATCTACTTCATCTGGAATTCCATCACCATCAGAGTCAACTGGCTGTATTACACCATCTGTACCATCACAATTCTCATCGATACCATTTCCTGGAATTTCTGTAGCACCTGGGTTAATGTCTGGATTGGTGTCGTCACAATCTGTATTGTCAGCGACATAGCCTTCTGGCTGATCACAAGATTCGATTGAAGAATCTGGATCGCCATAACCATCACTATCTGCATCGGCATACCACGTGAAGGAGACTCCTTCGTCTATATTACCATCGCAATTATTGTCTATCCCATCACAAATTTCTTCTGCGCCTGGATTTATACTCGCATCATTATCATTACAATCCACTCCTAAAGTTTCAGTTACATACCCCTCTGGGATTATATCGCCATAACATACAACTTCGGTGGAGCCGTGATAGCCATCACCATCCATATCTACATATAACAACTCAGAATACCAAGCATTAGGATCGTCAGGAGCACAATCAATAATGTCTGCAAAACCATCATCATCTGTATCTACTCCTGTACTTAGGCGATAGGGAGCAAAGTTTTGAGTATAGTAACCGTATACTTTAATATAATAAGTTCCAGCGGCTAAATTAGTTCTGTTGATAACAGCATTGGTATAAGAGTAATTTGACTCTATGGCAGTTGTACCTGAGCTATTAAATAATTGAATAACTATAGGTTGGTTATTATATATTTTTAATGAAATTTTCAAATCCTGATCGCTATCTAATACTAGCTTATACCAATCAGCAAGATCGATATAGTCAATATAGCGATAACCGATATGTCCAAATTTAGGTTGATTTAAATCTAAATCTATAGCTCCTGAATAGCTATCATTAGCTAGATTGTTGATATCATTCATTTGGGGTGGAGAAGTTAAATTATTAGACAGGCTATATGGAGCAAACTCATTATTATAATATGTACTTATTTCAACAAAGTATTCACCAGCAGCTAAACCATCTTTTTCAATGGTTTTGGTGCTTGTAGTATAATCTGAAACGAATAATCTCGTACCATTTCCATCGAATAGTTTTACATAAACATTTTGACCATTTAGGGAGCTTACTGTTAAGCTGAGTTTACCATCGTATGGTGTAGTAACGCTATACCAATCTTTTGCATCTCTAACACCATTATACTGATAACCAATAAGACCATTTGTATTGGAATTTAAAGTAAAATTAATGGCGGCTGTATGGTCATTATTACTTTCTTGATCAGTTGAATGTGGAGGTAAAATTAAATTGTTGGATAATATGTAAGGTGAAAATTCACTTGAATAATAAGTTTTTACTTTTATAAAATACTCACCAGGTGCCAAACCATCTTTACTAATTGTTTTGGTGCTAGTGGTATAATCAGAAACTAGTAGAGTGGTTCCATTTCCATCAAATAGTTGGGCATATACATTTTGTCCATTAACTGAAGTTATATCAATGCTCAATTCTCCTTCTGCATTTGTTGTAACGCTAAACCAATCTTCTGAATCTACATCTCCATTGTATCGGTATCCAATCAATCCATTGATAGTGGAATTTTGGTTAAAAGTTTGAGCACTTTCAAAACCTTCATTATTACTACCTTCGCTAGGATGGATGGGTTCTATAAGTTCATTAGTAAGAGTATATGGAGCAAACTCATTTGTGTAGTAAGTATTTATTTTAATATAATATTCACCTGGAGCCAATCCGTCTTTGTCTATGGTTATAGAATCGGTAGTATAGGCTGAGGCAAGTAGAGTGCTGCCATTGCCATCATAAATTTTTAAATAAACATTCTGTCCATTTTCGCTAGTTACTGACGCAGTTAATTTACCATCAACAGTGGTCGTGACTTTGTACCAATCCTCTAAATCAGCTGTGGTGCCATTAAATTCTCTATATCCAATATGGCCTGTTGTAGTTGAGTTTAAAGCTAAATTATTAGCTAATGTATATAGGTTGTTTGGCTCTACATCATTTGCTTGTTGAATTCCTATAAAGTTTAATGTAAACGAGTAAGGAATAAGTTGCGTTGAGTAATAACTATTGACTTTAATGTAATAAGTTCCTGCGGCTAAACCATCTTTCTCTATTGAGCTGCTTTCTGAAGTGTAATTGCTAACTAATGAACTGCCATTAGAAGAGTATATTCCAAATACGATTGATAAACCATTGGAGGAGTTAAAATTCAATTTTAATTTACCATCTTCGTGGGTGGTAACTTTCCAGTAATCAATATCTCCAGCGACATCAGTAGCGCCAGAGCCTGTGGCTTCTAAACTTATATCATTGGCTGTCGCAATTGTATTATTGGGCTCGGTTTCAGTTTGTGATAACACAGCCACAGTTAATAGCATAAAGCTTGCAAACAAAATATGCTTCAAACTCTGTGGTGGAGAAGGCATTTTGTTAAAGGTCCATGGACATAGATTGTCCAAATTTTTCAATGTAACATAAAAGTTTTTCATAATAAGAGTATTAAATTGTTTAATGAATTGACATAGACATGGGTTTACGTCCTTTATTACATATCGAAAGAATAAAAAAAGGTGAACAAAATTTTAAAATATTATTAGCTTTTTTAAATAACTTATTCTAAGAGTATTAAAAAAGCCACCTTTTGCAAAGTGGCTTAATTTTAAAGATTTATTAATAAAATTGAATTTATATTTTAATCACTTGAGCTAGATACATGTTATTATCATTATCCCACACTTTTATTAAGTAGGTTCCAGTTTGAAGAATTCTCACATCGACAAGATTATTATTCACTTCTCTTTGGAAAATAAATTTACCATAAGCGTCATAAACTTCGACACGAATCGCTTTCACTTTTTCAAGTTTAATGAAATCCTTCGTAGGATTCGGCACAACAACTAAATCAATTGTTTTTCTAGCTTGATTTGAATTAAATCTAGGTAAATAGATTGGACCAATCCAAGCACTATATCCGCCTTCTGGACAAATAGTTCTCAACCAGATATCATAGTCAAATACAGGTATTAATCGATGTTGTACATAAGGAGTTCCTCCTTCAATAGACATATCAGTCATTCCGTACATTGGATATGGGCGTAATGGTCTTCCAGCTCTATTTGCAGACCCTTGATAATGCCAAGTCCAGTTTTCAGCTATAAAATCGGCAGTTGTATCGCCTAATCTATTAAGTACAACTCCAGTGGGTATACCACAAGCTTCACAAGCATCACCAATTCCATCTCCATTCCCATCGTGTTGATCAGGGTTAGGTGTATTAGGACAATTATCCACATCATCTGGGATGCCATCACCATCAGAGTCAACTGGCTGTATTACACCATCTGTACCATCACAATTCTCATCGATACCATTTCCTGGAATTTCTGTAGCACCTGGGTTAATATTAGCATTGCTGTCATCACAATCTGTATTGTCAGCAACATAACCTGCTGGTTGTGAACAGCTCACGATAGAGTTGTTTGGATCACCATAACCATCACTATCTGCATCGGCATACCAAGTATCACCTGCTATAATAGAGACTTCAAATTCAAAACTCGTTGCGCAATCAATGTCAGGTGTAAAAATGTAAATTGTGTTTCCTAGCGTAGAAGTATCAATATTTGCATGATTCCAAGAACCTGATAACCCATTGTCATCTATATTTGGAAGATTTGTTGGGGTGTCATTTATGCAATAAGTACTCAACAAATTCGCGAATACAGGAGTAGTAGCTTCAATCACATTAACAATTACTTCATAAGTATTAGATGGATTCGCTGCTTCTGTAAATGTGTAAGTTGTTTGTCCAACAGCATTAGCTGAGGTATCAATACTTGTGATATCCCAAGTTCCTGCAACGCCATTATCATCTGTTGTTGGTAAGGTGTCTGGTGTTTCATCCACACAATATTCTGTATTTATAGTAAATACCAAATCTGTATTAACTGGAATAATAATACCATTTCTGATTTCAACATCAAAACCATCGCCATTTCCACCAGAAAATAACATAGCAGTATTTTGACCATTTATATATGCCTGAGAAATCTCCTGATCAAAGCCATCTCCATCTCCACCTGCAAACATAATAGATGTATTTTGGCCATTTAATAATGCTTGCGTAATTTCCTGATCAAATCCATCGCCATTTCCACCTGCGAACATGATGGACGAATTTTGTCCATTTAAAAAAGCTTGCGCAATTTCTTGGTCGAATCCATCGCCATCTCCACCTGAGAACATTCCAGCTATATTTTGACCGTTTAATATAGTTTGAAAGCTTTCTCTATCAAAACCATCTCCATCACCTCCCGAAAACATAGCAAAACTACTTTGCCCATATAAAAAGGTTTGAGCTATTTTATTATCGAAACCATCTCCATTTCCGCCTAGGTACATCACTTGGGTTGTGGAAACTTGATTGTTGATTTGTTGTAAAATCAATAGGTTGCGATCAAAACCATCAGCCTCTCCACCTTGAAATTGACCAAAGCCCAGATAGGATGATGCACTCCAAAAGAAAAGAAGAAAAAATATTAGATTTTTCATTTTATTCATAAACTATAATTAAAATGCCGTTCTTACGCCTCTAATACCTTGAGTGTTTAAAGATGATGAGCTACTTCGATTAGATACTTTCAATAAACCAATACCTCCACCACCAAATATTGGGTTGGACTGAGTATAATAACTTCCACCTCTTGAAATAAAGTCGATATTTCCATCTGGCTCTTTCCAATCGGGAATAGTAGTAAATCCATTTTCCGCTAATATGCCATTTCCGTGGGAACCAGCAAAGGTGGCAGCATCTGAAGCTCTTTTGGTGCGTTCTCCTAAGTTTCCACTCATTTCCATAATACCATAATAAGTGGCTCCTGTGGCTTCTCTTGTATGACTTGAAGAGCTTGCAGCAAAAACGCCATTTCTTCTAGGTCCTTCTAAAGGATCATGGCCCTCAAAAATTGAGTAATCATAACCCCAATTTGCATTACCTGTATTTTCTTCAAGGTTATCAATTTTTTCATTAAAATTACCTTCTTCACTATAATTATAGTCTATTTCTGAAATATTGGGTGTTCCCCAAGCAAAATCATTACCTATTGAGAATATTGGCCCTCTACAAGCTTTCTCAAATTCTAATTCTGTCATGGGGCGCAAACCTGCCCAATCAAGAAAAGAAATCATTCTATTATCTGATACATAATTTACAGGTGTGTTCGGAAATACAGTGGTGGCATCTCCCGTATCTATCCAAGAAATACCATTTCTCGCAAGAATGTCATCACTTTCTTTACCATCGGTAGAAGTAATATCGTTTTGAATTTTTTGTTCTTCTGTTAAAGTATTGAAAAAATTAACCCATTGGGCTTGCGTTACTTCATATTTTAGGCAATAAAATCCCTGAAAACCTTTAGGGAAGTGCGCAGGTATCGCGCCACTAGCTTCTTCTACCTGTCCTAAAAAGTTGTATTTCCAGAATAAGTTGCCAGTTGAATCTTCATACGTAATTCCGTCTTCGGAGGTGATTAGAAAAGCTTCCTTTTGTGTTCCTCCTTCATAAAAACTTCTAATATGATCTCCACCAAGATAAAATTGACCCTCTGGTACATACACCATTTCCATCGCAAAAACTTGAACATCTATAATGTCTGATGCGTTCACTTGAGTTCCATAATCCCATAGAAGACCAATGTCTTCCCAATTAATGTTACCACTTCCATCTTCTGATCGGTATATCATAGCGCCCACATTGTCCGGAGATACTCGAACAGTGCTACCGCTAGGTTCAATATATCCAGTCGAGGCAAGTGTGGCGTGTTTCCATTCACCGCCATTTATTTTATATTTAACGAATACCCAAGCCGCATCCCAATTAGCTGGACCTGCTGATATGCGCCAAGAATTTTCCCAACTTAAATCGAAATTAATTAATACTTGATTTTGAGATTCGTTCATATTTTCTAACGAAATGTTAGAAACTTTTATGTTGTTGGATAATACCACGCCTCCTATAAAGGACATAAGGAATAATAACCATCCCTTTAACTTAAAATTCATCGTTCTCATACTTGTTGTTTTAAAATAAAATTGTAATTAAAATTACCTTAAAATTAAGAGGAGAATGGAGTGGAGTTGAGAAAAATATTATAAACGGTAAGAAAAACTGTATAAAGTGTATGATTTCGTGTATAAACGGTAAATAATTGAAATTTAATTTTCTTATTCATGAATAATAAAAAAATAGCATCGTCTATTTAAAAATATAGAGTTTATTATAAATAATAATAATACGCTTCTTAAACTATTCCGATGCTAATAAGGCATATAAAGCAAAAGAAGCTAACCAATGTCCACCTTCATATGAATCGCCAACTAGGTTGGGATAGGAGTAATTAAAATGATGATGGGCAATTGGAATTAAATATTGATAGGAAGGGTATTGTTTGCTTAAACCATAAATAATCCATGCTCGACTAAAATTCAGACCATCCAAATGAACTAAATGACCATCTTTGCGGTCCGAAACTTCTCCCACTTCTAAATTAAAAGACTTTTGTTGTAATTCAGGAAGAAAAGCGCTTATCCAAGTTTTAAATATCTTTTTTTGTAGCACTTTACGCATTAAGTCAATTTCTTGAAAACATGGAGACAAAAAGTCATATCCACTAGGTTCCCAATTTAATGGACAATTTTGATCATTTAAATAAAAATCCTTGGCGCGTGAAATAATAAGTTCTTGAAACTCTACATGCTGTATAGATTCGGCATAGTCAAAAGCTAAACTCATTCCAAAAGCAGTATTGGTATGTGTCCCGACACGAATCGGATAATTAAGCTTGGGTAGATATTCCATGTTTCTTTCAATCAAAACTTTCGTCAAGGCTTGAAGGTTTTGGCTCATTTCCTTACCTGCAGGACTATCCCAGGAATCTAAAGCTTGCTGAAGTTTAAATAACCAAGCCCAACCATAAGTTCTTTCATATGAATATTCATGTGGCTTTTGAAAATAGTCGATCTCGCGATCAATGTTTTCTTTTGAGAAATTTTGTATCAATTTATTTTTAATGCTATTGTCTGGATCAAGTTCAGGAAACTTCTTGAGCAGAGTTACGATGGTCCAATAACCGTGTACAGACGAATGCCAATCAAAACAGCCATAGAAGATGGGGTGTAATTCCTTGGGTGTTCCTAACTCTGTAGCATCAACCAGAGTTTGACTCAACTTATTTGGAAATTCCGTCTCAATACAACTAAGTGGTAATTGAATGAGTGATTTGGCTTCTTCTAAATTAAGTTGAGGTTTTTGAGAATATAAAAGAATAGGGAAGACGAAAAGGAGATAGAATAGCTTTTTCATATTATTCAGAAACGAATTTAAGTCCTACAATTGAAATTACTAAAGTGCTCAAAAAGAATAATCGCCAAAAGGTAACTGGTTCTTTAAAAATAAGAATACCCGAAACCACAGTTCCAACTGCTCCAATAGCACCCCACACAGCGTAGGCTGTTCCCACTGGAATTGGTTTATCACCTCCCATCGCTTTATATAATAGAAGCATACTGATACTAACGCAAACCGCAAAAGATAACAACCAAAGTAATAATTCCTTTCCACTGCTTTCTTGGGCTTTTCCTAAGCTAATGGCAAAGCCCGTTTCGAATAGCCCACCGATAATAAGTAATATCCAATTCATAATTGATTGACTTGTGATCTTAAATAATACTCTAATGTAAGTTAATTTGTCAAGATTCAAAAAGTTGAATACGTATTAGATAATTTTCAACTATGTTAATTTTTATTTCCAAGTGTTAAACTATATTAATATTTCGAAAATCACTAGTTGTAGGTATGAATGTTGAGAATGTACTAATATAACCAAATAAAAAATATATTATGAACAATTCAAGTGATTTTAGACCGAATTACAATGATAGGTATGTTGCTAGAGTTTTTAGAAACAGAGAAGATGCAGATAGAGCTTATGCAGAGTTAGAATCTCGAGGCTATACTAAAGATGAAATTAATGTAATGCTTTCTGACAAAACCAGAGACACCCATTTTGGAGATAAAGCTCATGATTCTGATTTAGGAGATAAAGTTGCAGAAAATGCTGGAACTGGTTCTATGATTGGTGGAGGTATTGGAGCTGTTGTGGGTGCGATTGCAGCCATTGGTTCTAATGTGATTTTCCCAGGATTAGGTTTAGTTGTAGCAGGTCCTATAGCTGCCGGTTTAGCAGGTGCTGGTGCAGGTGCCGCTACTGGTGGAATTATCGGAGCATTAACGGGAGCAGGAGTTCCAGAAGAGGAAGCTACATATTACAAAGATGAAGTGAAAGATGGTGGAATCTATATGGGCTTTGAGCCTCGAAATGAAGAAGAAGGTCGCGAGATATATAATCGTTGGTATAATGTTGATTAATTCACAGAACTATAATAAGAATTAAGGTCACTTTTAAAAGAAGTGACCTTTTTTTGTTAAAAATTAATAATTGCGTATTGTAATTTGTTTGTGTATTAGAATTTGATGTTAATCTATTTTAAAAATAATCAGATTGTTTATTTTTAACAGAGTTGAATGTGTTATTCTAAATTTAGATTTTTGATAGTTTATAAGATTTAATATCTTAAATACCGAATAATTAATTCTACTAATTAGCGTGCAAAATTTAAATTAAACCCAAAATGTCAGAGAAAGTATCAGGAATAGATAATCAAAAAGAGGGAGGATCTCACGATACAGAATCTAAGAAGTGTTATGCTTCTGTTGATGAAGCAAAAATAAGCTTTCCGTTGTTGAAAGATCGATTACTGAGCATTAATGATTGGCAATCTTATAGTGGCGAAATGACGGCAAGTTTTCGATTGTTTAATGCGAAGGGCGAAGAATTAAGCACCCAGGCAAAGATTGGAGATTTTATTAGAATTGACATTCCTGGTCCGGGAAGTTTTGAAGGAGATGGATATGATTGGGTAAAAGTGATAAATATTGATGAAAATCCCTATGATGATGACGAGAGATGTTTGATGATTTGTGTTCCATCAGTGAATCCTACTGCAGAAAATGCCCAGGATATCGCTCATTTTTATACAAATAAAGCGAGTTCAAATTTCATCGTACGTCGAAAAGGCAAATGTACTTATGCTGAAATTCATGGAAGAAATGAAATAAGTAATTTAACAACCGAAAACATTCCCGATAAAATTAGAAATGCTGTAGTTTCCATAATGAGTAGACTCGGTATCTCTAAAATACAATGGATTAGCTTAGCTGAAGGATTAATTGAAAATAAATAACCATAAATTATATAGTATGAAAAATTTACAAGATTTATTTGAGCACGAATTAAAGGATTTGTATTCCGCAGAGAAGCAATTGGTAGAAGCCTTACCTAAAATGCATGATGCTGCAACTCACAAAGAGTTAAAGAAAAGTTTTGCTGATCATTTAGAGCAAACCAAAGGACATAGAGATAAGGTGAAATCAATTTTAGATGATTTGGGAATAAATCCAGGTAGCACAAAATGTGACGGAATGGAAGGTCTTATCAAAGAAGGTGAGGCAGTGATTAAAGAAGATGCACCATCGAATGTGAAGGATGCTGCTTTAATTTCAGTAGCACAAAGAGTAGAACATTATGAGATGGCTGGTTATGGTACCGCTTCAGAATATGCTAGAATTTTAGGACATGATAAGTATGCAAAAACTTTAGAGTCTATTTTGGCAGAAGAAACCAAAAGCGATAAGCATTTAAATGGTCTAGCTTTGAAAGAAATTAATAAAAGCGCCATGTAAATTTAGAATTATAAAAATAATTAATAGGATAGTGGTTCTATAAAGCAAGGTTTAAATTCCGCTATCCTTTTTCTTCGTATATAAAAATTAATGAAAATGAAAGACATTAAACCCTCTTTGTTTGGCTGTGGAGGAATTATCACGCTTATCGGTTTGGTTTTATTTATAATTTTTAAAGATGAGATTGGTAGCAACATATTCTTGATTGGTGTAGTTGTTATGCTGGCAATAATTCTATTTTGGATTTTAGGTTATGCCTCTCGATATATTAGAAATAAAAGTGATGGACAGGACAATTGAGCTATGAACTTAATTCTCTAAACGGTTTTTAAGCATGATTAGAACGCCTAGCTCTGCTTTAGATAGATTCTGGCTTTTCTTTAATAGTTTGGTGATTTCTTTTTCAAAGTAAGCTAAAGTCTTTCCATTTTCATATTCTTCTATAACTCTAGGATCTATATAGGAACTTCTTGCTACAGATGGCGTATTTCCTAAACGTTCGGAAACTCTCGCTACAGCTTCTTTAATATTTTTATCTAACACCTTTTGGTCGGCTTCTTCTACAACGCCTAACTCATCTAATGCCATTGCAGCAATCATGGTGCCTGCCCAGGTTCGAAAGTCTTTGGCGGAAAATTCTTCCCCCATAACTTCATGGATATATGCATTCAAATCTTCGCTTTTAACGTCCACAATTTTTCCATCCTCGTCTAAGTATTTAAAGATTTCATAGCCGGGCATAGCGTCAATTTCTTTCACAATTTTGGCTAATTTTTTATCGATTATTTCTTTTTCTTGGTCTTGTCCCGATTTACCGCGATAAGAAAATATCATTTTGTCACCTTTTATTTTTAAATGCTTACTACGAATGGTAGTTAGTCCATAACTCATATTCTGTTTTGAATAAATTTCGCTGCCCGGACGAAAAAATGCATTTTCTAATAATCGAACCATGGTAGCTAAAACTTTTTCCTTGGTCATTTTACGTTGACGCAAATGCTGGCCTGTCACACGGCGACAATGCTCTAATTTATCAGCGAATTGAATAATTCTATCAAACTTCTCAGCCTCTTTTTTCTCTCTGTACTCAGGGTTATATATGTACTGTTTACGATTTTTATCATCGCGACCAGTAACCAATAAGTCAGCGGATTTTTTCTCTGATATTTCTACCTCCGTCCAGGCTGGCGGAATCACCAAAGAATTAAACCATGCTTTCAAATTAGGATCTTTAATGGTATTTCCATCTATATCTTGATAAGTGAATCCTTTACCATGTTTTTTACGATAATACATGTTTTCTTAGAATTAATTAGCTAATAGATCTCTGATTTATAAAGGATTATATCCTGATTTTTTTAAACCATAGTAAAGATAATAAACCTACATAAATCATTTAGGCAAAAACCTTGCTATTTTTATTGAAAAAGGAACAAAATTATCTATTTAGTAATTTATCGAGCGAATAGTTATTAAAATGGTAAAGTTTGGTTTGATATGTAACAAAAAGGTTTTACATTAGCTTTAAAATTGATGAAAAGCAATGTTCATATTGTTTTATAGAGGGTATAAGACCTTTTTATCCTCTTAAGGTCAATTAGATAGTATTTGTATCATAAAAAAATGTAAAGGAATATGCAGGATTTTGGATTAAATTTAATCGCCATTCTTTTTTTACTAATCTTTCTCATCATGTTGGTTTGGCTATTGGTAAGAGTAGGTAGTATCATAGACTTGGTAAAGTCTGAAAGAAATGAAAAGGTTGATGGCGTATGGGCGCAAGAGCAATTAGCAAATTTCACCGATGATGAACTTATAGCATTAAAAGAACAATTAAATCTTAATTCATGAAAAAGTTGCTAGGTTTATGGGCACTTATACTACCCATGTTGGTAGGTTATGGGCAAGAAGTTGAAGTGAGTGACAATCCATTAAAAGAAGGTGGCGTCATAATTACTTTAATACTGTTGGGAATTCTATTTGTGTTGCTTTTGGTCTTAATCTTTTTCAAGGTCAATCAATATCTCATGATTCAGGAGAAAAAAATCAGCTATAATAAAGCTGAAAAATTAATTAGTTATCTAAAATCGATTCCTAAGGGAGATGCCAAGGCGCTCATCAAAGGAATGATGCATAAGAAAACTTATAAAATAAAAAAAAATAAGCTCCGAGGTAATGCAGAACCTAAAGATGTTTTGGGATTATTATCTGTGGAGCCACCAAGTGTTCCATTTTTTAGGTTTAAAAAACCAAATCAAAGTAAAATTCCGGTAGAGCCGAAACTAAAGAAATTAGTATTTGCCTATTTAATTTCAGCGACTTTTTGGTTGTTGTTTGGAACAACAGTAGGTGAATATTTAGGAATTAAATTCGTAGCTCCGGAAGCTGATAGTTTAAGTTGGTTAAACTTTGGACGCTTAAGACCTGTACATACCAACGCTGTTTTTTGGGGTTGGGGCTCACTTGGAATGCTTGGATTGGCCTATTTCTGTGTTCCTCGCGTTGGAAACTATCGACTCTACAGCTATACGCTAGGTTGGTGGACGTTGATTTTAATTAATCTTACCGTTCTTTTGGGGAGTATCAGTCTTATGATGGGAATCAATAATGGAGGAGGAGAATACCGTGAATATATCTGGCCTATCATGGGGATGATGATCGTAGGTGTAGCCCTAACTTTGTTTAATTTCTGGAAAACAATTGCCATGAGAAAAGCGGTGGAGATTTATATTTCGAATTGGTACATTGTAGCAGCACTGATGTTCTTTATGACAATTGGTTTGGTAGGTTATCTTCCATTTTGGCAACAAGGATTAGGAGAAACCATTGCACAAGGATACTATATGCATCAGGCCGTAGGAATGTGGTTTATGATGTTGACCTTAGGATTGGTGTATTATTATTTACCATTTGCATTAGATAAACCCATATTCTCTTATAGTTTGGGTATTCTAGCCTTTTGGTCACAAATTCTTTTCTATACCTTGATTGGTACACATCACTTTATATTTAGTTCTATACCATGGTGGTTACAAACGGTAGCTATTTTTGGAAGTATTGGAATGATTATACCCGTATTCGCTGGTACAACGAACTTCTTAATGACCTTTAAAAATGGTTGGTATAAATTAGCATCTAGTTATGTTTTGCCATTCTTTTTGGTTGGAATCGTATTTTACTGTACAGGGTCATTACAAGGTACAGCAGAAGCTTTTAGAAGTGCGAATTTAATATGGCACTTTACCGATTTCACAGTAGCACATTCGCATATGACGATGTATGGAATTATTACCTTCTTTTTATGGGCAAGTATGTATGCTATTATACCTAGAATAACACAAAAAGAAACCTCTAAAGCATTTGTTGGAGTTCATTTCTGGTTAGCTTTTATTGGTTTATTATTTTACATAGTTCCATTAATGTACGGAAGTACGCTTAAAGGATACTATTGGATGGAAAAACTTCCTTTTGTGGGTAGTTTGGAGTTGATGGCGCCTTATTGGTTATGGAGGGCGATTGGTGGTACATTGATGTGGTTTTCACATTTTGTATTTGCATATAACCTTTATCAAATGATGTTTGGAAGGGACAAAGTAGATGTTCCGAAATCAGTTGCGCAAGTATTGCAGAAAGATGAAGTTCAAACTCAAAAATCACTTTAGAAATGGAATGGTATAACGATCATAATAAATTATTTTTAACTGCGATAGGTATGTTCTTAGTGTTAACCTACTTTGTCGCCATACAACCTGCTGTGTTAAACGAAGGAATTAATCAACCTTTGCCAGGTGATAGTCTTTTAACAGAGCAACAGATGAGAGGTAAGCATATTTATATAGCCAACGGTTGTGTAGCTTGTCACACCCAACAAGTAAGGAACGTAGATATGGATGCGGTTTTTGGTAGTAGACCAAGTGTTGCCGCTGATTATGCTTTAATCACCAGAACGGATTTTTGGCGTAATACAGCTACCTTGATGGGAACTGAAAGAACGGGTCCGGATTTAACGGATGTTGGAAATAGACAAGGAAGTTTAGATTGGAATTTAACCCACTTATATAATCCACGGATTTTGGTTAAAGAGTCCATTATGCCATCTTTCCCGTTTTTATTTATAAAGAAAACATCTCCCAAAGAAGGTGAAGTGGTAGTAAATGTGCCCGAAGAATATTTAAACGGATATCAAGGAAAAGTGGTTGCCACTCAGGAAGCTTTAGATTTAGTGGCTTATTTACAGTCTTTAAAACAAGTTCCATTACCAGATGGCACACCCGATCCAGAGTTTTTATATAAGATTGAAGAGTCCAGAAAAAATGCTGCTGCGCGCGAAGGAGCTTTACCCGATGGTGCCATGTTATATCAAGCGCACTGTCAGACTTGTCATCAAGCTAATGGTGAAGGTTTACCGGGTGCTTTTCCGCCACTTGCAGGAAGTCCGATTGTAACGGGAGAAAGTCCGGCCATTATTGTTGATATCATATTAAATGGATACTCTGGAAGAGTGAGTGAAGGATATGGTCCAATGCCAGGTATTGGAGGTACAGCTAATTTGACTGCCGCAGAGGTTGCAGCAATTATCAACCACGAGAGAACAAGTTGGGGTAATTCAGCTTCCACGGTTACCGAAGAAGAGGTTCAAAAATGGATGGATCAGTTAGATGCAGGTGAATTGCCTTCTGCAGACGAAGCAGCTCCTGGGGGAGTCATAAAAGATGCAGAGGTGGAAGTCGACACTGCAAATGTAGATGTTTCATAAATAAAATTTTAAATCATGTTTAAAAAAATAAGTTATATAATTTTTATGCTGTTTGGTTATGTTGCCATGGCATGTCCAGCGTGTGAAAAACAGCAACCCGAATTACTCAAAGGAATTACCCACGGAACAGGTCCCACAGGAGATAGTGATTATATTATCATCACGGCAACTGCCATCATAGTTTTGGTCACATTTATTTATTTTATAAAATATACATTCTTTCCTCGCGAGAAATCGGTTCAGCATATTAAACGCAAAATTTTGAATTATGGACAGTAATTGTAAAGTAATATTATTTTTAGACGATTCAGAAACGCCTTTAGCTGAGCTCATTGCACCTACACATTTTCAGTTAAATACAATCAAAATGGTGGATGGTGAGCATACGCTAAAAATCGTGAGTCAAGATGCGAGTGGCTTAGAGGGAATAGAAATTATACCTTTCACGGTGGCAAATGGCCCATCTATATCTGTGGAAGGTTTGCAGAAAAATGCAACCGTATTTGGTGAAGTACCGATTATGATAAATGCCTATGTAAATAAAGGGAGTGAAACCTTCTTCCTTCAAGGGAGTGAAACACCACAAAGTACCCCTACATGGATTTGGGTAATCATTATGCTTGTCCTAATATTTGGAGTCTTTTACCTATTAAATTACTTTAACCCTGTTGATCTATAACCAAATAGTTCAGTCCTTTATTATTAAAATGTTTCTTCGAGTATTTTTGTAAAAAAGAACTTTTTATTTTATGTTTCAATCTAAAAAAAAGTGCTAAATACCAATAGGTAAATAGCACTTTCTTACGGGAAAATTAAAATATTTATTAATGTTTTCCTTCTCCAATTTCTTCGACCATTTTATCCATAAAGGCAGGTAAGTCATCCGGATTTCTACTAGTCACTAAGCCTTGATCAACAACAACTTCTTCGTCAACCCAATTGGCTCCTGCATTCTCTAAATCTTTTTTAATAGAACTATATGAAGTCATCTTCTTACCTTTCACTGCTTCAGCATTAATTAAAACTTGAGGACCATGACAAATTGCAGCTATTGGCATATTTTTATCTGAAAATTGTTTTACGAAATCCACAGCTTTGTCATTATTTCTTAAAGCATCAGGATTAATTACTCCTCCTGGCAATACCAATGCATCAAAATCGGAAGAAGTTACTTCATCAAGGGTTTGGTCTACTTTTATTTTTTTCGTCCAATCCTTGCCTTTCATACCTTGAATCTCCCCTGAATTAGTAGAGATAATCTTTACATTAGCCCCTTCTTCTCTTAAGCGATTATAAGGTTCAAATAACTCTGATTCTTCAAATCCATTTTCTGATAAGATCGCAACTTTCTTGTTCTGTAGTTTCATAATAAATATTTTAATTAATTAGATGCGAATTTCATTCCAACTATCTAATTTTTAAATTTTTAATACTAAATTAACAAGCATATGGTATTAACGTTCAAAGGAAAAAATCATAATATCTTGATTGTCCTTTTCTAGAATTTGATCACGCAGCATTTCTGCAGCTATGGTGCTAAAAGTAATGCCATTTCCTCCAAAACCTAAAGCAAAAAGACCTTGTGGTTTGTTTTTGTATTTACCAATATAGGGAAGTCCATCTTTCGTACTACCAAATGTGCCAGACCAAGAAAATTCTGGTACAAACTCATATTGTGGAAATAATTTAGAAAAATCAGTAGCTAATTTTTTTGACTTTTCTTTTAAGGCCTCTTGTCTTCTTTTCGGATTATTGGTGTTTTCATCGCGTCCTCCTAACATAATACGATGATCTGCGGTGGTACGCATGTATAGATAGGGGAGTTTGGTTTCCCATATTAATGCGTTTTCATGCCAAAATTCCTCAATATCTTCAAACTGTTCACTTACTATAGCCCAAGTTGAATTTAAATTTACGATGTCTTTAGAAATAAAATCCACTACTTCATAACCAGTCGCGTAAATCAACCATTCAGCATGTATCGTATGTCCGTTTGAGGTTTTGATTTTTACGCCCTTTTTTTTGTGTTCAATTTCTACAGCTTCAGTTCTATCATAAATTTGTTGACCTTTTTCTAAGGCATATTGCATACATTGATGACAAAATTTATAAGCATCTATCTGTGCAGAATGTTGGCTATATAAGGCAGCTGGAAAATCTAAATTAAAATTTTTCTTAATCTTACTTTGACCCCATAACTCAACATCAAAACCTGCCTCTTTATGTATTTGATATTCCTTTTCTATTAAAGGCACGTCTTTTTTATAACTAGCATAAAATAGCGTTGGATGAGTTTGATAATTTTCGTGTCCTATGTCTTTTGAGATGGATTTTATGGTTTGAATGCTTTCTGCGCATAATTCATAGGCGCGAATGGCATTGTTTTTACCAACTTTCTCAATTAAGCTAGATAATGGCTCATCTATTTGATATTGCAATAGAGCCGTGGAAGCTGAGGTGCTTCCTAGACCGATGCTTCTTTTTTCTAATAAAATAAAATCTATTCCAGCTTTAGCAAGAAAGTAAGCCTGAATTGCACCTGTAATTCCGCCACCTAATATTACTACTTTGGTCTTAGCATCCTTTTGGAGCGAAGGATAATTATGTGAAAGCCCGTTTTTAATCAGCCAAAAGGGTAAACCTGTATGTAAATCCATAAGATGTCAATTTTAGTACTTGAATTCAATCTTTGTCGTAGTGAGTAAAAAAAATCTACAACACATAAATTTAGATATGAATTGTAGATTTAGTTAGTATACTAGGAAACGTTCAATTGAGTACAATAATCCTAATTACATTTTTTAATTCTAATTAAGATTCCGATTGATCAAAATCATTGTAAATTATATAGTAGCATTTAATTCTTAAATCCTTTTAAAGCTTTTACTTCCAATAATGCTTTTTTTCCTTCAGCTAATTGAGATTCAACCAACTTAACCACGCTGGGAGGTAGGTTTTCTCTATCATTTAGAAATTCTTCATATTCTTCTACAAAAGCCTCTTCACCGCGAACGCATTCAGCATATGTAGCAGAGTCGCCCGAACTAAAAGCATCTTTTAAATTCATCCAAGCTCGGTGTAAGTCTCCTTTCACAGAAGTGCCTTTGTCTGCTGTACCACCTAGTTTGGTAATTTCTTCTTTTAATGCATGCCCAAAATCATAGCGACTCTGTGACCTGGCTTCTAAAAAGCTTCTAAGCTCTGTATTATCCACATTATCAGCAGCTAATTTGTATCCAGCTTCTGCATCGTAATTTTTGGTCAATAAATCATTTAAGTGATTTATCATTTTCTCTTGATTATTCATAATAATTATTTAGATACTTAAATGTGCACATTGCATACCAAAAGCAATCAAATTTTATATTTTTTAAAATAAATAAGCAAATATTTTATTTGTATAGAATTGCCCGATGCTTGGGGTTTTCTAGAAGAATGTTGAACAAGTAAATTCTAACTAATCAACCATCTTTGGTTATATAATAAAGGCTTTAAAGTTGAATTATAGACAAATTAGGCTTAAATTTGCAGATAAAGTAAAAAGCAAGGGTTGAAATTTTTCTGTTTAGAATTAATGTTTTACTTTTGCACTCCAATTTAAATTTTTTATAGATGAATCATTATGAAACTGTTTTCATTTTAACTCCCGTTCTATCTGATGTTCAGGTGGAGGAAGCAGTTAAAAAATTCGAAAACTTCTTAAAAGAGAAGGATGCAGAGATTGTACACCAAGAAAACTGGGGTTTACGCAAATTAGCGTACCAAATCCAGTTAAAGCGCAACGGGTTTTACCATTTGGTAGAATTCAAAGCAGACGGAAATATAATTGCTGATCTAGAACTTCAATTCAAACGCGACGAGAGAGTTTTACGTTTCTTGACTGTTAAACTTGATAAGCACGGAATTGACTGGGCAGAAGAAAGAAGAGCAAAATTAAAAGCAAACTCTAAATAATCCTTTAAAAACACAGCGATATGGCAATTGATGAAATGGCAAAGAAAGTGGCAGAAGGTGGTGAATCAGAGATTCGTTACTTAACGCCAATCGATATAGAGACTCAATCTTCAGAAATGTTCTGTAGATTTAGAAAATACGGAATTAAATACGTTGATTACAAAGATGCAGACTTTTTGTTGCAATTTGTAAACGAGCAAGGTAAAATCTTACCTCGTCGTTATACCGGAACCTCTTTAAAATATCAAAGAAAGGTAGCTAGAGCAATTAAGCGTGCTCGTCACTTAGCGATCTTACCTTTCGAAACAGATTTATTGAAATAATAACCCATAAAAACTAGAAAATGAACGTAATATTACAAGAAGATTTAGAAAATCTTGGTTTTGAGTACGAAGTTGTTTCTGTAAAACCGGGTTATGCAAGAAACTTTTTAATCCCTAATGGAAAAGCTAAATTAGCTACTCCTAAAAATTTAGAGGAATTAAATGTTATCATGGAATCTCGCAAGGAGCAAGAGGAAGCGGCGATAGCAAAAGCGAATGAAATCGTTTCTTCGATGGAAGGATTAGAAATCGCTATCCCTGCTAAGGTTGGAGAAGGAGACAAATTATTCGGATCTATCAACAATGCTGACTTAACTGAATTCTTAAACAAAAATGGTGTGAACGTTGATCGTAAGCACGTACAAATCTTAGGTAAAACTATCAAAAGATTGGGTCACTACCATGGTTTAGTAAAGCCTCACAGAGATGTTGAGCACGAATTTACTTTTGATGTAATTGCAGAGTAATTACTTCTCAAAAAATAATAAGAACCCCTTTCAATGTAAATTGTAAGGGGTTTTTTATACTAATTGATTAGAATCTTTTAATTGAAAAGTGTTAATATTCATCTTATCAATTATTCCAATAAAAGTCGGTTTCTTTTGGAATGATTATTTCTTAAAACAGAATCAAAAAAAACAATATTATGCAAGAAACACAAGCAGAGCCGCAAATCAATACAGAGGCTTTCAATCTAAAAAATTTAAGTGTAGATAACCTAGCTGATATGGCCATTACTTATGGTTTAAAAGCCATAGGAGCTATTTTAATAATCATTGTAGGATTTTGGTTAGCAGGAAATTTGTCAAAGCTTATTGGCAAATCTATCGAAAAGACAGATATGACAATTTCTATGCGAAAGTTTATACAGAGCTTAATAAGCATTGCGTTCAAAATCTTAGTCATACTTGTTGCCATGAGCACGGTAGGATTTGAAGTTACGGCATTTGTTGCCTTGTTAGGTGGTTTGGCAGTAGGTGTGGGATTAGCGCTCCAAGGAAGTTTGGCCAATCTCGCTGGAGGAATTTTAATTTTACTATTCAAGCCGTTTAAAGTAGGAGATTATATAGAATCAATAGATAAAACTGGTACAGTCGAAGAAATCTCTGTTTTGCAAACTATACTTTTAACGCCTGATATGCGAACAGTTATTTTACCTAATGGAAGTGTTTTTAATAACCCAATCGTTAACTTTTCTAGATTTGGAGTTCGTAGGGTAGAAGTAAAGGTAGGAATCGGTTATGATGACGATTTTGATAAAGCCAAAGAGGTTTTAATGCAGGTGTTCAAGAATGAACCATTGATGTTAAATGATAGAGACTATATCATAGAAATCCAGGAGTTTGGTGATAGCAGTATCAATTTAGCAATGTATGGTTATACAAAGACTGAAAATTACTTAAAGGCAGGTTGGAACTTAAACCGTTCTGTTAAGAAAGCCTTAGACGAAAATGGATTCAATATCCCATATCCTCAAAGAGATTTACATATTATAAATACTAACTTCAAAGATGACTTGAAATCTTAATAGTTGGTAGAACTTAGTAGCAAAAAAAAAGCCATGAATTTCAGAATTTATGGCTTTTTTATTTATTATAATGACCCAGGCTTAATCAAACATGTCTTTAACACGTTCAAAGAAAGATCTGTTTTCCTTTTGATTTACGGGGTCAAAGTTATCTTCCTCACGCATCTGCTCAAAGAAATCTCTTTGTTTTTTATTTAATTTCTCTGGAATAAATGCATTCACATGCACAAATAAATCACCCGAACCATATCCTTCTAAACTTGGTAAACCTTTATTTTTTAATCTTAAGATTTTACCACTTTGTGTTCCTGGTTCTATTTTAATTTTAGCACGACCGGTCGCAGTTGGAACTTCTTTTTCGGCTCCTAGAATAGCATCAGATAAACTCACATTTAAATCATAATGTAGATTGTTGCCATCTCTTTGTAATTCTGGGTGTGCTTCTTCTTCAATAACTACAATCAAGTCGCCAGCAATACCTCCAAAGGGAGCTTCATTACCTTTTCCTCTTACTTGTAATTGAATTCCTTCTCTTGCTCCAGCAGGAATTTTGATTTCAATGGTTTCATCTTTTTTGATCAAACCTTGATTGTTTGCACCCGTTGGAATCTTATCAGCTAATTTACCTGTACCACGACAAGAGCTACAAGCCGAAGCTGTTTGCATTTGACCTAATGGTGTGTTCATAACACGTACTTGCTGTCCACTTCCATTACATGTCGGACAAGTTTTGAAAGTAGCATCTGGGTGAAGCATCATTCGTGTAACCTTAACTTTCTTATTTACACCTTCCATCATTTCTTCTAAGTTCAAACGAACTCTGATGCGTAGGTTCGATCCTTTTTGTTGACGAGTTCCACCGCCTCCAAAACCACCGAATCCACCAAATCCGCCACCACCACCAAAGGCACCACCGAATATGTCACCGAACTGAGAGAATATATCCTCCATGTTCATGCCGCCGCCAAATCCGCCTCCTGCAGCTCCGCCAACACCTGCATGACCATACTGATCATATCTAGCTCTTTTGTTGTCGTCGCTCAAAACTTCATAAGCCTCAGCAGCTTCCTTAAAATTTTCTTCTGCTTCTTTGTTATTCGGGTTTCTATCTGGATGGTACTTAAGTGCAACTCTTCGATAAGCTTTTTTTATTTCGCTTGCCGATGCATCCTTAGAAACACCTAAAATTACGTAGTAATCTCTTTTTGACATATTTTAATTATTTTCCAACTACCACCTTGGTATAGCGAATTACTTTTTCGTTTAACATATATCCCGTTTCTACAATATCCACAATTTTACCTTTTAGGTCATCTGATGGTGAAGGAACTTGGGTGATAGCCTCATGCTTGTCTAAGTCGAAATCATCTCCTACTGAAGTTTCGATTGCTTCTAAACCTTTATTTTTAAGAATGTTGACCAATTTATTATGAATTAATTCAACACCCTTCAAAAGATTTTCGTCCTCTGCTTTACTAATTTCAAAGTTAGCACGCTCAAAATCATCTAAAACGGGCAATAAGTCACCTAATAGTGATTCGTTAGCAGTTTTATATAAATCCAAACGTTCTTTGGTAGTTCTCTTTTTATAATTCTCGAACTCAGCAAACAATCTTAGATTCTTGTCTTTTTGCCTCGCCAATTCGTCAGCTATAGAAGTTTTGTTATCAGCCTTATTAGGTTGCTCTTCTTGTGCCTCAGCATGGGTTTCTTCTGCTACTTGATCCAAGTTTTCATCTAAGTTTTCTTTATTTTCTTGATCCATTTTATTCGATTTTAGAATGTTTTGGCAAATACGTTGCCAATGAGTTTTGAGTGACATACTGTCATACTGTTTTTAGCAATCGGCAAAGTTACGATTAAACTAGCGTAATAGACGACTATTGAACGCTATTATCCTTAAGTTTTATATTGATTTTCACTTAAAAACCTTAGAATTAAAGACTATTTAATTTTTTATAAAGATTTATAAACTTTTGATATTAAGTACTTAGTTTGAATTAATAATAAAATCTACATTGGTGTATTAACTTGAATTGATTAAATTTGTGAGATTGATACATAATAAAACAAATAAATAATGAAAAAATCTTTATTAAGCGTTGCTTTAGCTTTTCTGAGTGTATTCGCTTGGGCAGATGAAGGTATGTGGTTAATGACCTTTATCGAGAGGCTGAAATATGCTGATTGGCAAAAAGAAGGTTTAAAGCTTACGCCAGAAGAAATTTACAGTGTTAACAATGCGAGTTTAAAAGACGCAATCGTTCAATTTGGTGGTTATTGCACCGGAGAAATGATTTCGGATGAAGGATTATTGCTTACCAACCACCATTGTGGTTATGGTGTAATCGCTGAATTGTCATCAGAAGACCAAGATTACCTAAAAGATGGATACTGGGCTTATGAGAAATCTCAAGAATTAAAACCAGAGAATCTCTATGTTCGTTACTTAGTTAGAATGGATGATGCGACAGAAAGAATTATGAAAAAACTTTCTCCATCTATGTCTGCTAGCGCTAGACAAGACGCTATAAAAGCAGAAATGGAATTGATTCAAAACGAAAACAGCGAAGATGGTAAATACGTTGTCGAAGTTAAATCATTCTATGGTGGAAATGAGTTTTATTACTTTGTGTATCAAGATTTTACTGACGTAAGATTTGTTGGTGCTCCTCCTTCTTCTATTGGAAAATATGGTGGAGACACAGATAATTGGGAGTGGACTAGACATACAGGTGACTTTGCGTTGTTCCGTGTTTATGCAGATGCTAACGGAAACCCTGCAGATTATTCTCCTACAAACGTTCCATACAAGCCTAAACACTCTTTGCCTATCAAAACTGGTGGTGTAAAAGAAGGTGATTTTGCTATGACAATTGGTTACCCAGGTAGTACAGATAGATATATGTCCTCTTTTGGTATCGAACAAGCTATTAATGTAGAATATCCAACGTGGGTAGATGCAGCTAATACAGCGATGGTTCAAATGAAGAAACATATGGATAAATCAGATGCAACTAGATTGAAGTATGCTTCTCAGTATTCAAGTTTAGCTAACTATTGGAAAAATAGAATCGGTATGATAGAGGCTTTAAACAAATTGAATACTGTTGGAAAGAAAAGAAAATATGAAGCTGATTTTGCTACTTGGGCGAAAAAAGATGCTAAGAAATACGGAAAAGTATTATCTAACTTAGAGAACTACTACAAGAACACCAATGACTATGTGAAAAACAGAACTTATATCGTTCGTGGTTTCTTAAGAGGTAGCCAATTATCTTTAGCACCTTATAGAATTTCACAAATGTGGGAGACTTATAGCCAACAAGACGATGCTAACAAAGCTGCAATGATGGAGCAAATTAAGCCTCGTATTGAAGAATTATATGCAAGTATGGATATGACTGCAGAAGCTGATATTCTTGCTGCTTTATTAGATGGATATGTTAAGAGTATTCCTGCGGATGGTGTAATTCCAGCAATTAAAGATATTCAAAAAGAATACGGAAGCTTCAACGCTTATACCAACAAAATCGCTACTTCTTCAGTTTACAGTAGTGCAGACAAAGTAATTGCTGCATTTGAGAACAACAACGGAGATGCGCTTAAAAATGATATCTTAAGTAGTTTATCTAATGGTTTGTTTGAATCATTCAGAAATACACCAAAAGAAATCGAATCCTTAAATGAGTCTTACGAGAAAAACTTTAGATTATTTATCGATGGAATGAGAAAAACTTATCCAAACAGAGTATTCTATCCAGATGCAAACTTTACTATGAGATTATCTACAGGTAAGATTGTTGGTTTACCAGAAAATCCAAAACGTCCTAGCGATGCTGCTGGAAATTACTACACTACTTTAGAAGGTGGTATGCAGAAGCACATTCCAGGTGATGAGGAATTCGAACAACCAACTCCATTAATCAAATTATATAATACAAAAGATTACGGAAGATGGGCAACTGCTGATGGTAAGTTACCAGTTAACATTTTATCTGATAACGATATTACAGGTGGTAACTCAGGATCTCCTGTTATCGGTGGAAACGGTGAGTTAATCGGTTTAGCATTCGATGGTAACTGGGAAGCGATGTCAGGTGACATTGAATTCGAACCAGAATTACAAAGAACAATTAGTGTAGACATTAGATATGTAATGTTTATTATCGATAAATACGCAAACGCTCAAAATATTATTGACGAGTTGAAATTTGTTGACTAATACACAATATAATTATAATTCTAAATCGCTTGGTAAATATACCAAGCGATTTTTTTTTTTTTGTCTCCACTTTTAATCGAAAGATGTCATTGCAATTTTCTATTTTTACGCAATGCAGCAAAATAAAGATTTTATCTTAAGAAACTGGCCATTTTTATTGGTTGCTTTCTTTTATTTGGTCCTAGGGATTTCTCTAAACAAATATTATGGAGAAGATGATTTGCACTTATTGCTTAATCAATATCATATGCCTTTGTTGGATTATTTCTTTAAATATTTCACCAAAACGGGTGAACTCTTATTTGGACTTTTAATTTTCGCCTTTATCATATGGAAAAGTAATTGGAGAATGCTGCTCACCTATGTTTCTACTGCTGTTATGCAAGCCTTTATTATTATTGGAGTAAAGCGAGTTTTTTTCGAACATCATCACCGCCCTGGATATTACTTCAAAGAGTTGGGGGTCGACTTAAATTTGGTAGAAGGAATAAAGCAAGGAATCACATTTACATTCCCTTCTGGACATACGTCCACAGCTTTTTTTGTGTTTCTATTTATATCTCTATTATTCAAAAATAATTGGGTAAAGTTCCTTTTAGGAATTTTCGCGGTTCTTGCCGCTATTTCGAGGATATATCTATCTCAGCATTTTATGCAAGATACAGTGGCAGGTGCAATAATCGGTATGTTTAGCTTGGCATTTTGTTATTATTTATGGTTATATATTGATCATCCTTTCTTGAGTAGACCGATTAGAAAGCCTAAGAAAAAGAGTCTTTAAAATACTTTCATACACCAATATTTTGTCTATTGCCAAAGATTAATTAGCTTTAAGAAAACTATCTTATGAAGACCTTAAGCATAGCATTATTAGAGTATGATATTGTATGGGAAAATCCAGCTAAAAACTTTGAGAAAATTGATGAATTACTCAAAGGTGTAGATGCAGATGTGTTTTTTTTACCTGAAATGTTTTCCACGGGTTTTACAATGAATCCAGAAAAAAATGCTGAACCTATTTTTGGGAAATCATTTAAGTTTCTTCAGCAAAAATCGATAGAACATAAAGCTGCCTTTTGTGCGAGTGTACCGACCAAATCAGATGGTCAATATTTCAATCGATTGTATTGGGTAGAGCCAAATGAAACCTTTGTTATTTATGATAAACGACACTTATTTTCTTTGGTTGGAGAGGAAAAACATTACACACCTGGACTTGAAAGAAAAGTGATCGAATATAAGGGATGGCGATTGATGCCACAAATTTGTTATGATTTAAGGTTCCCAGTTTGGGCTAGAAATGACTTGAGTTATGATGTAATATTTTATGTAGCCAATTGGCCAGAAAGAAGAAAAACCGCTTGGTTGAGTCTATTACAAGCTCGTTCGATTGAGAATATTTCTTACTGTATTGGAGTGAATAGAAAAGGTGATGATGCCCAAGGAATTTATCATTCAGGTGATAGTAATGTGTTTGATGCTCAGGGAAATAAACTTCAAAGCCTATCTGAAAGTAAAGAAGTTTTAATTTATGAACTTAAAAAAGAAGACTTATTCGAAACTCGAGAGAAGTTCAAGTTTTTGAACGATAAAGATGATTTTAAAATTATCTTATAAATTATAGGTAGTCAACGAGATATAAGACGAAAATGAAAGTATTAAAAATTAATACTTAGTAAGTAAGCTAATTTTAATATTTTTTAACTATCTACGTAGAAGTTACATCCGTATCCTCAGTCCATTTTCCATTGACCTTAAGAAGCTGCTCTAGAATATCACGAACACAACCTTTTCCTCCTACTTTTTGAGAAATATACAAAGAAATCTTTCTAATTTCTGGTGCAGCATCTTTGGGGCAACATGGTAAGCCTACCATTTGCATAACCTCGTAATCAGGCATGTCATCCCCCATAAAAGCTACTTGATCAGCATCCAAACCGTATTTATCTAAGAAATCATTGAAATCATCTACTTTATGACGAGAAGCCATATACACATCGGTAATTCCTAGATAGTTCATTCTTTTTTTTACCGCGGCGTCATTTCCCCCTGTAATCACACAAATAGGGAATCCTTGTTTCACCGCCAATTGCATAGCATAGCCATCACGTGTATTCATGGTACGTGTCATGCTTCCATCTGGCATAAGAACCAAACTACCATCTGTCAAAACACCATCCACATCAAGTACAACCGCCTTTATTTCGTTTAATTTAGATTTATAATTCATTGTTGTGGTTTTGGGTGATAGAGTCGCTTATGATTCGGTATAATTCTTTAGCATCTGAATTGGTCATCAACTCTAAATGTTTCTCTATAACAATTTGATCATTTCTTTTTGCCGGACCAGTTTGTGCCTCAAATGGGGATAAATCCTCTAATTTTTCCGCTGTTTCTTTGATTAATGGCTTTAAGTAATCAAAAGAAAGACCTGCATCTTTAGTGGTTTTCTCACCTATACTATACATATGGTTCACAAAGTTACAAGCCCAAACTGCCGCCAAATGTAACTTAGCTCTTTGGTCAGAATCAATAATTTGAACCTGATTGGTAATTCTTTTGGCTAAATCCTTTAATTGCTCAGCATTTTCGGGAGATTCCGCTTCTACAAAGAATGGAATATCATCATAATCCAAGAATTTACCTTTGGTGAAAGTTTGTAATGGATACAAAACTCCTTTACGATAATTTCCTTTTAAAGCAGAAATTGGAATCGAACCAGACGTGTGAACCACCATAGTGTCATCGAATGGAATATGTAGAGACAATTCCGTAATCGCTGAATCTGAAGCTGCGATTACAAATAAATCAGCTGGCTCTAATTCCGAAATTTTATCGGTGTAATTAATCTTATTTGCTTCGCCAATTCTTTCGGCTTTATGCAAGGTTCTGTTGTAAATTTGCTTAACCTGTACTGTGTTTTGAACAAAAGCACGTGCCAAGTGAAATGCAACATTTCCAGCGCCAATAATACTAACGGTTCTTATAGGATTTTTCATCGGGGGCAAAGATACTTGATTGTTTTATTTATATAAAATGAAAAACTTAAAAAAACCTTTTGAATTCTTAAAATAAAGTTACTCTATTAAAATTTTATTACATCTGAATTATGGGTGAATAAATCAGCTATTTATCATTGAATCAATTATTTTGGTTTTAAAATATTCGCAATCAAGCTTGAGTTTTTAGGTCTTTAGGAATGAGATTTTAATTAAAATTATGTTAACATTGGATTTTCCGTAATTCTCGTGTAACAAAACGTTAGATGGCATCACTAATAGGGTTAGAACAATGGAAATATAAATTTAACCAAATGAAAAACTTATTTACAGCAGTTTGTATGGCGGCGCTACTAGCTCCTCCTTTGGCATTTGCTAACCCCGTTTTGGAAACTGTGGAGATTTTGAGCGAAGAAATGGGACAGATTACAGGTCGAGTAGTCAGTCAAGATGGATTGGGGATTCCATATGCATCGGTAGAAATCTTTGATGATGCAGGGGAATTGATTGATGGTGTATTAACCGATGGAGATGGAAGCTTCACTTTATCTAATAAAGTTTTTGGTTCTTATACCTTGAAAATTTCGGTTGTGGGACAGAAAGCTATCGAAAGAATTGTTGAGATTTCACAAGAGCAACAAAATCTGGGAGATATCATTTTAACCGATGACGTCATTAATTTAGGTGAAACTACCGTTAGAGGTGAGGTTTCTAAAATTAGATCAGAAATCGATAAAAGAGTTATTGAAGTTGGTAAAGATTTAGTGAGTGCTGGAGCAACTGCTGGAGAAGTTTTGAATAACATTCCTTCATTAAACGTTGATCAACAATCAGGTTCTTTATCCTTGAGAGGAAATAGTAATGTTCGTGTTTTCGTTGACGGAAAACCAAGTAGCATTCCTGCAGATCAATTATTAAAGCAATTACCATCTAATTCGATTGAAAAAGTTGAGATTATTACGAATCCATCAGCTAAATATGAGCCAGATGGAAACTCAGGGATTGTAAATATTATTACGACCAAAGAAAAGAGAAGAGGATATAATGTTACTACGAATTTAGGATATACACGTGGTGCAAAAAACAAGTACAATGCTTCGGTGAATGCTAACTTAAACACGGGTAACTTCAACTTGTTTGGTAATTATAGTGCCAACGTAGGAGAAAGTAACATGAATGGAAGAATGGTTAACAAAACAATGGGAATCAATCAATACTTAACACTACCTGGTGAAAACGAAATGCATTTAGCTAAACTTGGTTTTGATTGGTTTATCAATGACAAAACAGCCATGACGGTTTATACCAACCAATCTTTTGGTAATATGGATATGAACAATGTTTCTTACCTAGACTATATCAATGGTGGAAGCTTTAGAGATGCTTCTGATTATGGATATGATAGAAACGGAAGTGACTACAGCATGAATATTAAGCGTGATTTTGAAAAAGAAGGACATTCCCTAGAGTTGGACGCTTTCTATTCTAATTTTGCGATGGATGGTCATACAGATTTTGAATGGCAAACAGCTATGAAAGGAATTGAAGACCCAACCTTAGCCAATCAATTAGGATATTATAATCAAGCTGACGAAAAGGACATCAAAAATACACGTGTTAAATTAGACTATACTTTACCATTTGCAGAAAAAGGTAAAATTGAAGCTGGGTTTAACTATGTGAAAGATGCGAACGAAAATAGTTTATTAACTACTCAACATTTGCCAGTTTATAACGAAGGAGCTTATGTAGGTAATTTAGAAGCACAAAATACATTCTTTGATTTTGATAGAAATATTGCTGCATTATATTTAAACATTGGTTATCAATGGGAAAAACTAGGAATGCAAGTAGGGGTTCGTGGTGAAAAAGTAACCGAAGATATTTTAACAGTTTTAAATGGAAGTGCTGATATAGATGATGCAAGAAGTGAATTGAATAGAGATCAAACTAATTTTTATCCATCTGTTTTCTTAACTTACCAAGCTACCAAATCAGATCAATTTAGTTTAAATTATTCTAGAAGAGTAGACCGTCCAGGTGTTTGGGCATTGAGTCCAATCCGTCAGTGGCAAACAGCAAGTATGCGTCAAGAAGGAAATCCAAATTTAAAGCCTCAGTTTACTGATTCTTATGAATTAGGATATATGAAGACCATCGGTAGAATGGGTAGCATCAATGCATCGGTTTTCTATAGAAAGGTAAATGATGAAATGACGCAATTGACTTATTTAGATGAGGTGAATCCAAACATTACCATCATGAGACGTGATAATGTAGATGACAATCAATCTTATGGTGCAGAAGTGTCTTGGTATTTAAAAGCAAATAAATGGTGGAGTTTAAATGGTGGATTGAACCTTTATCATAGTACCCTGAAAAGTATGTTAGCTAATCAAGGAACTTATGAAGTAGAAAGTACTGATTTCACAGGAAGACTAAGTAATGATTTTGCATTAAATAAAGCATTAAAACTTCAATTATTTACCATGTACATTGGAGATAGAAAAACATTACAAGGTTCTAGAGAATCTATGTTTAGACAAGACATTGGGTTGCGTTATAGCTTTGCACAAGGAAAAGGAAGTGTTTCTGCACGTTTGAGTGATATTTTCGATACTTTCTATGCTAAGTCGTATATGGATAGACCTGTGGTTCAAGAAAATGAATTCCATTGGGAGAGTAGAACTTTCTACATTGGCTTAAATTACTCATTCGGAGGTAAAGTTAAGACCAGAGCAGACAAACAAAGAAACCAAGGGGACCACGACGCGGGTGGAATTGGATTCTAATCTAAGAATTATTAATAAAGAAAAGCTGTCTATTAGACAGCTTTTTTTTGTGAAATGTTACATATATGTTGCATAAATAAAAACCTTAGTAGTTATTAATTAAATACTAAGGTTTTAAAAAGTGCTCACGGCGGGATTCGAACCCGCACGTCCTTAAGGACACCACCCCCTCAAGATGGCAAGTCTACCAGTTTCTCCACGTGAGCGTAGAAGGGCAAAGTTAAATAAATTATTGAATTTTTATTTTTAACTTATGTTTGTTTCTAAAAATAAAAGTATTTATTTGATTTTTGGTTTTGCTTTATTTCTGATGTTACCTACAGAGAAAGAGACGTGGCTTTTCAAGACGAAGAAGATGATCCTGTTTTTGAATTCCAACCTATTTTCCTAGATCCAGCAGGTGAAGACAATTATTATCAATTCATAGTTAAGCGAAACGGTGTAAAGGAAAAAGATATCTTCATTAAAGAGGATCAAGGTTTTGATGGTTTAGAGAATAGTCAAAAGTTTTCTATCGAAGCCAATTACGCAGATATGATAACTATCGATATGCATAATATCAATGAATCGGCATATGAATATTTGATGGGTGTTAAATTAAATTTATCTCAATCTACGGCTACACCAACCAACCCAAACTCTAACATTACAGGAGATGTACTAGGTTATTTTAAAGTTTTCTCAGCCGGAAACGCGCTAGAGTTTAGTTTAGAATAGCTGAAAATGAGCTTAAAAATTAATAATTAAATTAAGTGAAAGCCCTTTTTATTTAAACTTTAATAAAATTTAAGTCTATTGAATCTAAAAAAAATTTATATATTTGTAATCAATGAAATCTGTAATCCATAAAATATTATCTATTACGATGGCTGTTTTAGTCTTTTTGACTACTACATCCTTTTTGATGGATGCTCATTTTTGTGGACAGTCGTTGGTAGATTTAGCTTTGTTTCAACATGCTGAATCATGCGGCATGGATCATGAAAAACCAGCCAATACTTGTGATGAGAATATTTCAAAATCAGACTGTTGTTCAGATGTTCAATTTATGAATGAAGGTCAAGATGAAGCACCTGCAGCTTATGCTAGCCTTAGCCTTGATCAGCAATTATTCATTATTTCGTTCGTCTTTACATATCATCATCTTTTTGAAGGTTTAGAAAGAAACTTCATACCTTTTAAAGATTACACCCCGCCGTTTCTCATACGGGACTTCCAAAAAATACAGGAGACTTATATAATTTGATTTAGAACAAAATCAGAGCTGAAGTATTTAGCTCTGGAATGGTATGCTTTATAGTTAAATCTATCTGGAGCAGCTATTCTTGCATCATTTCATATTCTGTTATACAGAATTCTACAAAGATGTTTCATTGTTCAAAATCAAAATCAAATGCTAAATAAAGGCATAAAATTTCTTATAGAAAATAAGTTAGTAGCTGTTTTGTTATTAGCTCTTTTCACAACTTGGGGTATCGTAAATGCTCCATTCAATTGGGATACTGGTTTTCTACCAACTAATCCGGTGGCGGTGGATGCGATTCCTGATATTGGGGAGAATCAGCAAATCATTTACACCCAATGGGAGGGAAGGTCTCCACAAGATATAGAAGACCAAATTAGTTATCCTTTAACCACTACTTTACTAGGAATTCCAGGTGTGAAGACCATTCGTAGCTCTTCTATGTTTGGTTTCTCTAGTATTTATATCATCTTTGAAGAAGATGTTGAATTCTATTGGAGTAGAAGCCGAATTTTAGAAAAATTAAATTCTCTTCCAGCTGGTTTGCTACCCGAAAATGTGAACCCAACTTTAGGTCCTGATGCAACTGGTTTAGGTCAGATTTATTGGTACACTTTAGAAGGAAGAGACAAAGATGGAAACGTAACCGGTGGTTGGGATTTAAACGAATTACGAAGCATCCAAGATTATTATGTAAAGTATGCGCTTTCCTCGGCAAGTGGTGTTTCTGAAGTTGCGTCTATTGGTGGTTTTGTTCAGGAATATCAGATTGATGTAAAACCTGAATTGATGCGTCAATACAATATTGGTTTGGCCGAGATCGTAAAGGCGGTTAAAATGTCGAACAAAGATATTGGTGCGCAAACCATGGAAATAAACCAAGCTGAATACCTAGTGCGTGGATTGGGGTATGTGAAGTCAATTGCAGACATCGAGAATGCTGTGGTTGCTTCCGAGAATTATACGCCTATTCGTGTGAGCGATATCGCACATGTTAGCCTTGGTCCCGCACCTAGACGTGGTATTTTAGACAAAGAAGGTGCTGAGGTCGTCGGTGGTGTTGTTACTGCGAGATATGGAGCAAATCCTATGGAGGTCATCGAAAATGTAAAAGTTCAAATTGATGCTATTGCCTCTGGTTTGCCTTCTAAAGAATTATCAGACGGAACGGTTTCGCAATTGACCATTGTACCTTTTTATGATAGATCTGAATTGATTCAAGAAACACTCGGCACTTTAGATGAGGCCTTAACCTTAGAGATTTTAATTACAATTTTTGTGATTATTGTAATGGTGTTCAACCTTAGAGCATCTTTATTAATTGCTGGTCTATTGCCAGTAGCTGTTTTGATGGTTTTCATCGCCATGAAACTCTTTAATGTAGATGCGAACATTGTAGCTCTTTCGGGTATTGCAATTGCGATTGGTACGATGGTGGATATTGGCGTTATTCTCTCTGAAAATGTCATTCGACATCTTGATGAAAATAAAGAAAGGTTTGATCAAACAGGAGAAAGACTTCCGATTAATACGGTCGTATATAATGCCAGTTCAGAGGTGTCTGGTGCTATTTTAACTGCGGTACTTACAACAATTATTAGTTTTATTCCTGTGTTCACCATGGTGGGAGCAGAGGGTAAACTCTTTAGACCCTTAGCCTTTACCAAAACTATGGCATTGGTGGCGGCTTTTTTGGTGGCTATCTTTTTAATTCCGCCGTTTGCAGCTTATCTATTTAAGAAAAGAAACTATAAAAAGCTAACCACCATGTTCCTAAATACCCTATGGATAGGACTAGGAATCATTGCTTTGATATTTGGCTTTTGGTTGGGCTTGGTTTTAATTGCTTTTGGAATTACGGGATTGTTAAAAGTAGACTTCTTAACGCCTAAACCCATACTGAGGGACGAACAGGCTAATAGGTTGAATATCTTTATTTCAGCTCTTGCAATCATCTTCTTATTAGCAGAATATTGGCGACCATTAGGGGTAGATAAAAACATATTTTGGAATTTAATTTTTGTTGGAATTATCTGTTTTGGATTGCTTGGGTTTTTCTGGTTATTCCAAAAAAATTATGCTCAAATTCTAAAATGGGCATTGCGATATAAACTTATTTTCCTTTCGATTCCAGCGGCTTTGGTTATAGTTGGCTTTATTATTATGCAAAATATTGGAAAGGAATTCATGCCATCTTTAAATGAGGGTTCTTTCTTGTTAATGCCTACCTCGATGCCACATTCGGGAGTAGATGAAAACAAGCGTATTCTTCAACAATTAGATATGGCGGTGGCCAGTATTCCAGAGATTGAGACTGTAGTGGGTAAAGCGGGTAGAACTGATTCAGCTTTAGACCCCGCGCCTCTTTCTATGTATGAGAATATCATTAATTATAAGTCAGAGTATGCGCTAAATGAAGACGGTAAGAGACAAAGATTTAAAGTAGACGAAGACGGATATTTTGAGTTAAAAGATGGTGGAATCGTTCATAATCCTAATTTAACACCAGAAGAGCCACATAGATCGGTTAAGCACAAGGCGGCTTTCAGTGTGGATACTAAAGATTTGATTCCTGATAATTCTGGTGAGTTCTACAGAAATTGGCGACCTGAAATTAAAAATCCAGATGATATTTGGGATGAAATCGTAAGGGTTACCAAGCTTCCAGGTGTGACTTCTGCACCTCGACTACAACCCATTGAAACCCGTTTGGTGATGTTGCAGACGGGGATGAGAGCTCCTATGGGAATCAAAGTAAAAGGTCAAGATTTAAGGCAAATAGAAGCTTTTGGATTAGAACTCGAAGAAATATTAAAACATGCAGAAGGGGTTAAAGTAGAGGCTGTTTTTGCGGATCGTATAGTGGGTAAACCTTATATGTTGATTGATATTAAGCGCGATCGCTTGGCGCGATACGGAATCAGCATCGAGGATGTTCAAGAAATTCTACAAGTTGCCGTTGGTGGAATGCCTTTAACTCAAACGGTGGAAGGAAGAGAAAGATATGGGGTTAGAGTACGCTATCCTCGTGAACTTAGAGCGAACCCAGATGATTTAGAGAAGATTTATGTGCCGGTAGAAAAAGGAAATCCTGTTCCATTAGGGGAATTGGTAGAGCTTAGGTATGAACAAGGTCCACAGATGATTAATAGTGAAGATACCTTCTTAGTTGGCTATGTATTGTTCGATAAATTAGAAGAATATGCTGAGGTAGATGTGGTTGAAAATGCCCAGGCTTTAATTAAGGAGCATATTAACAATGGTAGTTTACAAGTTCCAAAAGGAATTACTTATCACTTTACAGGAACCTATGAAAACCAATTGAGAGCAGAGAAAACATTAGCGATTATTGTTCCATTAGCCTTAATCATTATTTTCTTGATTCTCTATTTTCAATTCCGTTCTGTGTTGACTTCTTTAATGGTTTTCATAGGAATTGCGGTGGCCTTTTCAGGTGGATTTATCATGATTTGGTTGTACGGACAAGATTGGTTCTTGAATATAGATTTCTTCGATGAAAACTTAAGAAATCTCTTCCAAATGCATCCGGTAAACTTAAGTGTGGCGGTTTGGGTTGGATTTATTGCCTTATTTGGAATTGCAACAGATGATGGCGTGGTTATGGCGACCTATTTAACTCAAACATTTGATAAAAATGAGCCTAGTACCAAAGAAGAAATTAGAGATTCAGTCTTAGAAGCTGGATTAAAGAGGATTAGACCTTGTTTAATGACAACGGCTACCACAATATTGGCATTATTGCCTGTACTTACTTCTACCGGACGGGGAAGTGATATTATGATACCTATGGCAATCCCAAGTTTTGGGGGAATGTTAATTGCTTTAATTACCCTATTCGTAGTTCCGGTTTTGTTTAGCCTTAAAGCTGAGTTAAAACTTAAATACACAAAAAAATGAGAAAAGGAATACAAATCATATGTGCCTTATTAGTGTCTAGCATGCTAAACGCACAACAACTGGAAACTTTAATTCAGGAAGCTTTGGTAAATAATCCTTCGATTCAAAAGTTGGATTATCAGTATCAGGTCGCTGTAGAAAAAGTAAATGAGGTCAATACGCTAGGCAATACCGAATTTAACTTTGGTTTTATGGCCGTGCGTCCAGAAATGGATATGCCTATGGAAAGGTTTAGTGTTTCGGCGATGCAAATGTTGCCTTGGTTTGGGACATTACCTGCCAAGAAGGCATATGCAGAATCTGTGGCAGATGCTCAATTAGTAGACGTTGATATTGCACAACGTAAATTAGCACTTTCGATTTCTCAACTGTATTATCAGATCTATGAAATTCAAGCTCAGCAAGAAGTATTGGCTCAGAACAAGACGCTTTTGCAAACTTTTGAAAAGCTAGCCTTAACATCAGTGAGAGTAGGAAAGGCTTCTCCGGTAGATGTTATGCGTTTACAAATTAGGCAAAATGAATTGCAGGAGGAAATAGATGTATTAAATCAGAAAAGTGTGGGTTTAAAAGCGGCTTTGAATAGTTTAATGAACCGAGATTATGACACGCCTATTCAAATTGTTTCGGATTTAGAATTTCCTAAAAACGAAGAAATTTTGGCATATGAAAGTTTAAATAATAACCCAGAACTTTTAAAGTACGACAAGGTAGCCTATAGCGTAGATCAGTTCGAGAAATTAAATCAGAAAGAAAGTAGTCCAACTTTAGGTGTGGGTGTAGAATACATCAACCAAGATGCGCATCCTATGATTACGAGTTCTGTAAAGGATATGGTGATGCCGATGCTATCCTTATCTATTCCTATTTTTAATAAAAAATACACTTCTGTTAGTGTACAAAACGAAATCAAAAAACAAGAGATTCAAGCTCAGAAAAACGAAAGACTTAACCTGTTAACCGCTGAATTATCTAAAGCTATTTCTCAAAGAAAACAATCTAGAATTAAGTTCGATGTTCAAAAAGATAATCTAGAAATAGCGAAAAACGCAGAGAAAATTCTTCTTAAAAACTATGAGACAGGGACTATAGATTATGATGAGGTTTTAAAAATTCAAGAGCTTCAATTGAAGTTCCAGAAAAATCAAATTCAAGCGATTAAAGATTATTACGAGCAAACTTCTTTGGTCGACTATTTGATTCAATTATAAACACTTAAGTCATTAAAACTTAATAACTAAAAACAAAATAATTTTAATTTAAATTTTAACAAAATGATGAACAATCAAAACAACATCCTAACAGATGTACGCAACAATTTAAAAGCTAAATCGGCGATTTTTGCCTTAGCTTTTGTAGGTCTAACTGCATTTTCATGTGATGATGCTAAGAAAACTAGTGAAACTACGCCAGTAGAAACAGAAGTAGCTGCTACTGAAACTTCAGAAAATGTAGATGTTAATAACGAAGTAATCGCTGCTTATATGGAGTTGAAAGATGCTTTAGTAGATACAGACGGAACAGCTGCAGCAGAAAAAGCTAAAAACTTAGAAACTGAATTAAACAGTTTTGACTTTGCTGCTTATTCAGCAGAAGAGCAGGCTAAATTAAAGCCTATGGTAGAAGCTGCAACTAAGCACACACGAGAAATCGCTGGAGACGAAATCGAAGCTCAACGTGAGCATTTCGAGGGATTAACTTCGAGTATAATAGAAATGGTAGAAGTTACTGGAACTGAAGTAACACTTTATCAGCAGTTTTGCCCGATGTATGGTGAAGATGGAGGAACTTGGTTAAGTACTGAATCTAACATTAGAAACCCATACTTTGGTGATAAGATGATGACTTGTGGTGAGGTGAAAAAGGAGATTAAATAATTTCTAGGTCAAATAAAATCCCCGACTTAGGGCGGGGATTCTTAACTCTATCTCAATCAATATCAAGTAAGATAAATTGAAGTTTACCTAATTACCGCTAAAGAGAAATAAAAATAAGATGTGATCTGAACATTAAAAATGAACACTTGACTAGATTCTAAAATTACTTTAAAAAAAACTTAAAAACATTCCATTTTGAAATCACATAAAAAACATTCAAACAAACCCGTATACACCAAATTCATTTTAATGTTGGCTGCATCTTTTGTTGCCATGTACATAACGATGTATTTGAATACCTATAGCACAGATCATGTTTATTTTAGTATTACACGCTTTTATATGACTTGTTTAGGAATCTCAACCATGGCGCTGATCATGTGGTTTTTTATGAAAAATATGTATCAGAATAAAACTAAAAACATCGCAATTATAGTGGGCAGCTTGCTGTTATTCGTAGGTGCTTTTGGATTGGTGAGAGCACAAAAACCAATTGTAGGTGATGTTTTATGGATGAAAGCTATGATTCCACATCATTCGATTGCTATACTAACGAGTTCGCGAGCCGATATTCAGGATCCTGAAGTTAAAGCCTTAGCAGATGATATCATTAAGGCACAAGAAAAAGAAATTGAACAAATGAAAAGGCTGATTAAGAAATTAGAAAACAAGAAGTAATTATGAATAAGAATATAATCTACATCATTTCTGCGCTGCTGATTGGTTTAGCAGTTGGTTATTTTGCTTTTGGTGGATCTGACCCTAGTTCTGAGTCAGAGGAAGCACATGAGCATGCGGCTGAGGCTAATCAAATGTGGACCTGCTCTATGCATCCACAAATTATGCAGCCCGAACCAGGAGATTGTCCATTATGTGGTATGGATTTAATTCCAGCAGAGGAAGGGGCTGAAGGTCTTTCGCCTAATGAAATCAAAATGACTGAGAATGCTATGGCGCTTGCTAACATTCAAACGAGTATTATTGGAGCGGCTACTACTACAGAGGGTAGAACCATTACACTTTCGGGTAAAATCATGAGAAATGAAGAAGCCAATACGGTTCAAGCAAGTTATTTTGAGGGAAGAATTGAAAAGCTTCATGTCAACTTTACGGGCGAAAATATAAGAAAAGGTCAGCTTTTAGCAACGATTTATGCGCCTTCTTTGGTCAACACACAGCAGGAATTAATTACCACAGCTTCTATGAAGCATATGCAACCTGAATTATATCAAGCGGTTCGAAATAAATTAAAACTTTGGAAATTATCTGAAAAGCAAATCAACCAAATAGAAGCTTCGGGTAAAGTACAAGAGGTTTTTCCTATTTACGCTACGGTTTCGGGTACAGTTACAGAGAAATTGGCAGATGAAGGAGATTATGTTTCTCAGGGTCAACCCATTCTTAGGTTGAGTAATCTAAACTCCGTTTGGGCAATGTTCGATGCTTATGAGAATCAAATTTCAATGATCAAGGTTGGGCAAGAAATAAAAGTTAGTACGAATGCCTATCCAGACAAAGAATATACAGCAAGAATTAGTTTTATTGATCCTATCCTAAATACAAGCTCTAGAACTATTGCAGTAAGGGCAACGCTAAACAATGCTGGTGGTATTTTAAAACCTGGAATGTTTGCGGTAGGAACTTTAGAGAATATGGGAGGCTCGGGGATAGAAGAATTACATATTCCAGCGACGGCGGTTATGTGGACGGGGAAACGCTCTTTAGTGTATGTTAAAACCAATCCTGATGAGCCTATTTTTCAAATGCGAGAAGTAACTTTAGGTAAAAGATCGGGTGATGCCTATGCGGTAAGCGAAGGACTGAAAAGTGGAGAAGAAATCGTAACTCATGGAACCTTTACGGTAGATGCAGCAGCACAGTTACAAGGAAAACCATCTATGATGAATCAAGTCAACGGCGAACAGGCGCATCAACAGCACGCGAGTTCTGTTCCTGATTTGGATTTAGAAAGAATTAAGGTGTCTACTAAATTCATCAGTCAATTGAGCACATTGTTCAATGATTATATTAAATTAAAGGATGCTTTGGTAGACGATAAAGGGTCTGATGCACAATCTGCCGCTAAGACTTTTGAAGCTAGTTTGGCGAAGCTAGACGCCGCTGAATTGAAAGATAAATCAGTTAAAGAAGCTTGGGAAGATTATCAATCTACATTAAAATCATCTATAGCCAAAATTTCATCCTCAGCAGATATTAAGAAACAAAGAGATGAATTTATGGCTCTTTCTACGGCTATGACCAATAGTGTGCAGATTTTTGGAGTTAATAAAACAGTTTATAGTCAGTATTGTCCAATGGCGAATAATGACAAAGGAGCTTATTGGTTAAGTTTAGAAGAGGAAATTAAAAACCCATATTATGGTGCTTCTATGTTGAAGTGTGGTGAGGTGAAAGAAACCATTAAGTAATGTAAAACATAAGACTCATATTTTTTTTCATTTTAATTTTTAAATCGCGAGTAAAGCCATGTGCTGTACTTGCGATTTTTATGAAAAATACTTTCAATCAAAAGTAGCGAAGAGGCTAAGCTTAAAGCAAATTTTCAATACTTTACTGGGGGGTAATTAGTTAGGCTTTGTATTCGATTTAAAAGCGGATGAGTAGATGTGTAATTAGGTTTAATGAATCGAAGAGATGGATTTGTATTAAAATTTAACCATAAAAAAAATCCCCATAAACTTAGTTTAAGAGGATTATAGTATATCTATGTGACCCGGCTGGGGCTCGAACCCAGGACCCCAACATTAAAAGTGTTGTGCTCTACCAACTGAGCTACCGAGTCATTGCAAGTGCTAATAATACACTGCAAATAAAATTAGAGTGAAAACATTTTAAAAAAATAAGCCTCTGCGTAGCTGAGGCTTTCATATTTTAAGTGACCCGGCTGGGGCTCGAACCCAGGACCCCAACATTAAAAGTGTTGTGCTCTACCAACTGAGCTACCGAGTCTGTTACTGTTTTCTTCGTAACGGATTGCAAATATAAAACGATTTTAGTTCAGACCAAATAATTTCGAAAGTTTTTTCTTTTTTATCTTTGCTTTTCGTTGTAGAATATTGACAATTAAATGATTACCAAATGAAAATTTCTTTACTAGGTTATATGGGCAGTGGCAAAACGACTGTAGGCAAACAATTGGCTGAGCTTATGGGGCTGGGATTCATAGATTTAGATGAGTTTATAGAAGTGAGAGAAGGAAAAAGTATCCAAGAAATTTTCTCTGAAAAAGGTGAAATCTATTTCCGAAAATTAGAAAATGAGCTCCTTAAGGAAGTTTTGAGTGAGAAAAGTTTTGTTCTTTCAACTGGAGGTGGAACACCCTCTTTTTATAATAATATGGATTTAATTAATAAAAACAGCTTGAGTTTTTATTTACACGCCAGTCCCACGGCATTGGCAGAAAGATTAAACCAAGGCCAAGTTGAACGTCCATTGATTGCTCATGTAGCACCGGATGATCTTGTGGAGTTTATTGCCAAGCATCTATTTGAGCGCAATGCATTTTATCACATGGCACACGAAAGTATTGCTACAAGTAATAGAAGCGAGGAGGAGGTAGTTTCAGCGATTCACGATAAAATTAAAACTCATCAAAATCTGTCATAAAATCATCTAAATCTCTACGGTCTCTTTTTGTAGGTCTACCTTCGCCCTTAGAGCGGTAATAATTTTGAGAAGATTTTCTTAGCTCTAATAAATCTTTTTGTTCTTTGTCCGTTCTGTCTTTAATGTATAAGGTCACCAATTTAGCACCCATTCTACTTTTGGGCATTTGTAGTACCTCGAAGGTATAAATAATTTGGTCTTTTCTAACTTTAACCAAGTCGCCCACCAAGACTTCTTTCGCAGGTTTTGCTAATTCATCATTTACCCAAACTCTATTTTTCTTAACCTCGTCGGTGGCGATGCTTCGGGTTTTGAAATAACGAACGTACCACAAAAATTTATCAATTCTCATGGCGTAAATTTAAGAAAATAAGAGAACTAATCGAGTTTATAAGCTTTAAGATTTATTCAATAAACATTGAATTAACACGTTAACATTAGATAAATTAAGCTTTCTTATAAGGATGTTTAAAGTATAATTAAAAAATAAAGCAACCCAGGCAGTACTTAGTCGTCTGTATTAAATAAGATTCTTTGTATCTTGCACACCTTAAAATTAAAACAAATATGAAATTACAATATTTAGCTGTTCTATTACTTACAATTTTTGTTTCGGTATCTTCTTGTAAAAGTGATGATGATGGAGTCGACTTATTGCCTCAGGAACAACAAAATAGTATAGATGATCAAGCGATTGTTAAATTCTTAAATGACCATTATTTTAATAGTGTAGGAAAAGTAACTAAGTTTCGTGATGATTCTCCAAACGACGACGAAGAAACACCTTTAGCAGAATTAGCACAAATGGATCCATCTGGATATTGGTTTGTTAAAAGACCAGGTGTTGAAGCTAACGGAAGAGCGATTACCAATCCAGAGAATGACAGCATTTTGATTCAATATGAATTGGCTGCATTTCAAGGTAAAAGCCTAAACGATTCTATTTACTATACTTCGCCTAGCAATATTTCTACGACCATTAACACCACAGGTTTTCCTATTTGGGACCCTTCTTTTTACTACAAAGACATTTCTAATTTAGACAATGCACAAAAAAAATGGTATGAAATGGAAGGAATTCAAGATGGTTTAAAACATTTTAATTCTAAGGATAAAGCAGTAGATGCTCTTCCTGCGGTTGATTTCCAAGGAATCATTATTGTTCCGTCTCGTTTAGCTTTTGGGCGAGACTATAACACCTTAAATCTAGGTCCTGATAACTCTATGTATCTTAATTTTGAGTTATATAAAGTGATTGACAGAGATTAATTTAAAGATAAAATAAGCTAAAGAAAGCCGTTGGAAACAGCGGCTTTTTTTAATGCCATAAATTGACGAATAATGTTCTAACTTTGTATTTATGAATTTTGAAGAAACAATTATAGCACCTGCATCAGGCAACAGTTCAGCTGCCATTGCACTCATCAGAATTTCGGGGAGTCGAGCCATTGAAACTACAGAGGCTCTTTTCAAAACACGAAAGAAATTATCTGCCTCTGCCTCGCATACCTTGCATTTTGGTAAAATCATGGACGGCGACGAAATTGTAGATGAGGTGTTGGTTTCCTTGTTCAAAAATCCACATTCCTATACTGGTGAAGATGTGGTAGAAATCTCTTGTCATGGCTCAGTTTATATTCAACAAAGAATTATAGACTTATTTATTTCTAAAGGTTTAAGGATGGCCAACCCAGGTGAGTTTACCATGCGTGCTTTCAAAAATGGGAAATTAGACTTGGCACAGGCCGAAGCCGTAGGAGACCTGATTGCATCCGACTCTAAGGCATCACATAAGATTGCTATGAACCAAATGAGAGGAGGAATTTCTAATGACTTACAGGCATTGCGCAAGGAATTGATTCACTTTGCCGCTATGATAGAGTTAGAGTTAGACTTTTCTGGGGAAGATGTAGAGTTTGCGGATCGAACGGGCTTATTGAATTTATTGAGTAAATTAAAACAACATATTCAGCCGCTTATTGATTCATTTGCTTATGGAAACGCTATAAAACAAGGTGTTCCAGTAGCGATTTTGGGTAAACCCAATGCGGGTAAGTCATCTTTGTTAAATGCTTTATTGAAAGAAGATAGAGCCATCGTATCTGATATTGCTGGTACGACTCGAGACACCATAGAGGATGTGATTATATTAAACGGCATTAAGTTTAGGTTAATAGATACGGCCGGACTTAGAGAGACCACCGATACCATCGAAGCTATGGGTGTTAAGCGTTCTATTCAAAATGCGCTTAAGTCTAAAATGGTTTTATTCTTATACGACCGACAAGACACAACAGAGGAGGAGATATTGGAAATGCTAAAGCCTTTGTTTGATAAAGAGCTTGATCTATTTTTAATTGAAAACAAAATCGATAAACATCCACACAAAGAGGCATTCATAAGTCGAGATATGATCGCGATGTTAGAACAGCACTTTGAAGTGATAAACGAACAAGCCATTTCAGCTCATCAAGCCGAGAGTGTACATGAGTTAGCTATAAACTTAGCAGCATTTGTAAAGTCATGGCATCAAGATGATCAAATGGTAATTACACAAACCAGACATTTGCATGCGCTTAAAAGTACGCTAGACTCCATTCATGATATTGAAAATGCCATGGAAATGAACATTCCTAGTGACTTAGTCGCTCAAGATATTCGTTTGGCTATTCAGCACCTAGGAAGTATTACAGGAGAGATAGATGTTGATAAAGATATATTAGAAACCATATTTGGTTCTTTTTGTATCGGGAAGTAAACAGGTAAAATAGAATTAAAATAAAAACCCTGTAAACTATTATTATAATTGAGTTTACAGGGTTTTGTTTTAATAAGTTCTAAGTTTGGTTACTTACAAAATATTAATTGTTATTTCGATGAAGATAATAACAAGATAATTTCTAAACTCCGTAAAGGACAGAGAGTAACAATTATTGGAGAATGTGAGGGGAAATCTATAACAAATGTTATTTTAAAAGATTGTGAACTGTGGAATGAGTAAAACAATGCGTTCTGCTTGAAACCTTTATAAAAACTAACATTTCAGCAATTACGCCTTAAAATAACTGTTGCGTATTTGCAACATTTAAGTTACATTCGCAATGTCTTTCACTACGAATGTAACTTTTTTATTATGGGTAGGCACATAGGAAAAATACTTAAAAATGCACGTTTAGAAAAGAACCTTACACAAGAGCAAGTTGCTCAACGTGTAGGTAAAAAAAGAAGTTACATCTCACGTATAGAGAGTGAAGATGGTAATAACATAAAAATTCAAACCCTTATCGAGATAGTCGAAAAAGGATTAAACGGTAAGGTTAAAATCGAATTTTAAGATTTAGAAATGGCAGTAAAAAAATCAGAATTATACAGTTCACTTTGGAAGAGTTGTGATGAATTACGAGGCGGTATGGATGCCTCACAATACAAAGATTACATTCTTCCGCTTTTATTTATAAAATATGTTTCCGATAAGTATGCAGGAGATGAAGATGCATTAATAACCATTCCAGAGGGAGCAAGTTTTGACGACTTGGTTAAAATGAAAGGTAAAGATGATATAGGCGATTATATCAATAAAAAAGTCCTTGCCCCAATAGATGCAGCCAATGGTTTTGATATGCTGCAAAAAATGGCAGACTTCAATGATGAGGATAAATTGGGTAAAGGCAAAGAACTGGTTGAGAAATTAAGTAAATTAGTTGCCATTTTTGAAGACCCTGCACTCGATTTTAGTAATAATCGTGCAGAAGATGACGACCTACTTGGAGATGCCTACGAGTACTTAATGCAAAACTTTGCTAAAGACTCTGGTAAAAGTAAAGGACAGTTTTATACACCTGCTGAGGTCTCTCGCATAATGGCTAAAATTATTGGTGTGGATAATGCTACTTCGCAATCGCAAACGGTATATGACCCTGCGTGTGGATCGGCTTCGCTACTTTTAAAAGTGAACGATGAAGCACCTAACGGATTAACCATTTACGGACAAGAAAAAGACAATGCAACCGTTGCTTTAGCAAAAATGAATATGGTACTGCACAACAATCCAGAAGCAGTACAGGATATTGAGCAAGGCAACACCCTATCAAACCCAATTCATAAAGACGGAGACGACCTAAAACGATTTGACTACTGCGTGGCAAATCCGCCATTTTCGGTGAAGTCTTGGACAAATGGTTTTGACCCCAATAATGATATTTACAAGCGATTTGACGGTTTTGGTATTCCGCCAAATAAAAATGGCGATTATGCATTTTTACTGCACATTATACGCTCTTTAAAGAGTAACGGTAAAGGAGCAGTTATTTTGCCTCACGGTGTTTTGTTTAGAGGCAATGCAGAAGCCACCATTAGAACCAATATTATTAAACGTGGACTCATTAAAGGTATTATAGGCTTACCTGCCAACTTGTTTTATGGTACAGGTATTCCTGCTTGCATCATTGTAATTGATAAAGAAAACGCTGCCACTCGCAAAGGTATCTTTATGGTAGATGCCAGTAAAGGCTATATCAAAGACGGAAACAAAAACCGATTACGAGAACAGGACATTCATAAAATTGTAGATGTGTTTAACCATCAGCAGCAAATTGATAAATATGCTCGAATGGTGGAATATCAAGAGATTGAACAAAACGAATACAATTTAAACATTCCTCGATATATCGATGGGCAAAATGAGGAAGATATACAGGATATAGAAGCCCATTTGTTAGGCGACATTCCTAATCGTGATGTAGATGCCTTACAACCTTTTTGGGAGGTTTACCCAAATTTAAAAGAACATTTGTTTCATCCTGCAAAACGTAAGGGCTACCAAACCTTGGTTGTATCACAGGAAAACATTAAAGAAACTATTTTTAACCATGCTGAATTTGTTGCCTATCGCGAAACTTTGGACAGAGTGTTTACGCAATGGGAAGCCGAGAACAAACCCAAACTTTGGGAGATTGACGAAGATACCCGACCCAAGCAACTTATTATTGACATATCCGAGAGCTTATTAAAATACTATTACAACAAACCGCTCATTAATCCTTACGATATTTACCAGCATTTAATGGATTATTGGAATGAGGTCTTAAAAGATGATAGTTATTTAATTTGGGAAGATGGTTGGGTAGCCACTTTAACGCCTGTAAAGGACAAAAAAGGAAAAATAAAGAAAGGGGAATACGAAAGTGAGTTAATTCCTTTTGAGTTGGTCATCAATCGTTATTTTAAAGAAGAACAGAATCAAGTACAAGCCATAGAAACCTATTTAGAGTCTTTGGCTACCGAAATGACCGAACTCATTGAAGAACATTCAGGCGATGAAGGTTTGTTAAACGAAGTGATAAATGATAAAGGCAACATTACCAAAGGTGATTTAACAAAACGCTTAAAAGACATAAAAGGCGATGCGGATTATGCCGATGAGTTTGAGGTGTTACATTCCTACGAAAAACTACTAACCTTAGAAACTGCCAATAAAAAGACCTTAAAGGAAGCCCAAGCAGAATTACAACAAAAAGTCTATGCAAAATGCCCACAATTAAGCGTAGAGGAAATAAAGACCTTAATTGTTGATGATAAATGGTTAAGCACCTTAAAATCTCGAATAGATGGCGAAATAGACCAAATAAGCCAACGTTTGACTAATCGAATTAGTGAATTGGCACAGCGTTACGACACACCATTACCTGAAATAGAGCAACACGTACAAGAATTACAGAGTAAAGTTGCACAGCATCTACAAAAAATGGGGATGGTATGGAATTAAGAGAAATTATTTATCCCAAAGATTGGACTATTATACAAATAGGTAAATTATGTAAAACTTTTACTAAACAAACTGGTTTTGACTATTCAAATCATATAAAGCCAACCTTAGTTGACAAGAAAACAGATAATAATGTTCCATTCATTCAGAACAAAGATTTTAATGGGTTTAAAATAAATTATCTCACAGATTACTATGTACCATTAGACGTTGCTGTTCGCTTTCCGATGATATTGTTAGATGAAAGATGCTTGTTAATTTCTATTTCTGGTAGTATTGGTAAAGTAGGTGTTTTTGATAATAAAAACATTGCTTTCATTGGAGGTGCTGTTGCTGTTGGTAAATTTCATAAACCTTTATATTTAGATTGGGTTAAACATTATTTATTATCAAATGATGGGCAATACAAGCTATTAAGTAAAGTAAAGGCTGGTTCTCATCAAAATTTAATTTTAGATGATATTCGTAAAATTAGTATCCCTTTACCAAACGAAACAGAACAACAAGCAATCGCAAATACATTAAGCGACACCGACCAACTCATTCAAAACCTAAAAAACCTTATTGCCAAAAAGCAAGCCATTAAGCAAGGTGCAATGCAAGAATTGCTAACTGGTAAAAAACGCTTGCAAGGGTTTACTGAGGAATGGGTTGTTAATACTTTAAATAAAGTTTCTGAAAGTTTAGTAAGAGGTCCATTTGGTGGAGCATTAAAAAAAGAGTTTTTTGTCAATAAAGGATATAAAGTATATGAGCAAAAAAATGCTATATATAAAGATGAAAATTTAGGAGAATATTACATAGATGAAAATAAATTTAAGGAGTTAAAAAGATTTGAAATTAAGTCTGGAGATTTTATTGTTAGTTGTTCAGGTACAATAGGTTCCATATTTAAAATTCCAAACAAATTTAAAAAAGGTATAATAAATCAAGCATTGTTAAAAATTTCATTAGATAAAGAAAAAATTGATGATGATTATTTTTATTATCTATTTACTTCCAAACCTTTTCAAAGTCAAATAATAGATGACACTCAGGGAGGAGCGATGAAAAACTTGGTAGGAATGTCAGTTTTTAAGGAAACAGAAATAAAAATGCCTTCAAGTTTAAAAGAGCAAAAAGCCATCGCCCAAATCCTAAGCGATATGGATGCCGAGATAGAAACCTTAGAGCAACAACTACAAAAAACTCAAATCCTAAAGCAAGGGATGATGCAGGAGTTGTTAACAGGTAAAATACGCTTGGTAAAACCTGCAACACAAGAAGAGCCTAAACCTTTAGCAATGGTTGCAGAGCCAGAGGTTGTTTATAAAAAAGAAATAAAACCTAAAAAAGTATAATTAAAGAAAGCCTATTTTACTTTAAAGCATTTTAATATAATAAACATATTCGCTATTATACTTTTTTCATACATTTGTATAATAACAAATAAATAAGTTTACTTTTGTGCGAAATTTTAAAGCAGGAAAATATATTAACCAAGGATATTATAAAAGTTTTCAGCCAAACTTTATACATAGAGAATGGCAGGTTGAGGATATGCAATTACTCAATCTATTAAGTCAAGCCGATCGGCATTTAGGCCGTTTAGATATGTATTCTCAATATGTAAATATTGACATGTTTATCCAAATGCACATAGCAAAAGAGGCTACTCAATCTTCGAAAATAGAAGGTACACAAACCAATATGGAAGAGGCTTTTTTGGAAAAAGCAGAAATAAAAACTGAAAAGAGAGATGATTGGGAAGAGGTACAAAATTATATTCAAGCAATGAACGAGGCTGTAAAATTGCTTCATACACTTCCTTTTTCTAATCGACTAATCAAACAAACTCACAAAGTATTACTACAAGGTGTAAGAGGTGAATATAAACAACCTGGTGAATATAGGATAAGTCAAAACTGGATAGGTGGAGCTTCTATAAACGATGCTACTTTTATCCCTCCTATTCATTCCACAATAGGAGACTTGATGTCAGATATAGAAAAGTTTGCTAACGATGAATTAAACCCGCTACCTGATTTATTAAAATCAGCGATTATTCACTACCAGTTTGAAACCATACACCCTTTTTTGGATGGTAATGGCCGTGTGGGGCGCTTACTTATCACATTATATTTGGTAAATAAAGGAATCTTAAAAAGGCCTATTTTATACTTATCTGATTTCTTTGAACGAAACCGTATGCTGTATTATGATAATTTAATGCGTGTACGTACGCACAACGACATTAATCAATGGCTAAAATTCTTTTTAACAGGGGTGATAGAAACCGCAAAAAAAGGAGTAAAAACTTTTGATGGTATTATGCAATTGCAAAAAAACATAGATATAAAACTAAAAGAATTGGGCAACAGAAGTGGAGACGCTTACAAAGTAGTAGAATATTTATACAACCGACCAATTATAGATGCTCAAAAAGTAGCTACTATAATCGAAAAAACCCCACGAACTGCTTACAAGTTGATTGAAAGTTTGGAAAAAATGAATATCTTAACAGAAATTACAGGTGCAGAACGTGGCCGTTTGTATTTATTTGAAGATTATATGAACTTGTTTAAAGATTAAACTATGAGCGATGTAGGTCAAATAGAAAGAATAACCCAAAGCAAAGTCGTTCAGTTTTTTGAATTAGGCTTAAAATATGACTACCTTGGAGATTGGAAAGACAGAGAAAACAATAGCAATATAGAAGCTCAATATCTCATTCCATTTCTCAAAAAACAAGGCTATTCAGATACGCTCATTCAAAAAGCCATAGACAAACTCATTAAAGCATCAGATGGTTTGGGAAAAAGTTTGTACGATACCAACAAAGAGGTGTATTCGCTGTTGCGGTATGGTGTGAAAGTTCGTCCAGATGTAGGAGAAAATAAAGAAACATTTTGGCTAATCGATTGGAAAAAACCACTAAACAATCATTTTGCCATTGCAGAAGAGGTATCTGTTTACTATGGCAATGAAGGGAGAAGCAAAAGACCTGATATTGTGATCTATGTAAATGGTATCGCCCTAGGCATTATAGAACTCAAAAAAGCCACCAATAGCGTTGCCCAAGGTATTCGGCAAAATTTGCTGAACCAAGAGCAAGGCGTAATTTCTCAATTTTATACCACCATGCAACTGGTCATGGCAGCAAATGACACCGAGGGGCTGCGCTATGGAACCATAGAAACTTCAGAAAAATATTATCTGCAATGGAAAGAAAATAGCACCCAAGAAAACAAACTGATTAGACACCTTTCTCAAATTTGCGCCAAGGAGCGGTTTTTAGAAATTATTCATGATTTTGTTGTATTTGATAAGGGCGTTAAAAAATTATGTCGCCACAATCAATATTTCGGCGTGAAAGCAGCGCAAGAACGTGTGAAAAACAGAGAAGGTGGCATTATTTGGCATACACAAGGAAGCGGAAAGAGTTTAACAATGGTTTGGCTTACAAAATGGTTAAGAGAAAATGTAGATGATGCCAGAGTGTTACTAATAACCGATAGAGAGGAATTAGACGACCAAATCGAAAAAGTATTTAAAGGCGTTAACGAACAGATTTATAGAACCAAAAGCGGACAGGATTTAGTAAACACGCTCAACCAAAAAAATGAATGGTTAATTTGCTCTTTGGTGCATAAATTTGGGAATAAAGGCGATGCAAATTTTGATGCTTTTGCAGACGAATTAACCAAAAGCCTACCGAAAGATTTTAAAGCCAAAGGGAATTTATTTGTATTTGTAGATGAGTGTCATAGAACACAATCTGGCACCTTGCACAAAGCAATGAAACAAATTTTGCCCAATGCGTTATTTATTGGTTTTACAGGAACGCCATTGTTAAAAAAGGACAAACAAAAGAGTATTGAGGTATTTGGCACCTACATACATACCTATAAATTTGATGAAGCCGTAAAAGATAAAGTGGTTTTGGATTTAAGATACGAAGCCCGAAATGTTGACCAGAATATTACCTCACAAGAAAAAATAGACCAATGGTTTGATGCAAAAACCAGAGGGTTAACAGATATTGCCAAGCGAAAATTAAAACAGCGTTGGGGAACAATGCAAAAAGTGTTGAGTTCTCAAGACCGCCTCAATAGGATTGTAGATGATATATTAATGGACTTTGAATTAAAAGACCGTTTAAATAATGGAACTGGAAATGCAATGTTAGTTTCTGGAAGCATTTACCAAGCCTGCCGATATTATGAGATTTTCCAACAAAAGGGCTTTAAACGTTGTGCAATTATCACTTCTTATGAACCCAATCTGCAAAGTGTAAAAGATGAAATTACTGGAGAAGAGGGTTATACTGAAAAATTGATGCAGTACGAAACCTATATCAAAATGTTAGATGGTAAATCGCCAGAGGATTTTGAAAAAGAGGTTAAAAAGAAATTTATTGACGAGCCTGCTCAAATGAAACTGCTTATTGTGGTAGATAAGTTATTGACTGGTTTTGATGCACCATCGGCTACTTATTTGTACATAGATAAGCAAATGAGAGATCACGGATTATTTCAGGCGATTTGTAGAGTAAATCGTTTAGACGGAGAGAGTAAAGAGTATGGTTATGTGATTGATTACAAAGATTTATTTAAGAGTTTAGAAAATTCAATTAACGACTACACCAAAGAAGCCTTTGGAGAATACGATAGCGATGATGTAAAAGGACTTTTAGACAATCGACTAGAAAAAGCAAAGGAACGTTTAGAAAACGCCAGAGAGACCATAAAAGCACTTTGTGAGCCTGTGTACCCACAAGACACGATACATTTTCAACGTTTTTTCTGTGGTACTTCGCAAAATCCTGATGATTTAAAAAACACGGAACAATTAAGAACGCATCTTTACAAATATACCGTTTCATTAATTCGGTCTTATGCCAATATAGCCAATGAAATGGAAGAAGCAGGATATACACCTGCCGAGATTGAGACCATTAAACAAGAGGTTAAGTTTTACACCAACCTGAGAGATGAGATAGAAAAATCAAGTGGCGATTATATTGATTTAAAACGCTTTGAACCTGCAATGCGACATCTAATTGATAGTTACATAAGAGCAGATGAAAGCGAAATTGTTTCTGCTTTTGACGATTTATCTTTAATTCAGTTAATCGTGGAGCGTGGAGAAGATGAATTTATTAAGGCATTGCCAGAGGGCATCCAAAAAGACAAAGAAGCCGTAGCGGAAACCATTGAAAATAACTTGGCTAAAACTATAAATACGGAACGCCCTACAAATCCGCATTATTTTGAAAAAATGTCAACTATACTCTACGAGTTAATTTTAGAACGAAAAAGAGGTGCTTTAGATTATAAAGAGTATTTAGCCAAAATCATAGAGTTAACAAAACGAGTGGTTAGACCTAATAAAACAGCAAGTTACCCAAGTGTTTTAGATACCAATGCAAAAAGAGCCTTATATGATAATTTAGGGCAAGATGAAACATTGGCGATTGCTATGGATGAAGCCATACGATATAATAAACAAGCAGATTTTAGAGGCAATAAACTCAAAGAAAAGAAAATAAAAATAGCCATCAAGCATATTTTACCAGACGGATTTAGTGTAGATGAGATTTTTGAAATAGTAAAAAATCAAAATGAGTATTAAAGAGGAGCAAATAAATATTTTAGACCTAACGATTGATGTTATAAAAAAGGACATCAAAAATATGCACTTGTCGGTTTATCCACCAACAGGGAGGGTTCGTATTGCTGCACCTAAAGATTTAAACGATGAAGCCATACGGTTATATGCCATCGGAAAAATAAGGTGGATTAAAAAACATCAAAAGAGTTTTTACGAACAACTAAGGGAAACACCGAGAGAGTACATTACTGGTGAAAGTCATTATTTTGATGGCAAACGTTATCTTTTAAAAGTAATTGAGAGACACGGTAAGCACGAAATAAAAATTAAGAACAAGACCTACTTAGAATTATATGTAAACCCAAATACTACCAAAGAAGCAAAAGAAAAAGTTTTCAATGAGTGGTACAGAAACCACCTCAAAAAGATTGTTCCAGAAATTTTAGAATTTTGGGAAGATAAAACTGGACAAAATTGCAATGCTTGGGATGTAAAAAAGATGCGGACTAAATGGGGTTCTTGTAGTATTGAAAAAAGAAAAATATTATTAAACCTTGAACTTGCTAAAAAGCCAAGGCATTGTTTAGAGTATGTGATTGTTCACGAGTTAATACACTTTATCGAACGCAATCATAATGATAATTTTAAGGCTCTTTTAAGCAGGTTTATGCCTAATTGGAAGACATATAAGAGAGAGTTAAATAATTTACCTGTGGCTTATTAATTTTTATATATCTTTGTGATACTATCAAATGATACTATCATTGAATGAAACCGCCTTATCATATTACCGATACCATTTTAAAGTTAGTTGTTGACATTTCAGAGCGTTTGGGAGAAATTAATGCTACCCACTTATATAAGCCTCCAACAGAACTACGGAAAAAGAACCGCATAAAAACAATACAATCTTCTTTAGAGATTGAGGGTAATACACTTACAGAAGAGCAGATAACAGCACTTTTAAACGATAAACGAGTAATTGCACCACAAAAGGATATTTTAGAGGTTAAGAACGCTATAAAAGTTTATGAGCAACTACGAGAGTTTAATCCTAATAAGTTAAAGGATTTAGAAAATGCACACGCAATCCTTATGAAAGGATTGATTGATGATGCTGGAAAACTGCGAACTAAAAATGTTGGTATTGTAAAAGGATCAAAAGTTGAGCACGTTGCACCAAGTGGAACTATGATAAAAGGTTTGATGAATGATTTATTTGATTATCTGAAAACCGATAAAGATGTATTACTAATTAAAAGTTGTGTATTTCATTACGAATTTAAGTTTATACATCCTTTTTTAGATGGAAATGGACGAATGGGTAGACTATGGCAAACATTAATCTTGATGCAGAAGTACCCAGTTTTTGAATACCTGCCTGTTGAAAGTCTGATAAAAGAAAATCAAGAGGCTTACTATAAAGCATTGAGTATGTCGGATAAAAAAGCGACTTCTACGCCATTTATAGAGTTTATGCTAAACATTATACTTCAAGCATTAGAAAACCTCTTAAAAACACAAAATAGAACCCTTACAGCAGAAGAAAGAATTGAACTTTACAAAGATATTATTGGCGAAAATGATTTTAGCCGTAAAGATTATTTATTAAATTACAAAGATATTAGTCAAGCAACAGCAAGTCGAGATTTAAAATGGGCAGTAGAACAAGAAATTTTAATTAAAACTGGAGATAAGAGGTTGACAAAATATAAGTTCAATTTAACTTAATTTGGTACTTATTTTACCTTAAAACCACATATATTGTCACTTATTTGTCTCTTAATTTTTGCAAGACCTTAAAAACAGTATATTCTCATTTTTTGCATAGGAAAGTAAATAAGGTTAACAACGGATATTAAAAGCCTATCAACTGCCTGATGTGGTGATTGTTAGGTTCTTTTTTGGTTTAAAAATGTTTTCAGTTGATGTAGTGTTGATAGTTGTTTCACTACATCTTCACTACACCTCGTTTATGATTTTATCCATAGATTGATGCTAATTGTAAAGACAAAATAAAGCAAGTTATCTTCAATAGGTAGTTCAATTTAAGCTCTGACTGTTATTTTTATTGTTGTAAAAATATTTATTGGTTACGGAATATACCAAACAATCACCGCTTTTAGGAAATATGGGAAATTTTGATTAAATGAATTAAAGCGAATCGATAACCTTACTCTCACTAAATTTCCACTTTCTGATCTTGACCGTTTATTTTGATTTATAAATTTCTGACGGTGAACTGTCCTAATTTCTATGACTGGTCACATTTTGTCCCAAATTTTTGCTATTTTTGGGACATAACTTATATGTAATGGAATCCGTACATAGCCAAATAGAAAATTAAAGGCATAAGTGATCAATTGTAAGGATGGAAGTTTAAAGGAATTTGCACTTTTAAGTATCTAATTATCTTAGGCTGTGGTTTAATCTAAGCATATTAAGCTTGTACTATTTATGATTCAACTGTTTAATAATTCGCTCAGAGTTAGCATAATCATTAACGAGTGGCTTTTAGAAGCTCTTTTTGCTCAATGTAAAATGGGTTTTTCCTAGTTTAACTAGCAGTCTGTATAGGTTGAAGAAATTAATTTTATATCAATTCATTTTAAAAAGCAGTCACTTTAGTTAAAAGAATCAATAGCCATTCCTTACCATTAATTCACACATGCATTGAGAATTTTAGCAGTAATAGGAGAGAGGTTTATGGTGGTTCATAGAGGAATACATACTTTAGCGTTGAGGAAAGTCAATTAAATGCTTTGAAATGCTTTATCAAAAGCTTTGAAAACATAGCTCTAATGCTTTTTGTAAAAAGTTCACAGACTTTTTTTATTTCTTCATAGAGTTTGAAGCAAAAGTCCGTGAACTTTTTTTATTTCTTCAGGGACTTTTTAGCAAAACTCCCTGAAGAAAATTATATTTATGCGGAAGTTTTTTGACTACTTTTTTGGCTCAAAACCATAAAAAAAGCCTGATACACACATATCAGGCTTCAAGGTAATCACCTTTAGGCTACTTTAGCAGGCTAGCTCATAATGCTAAAGTTGAGTGTTTTGAGCCATTTTTTAAACACGCGGCTCGGGCGATAATTCAATCTCGAGAATCGAATATTGGAAACGTTCACTTCATCGGGCGTGGCACTTCCGTTGGAAGTCACCGCAACTCTAAAAGTTCCGATATCACCTAATTCGACGGCTCTACCTTGAGAAAGCTCATCCATCATGTTAAGCACCAGACCATCTAGCACGGCTAAACAATCCGCCTGACGAACAGTGGACTGACTAGAAATTAGATAAGCTAATCGCCTAAGATCTGTTTTGCCAGTTTGAATGGCTTGAACATAAAATTTCGCAGGTTCATCCCTGCGAGACGGGTCTATTCTCTCTTGAATTTTTAGAGAAATAGACATTGAATTATAAACATTCATGATAAAAATCAATTTAAATTAGTAAATACCTCTAAAACCTACGAGCTGATAATTTGTATATCGGTTACATCGGGCGGGGTATAAAACCCGGAAAACCATGACTCTAATTGGATTTGGGATAAAAATAGTAGGTTTAGATGAAGGCATTGTGTATAAATTATGCCTTTGTGCAAAATAAATTTGGTTTTTATTATTTTTTGTTTTTTTGCATTTGTTTTGAAATTTACTAAAGTTCAGTATATGAAGCCTTTAAGCTAGTGATTTAAAAGTAGTTTAACTGGTTTAAGGTTCATCCTGGAGTCTAAACAAGGAGCGTCATTCCGCACTTGATGCGGAATCTTTTGTTAACGTGGTTTAACTGGTTTAAAATTGATTAAAGCTGGTTTAAGGTTCATCCTGGAGTGCAAACCCGAAGAGTCACTCTGAACTTGATTCAGAGTCTTTTGTTCAAGTAGTTCAACTGGTTTAAAATTGATTAAAGCTGGTTTAAGGTTCATCCTGGAGTGCAAACCCGAAGAGTCACTCTGAACTTGATTCAGAGTCTTTTGTTCAAGTAGTTTAACTGGTTTAAAATTGATTAAAGCTGGTTTAAGGTTCATCCTGGAGTGCAAACCCGGAGCGTCACTCTGAACTTGGTGCGGAATCTTTTGTTCAAGTAGTTTAACTGGTTTAAAATTGATTAAAGCTGGTTTAAGGTTCATCCTGGAGTGCAAACCCGAAGTGTCACTCTGAACTTGATTCAGAGTCTTTTGTTCAAGTAGTTTAACTGACGTTAATCCTCTTGTCAGACTGAGTGATTATGCAAAGCAAAATTGCATCGAAGCCTAGGACAAGAGAAGAATTGATGAATTTTAAGTTATTTTAAATACAGCGCAATTACTGTGGTTCATATTTGCCTTATGGATAATAGCCATAAAACTTTAAAATTCAATTCGAAAACTTATTTGAAAATACTATATTTGATAAAGCGAAGAAATAGCGGTTTTGTCGTACAAGGTGAATATAACAGCCATAAACCACTATGAAGTTCGTATTTAACTATGTTACCCACCATTTGAAAAAACAATGAGAATACTAACAAACATCTTGATATTATTAATTTCAGTTTCTGTTTTCGGACAGACAATATCTGAATTAAATCTTAATGAAACTCTTTCAAAAAATCTGGAAAAAAATACCATTGATATTGTTGACAAAACTTATTTGTATGTAAATGACGGAACTTCTAACGAACTTTTCTATTATGCTTTAAGACCAAAAGGAAAAATTAAAGGAACTCTCATTCTATTACCTCCAACTGCGCAAAATACAGAAGAAGTGATAAATAACAACATCAAACTATCTGAACTTGCATTCGAAAAAGGAATTTTATTGATAATACCTTCGATTAATTACAATCTTTATCTTGATAAAATTACAATGGACTTTTTAAATACTACTTTTAAAAATGCCATTTCTAAATATCACGCGCCAAAAGACAAAATCATAATTGGAGGTTTTTCTTTGGGAGGGATGAACGCGATTAGATATGTAGAACTCTCGAAAGAAAATCCTGATTTAACATCAATTCAGCCAGTTGCTGTTTATGGAATAGACCCACCATTGGATTGGGCAAGAATTTACTATTCATTTCAACGAACTAAAGAGTTAAACTTTTCGGAAGTAGCCGTCAATGAAGCAACGGATTATTTAGCCAAACTTGAGGAGCAATTCGGAGGTTCTCCAAAAGAAGTACCCAATGTTTATTCTAAAAATTCAATGTATTCAAAAACCGTGAAAAATGGCGGAAATGCTAAATTTCTAATTGACACACCAATTAAAATTTACTCTGACCCAGATATTGATTGGCATCTAAAAGAAAGACAAACGGATTTTTATGATATTAATGCATTAGACCAAACAGCGATGATTAACCAATTGAGAATTATGGGCAATGAAAATGCGGAATTTATAAGCGCACTGGGAAAAGGGTATCGACTTAATGGAATGAGACATCCACACTCTTGGTCGATTGCAGATCCGAATGAATTAATGGAATGGATAATCAACAGACTGGAATAAAAACGGTGGGTAACAACGTATATAAAACATAGTGCGAGTCGTTGCTAACACGAAGGTTCGGGCATTTTTGCCAGGTCGCCAAATTTTTAAATTTGGCTAATCGGGAATAAAAAGATAATTAGAAAAATTTAAAAATTCGGCTTGTGCTTAACCGAAACGAAATCGCTTATTTTCTGCACTACGTTTCATATACTAACCGTTAGCGGTAATTTTAAGAAAAGAGCGTTATAATAACAAAATTCAGTTAAGGTGAATAGAATAAAAGAAATTTTTGAAGTATTAATTATGATTACTTTAGGGATAATAGTTTTCATAATTTCTATTCCGTTTATTATTATATCATTTCCTTTTACTTATTATAATCGCAAACAATTTGAAAAAAAATACTCACAATTCTTACTTGATAATGAAAGCGTAAATTTCTTTTGTTATAACAACAGAAAGAACGCTAAAGAATATATTGAAACTGAAATAATTCCAAAACTGAATAATAATATTGAAATCGTATTTCTAAATGGAAAAAACATTGAAAACGAAAACTTTCCTAAAGAATTTTTATCAAACGCCCTTTACAAACTTAATAACTATTCAAAGTTTCCGCATTTAATGAAAATAAGAAATGGAAAACTTATCGATGAGTCTATAAATTCAATCTTTTACTCTATTAAAAATCAAAACAAACCTCAAGAAAAATTGCTCAAACAAATAGATAATTTTTTCGAACTAAAATAAAAACTACCGCTAACAAGGGTTTGGCGCAATGGCGGGTTAAGGCTAAAATTGAAGTTTTGGCTTTCTATTCCGCAAAAAGCCAATTATATTGACTTTTTTCTTAAATTTATTCAATTAATTGGCTTTTGCTTACCGTGTCGCTAAATTGAAACTTTTCGCTTCA
>JBLWWH010000008.1:0-123699 GCA_048268105.1 Weeksellaceae bacterium
TTTTGGTGAGAAACTATTTGATAGAGTGATAGTTGCAGCAATATCAAGCCGATAGGCGCGATTGCGGACAATCAAATATAAATTTAAGAATAGTCCACTTTTTGCAGTGAACTCCCAAAATTTACGATTATGAATCTTATCCCTGAACAATACGACAAATATATTCGCTTTTTTAAGTTTATGGCTAAATACTGGAATAGCGATGTTTTTGCTATGCCAGAAGAGGATGCGGTTATTTCTGATGAAGAAAAGAGTATAGAAGATTATGAGGATAGCCCAGAGGAGTTGGTTGCTGACTTAAAAGCCATGGGGCCAACCTATGTTAAATTGGGTCAATTATTATCTACACGACCCGATTTGTTACCGCCACATTTTATGAAAGCACTTGCTACTTTGCAAGATGATGTAGATGAGGTGGAATATGAGGTGGTGGAAGAGATTTTTAAAGAAGAAATTGGTTTAAGAATCTCTAAAGCTTTCGCTTCTTTTGATGAAAAACCAATTGCGAGTGCTTCTATTGGTCAGGTGCACAAGGCGGTGATGCACTCTGGGAAAGTAGTTGCTGTTAAGATTCAACGTCCCAATATCCGAAAGCGTTTTGTGGAAGATTTAGATACTTTGATGGATTTATCTCAAAAAGCTGAAACTTATAGTGTAACGGCTCGAGATTATGCGGTTCATAGTGTGATTGAGGAATTAAGATATGTTTTATTAAAAGAATTAGATTATTCACTAGAAGCTCAAAATCTGAGTGTTTTAAAAGAGAATTTAAAAGAGTTTAAGCATTTATTTATTCCAGCGCCTATTTCAGATTATTGTTCTTCGCGGGTTTTGACCATGGAATTTGTTCAAGGAAATAAAATCACCCAAGTTTCTCCGCTCAAGAGAATAGAAATGGATTTAGATCCTTTGGTGGATGATTTGGTGAAAGGATATTTAAAACAAATCATTGTTGATGGTTTTGCACATGCAGATCCGCATCCAGGGAATGTTTATTTAACGCCAGAAAATAAGGTGGCATTAATGGACTTGGGAATGGTAGCTAAATTCAGCAATAAGATGCAAGAGAACATCTTGAAGTTGATGATTGCTTTGAGTAATTATGATAGTCAGCGCGTGAATGAAGTTTTGTTGAGCATCAGTGAATATGATGAAAACAAGGTAGATGAATCTCTATTTAGAAAAAGCATTGAACGAAAAATTCAGGAGAGTGAGAATCAAAAAGCTAAAGATTTAAAAACTGGACGAATTCTGATTGAGATTAATCAATTAGCGGCTAAGCAAGGGATTCATATTCCGGTAGAATTAAATATTTTAGGAAAGATATTGCTCAACATGGATCAAATTGTGGCTTTCTTGTCGCCCGAATATGATATGCACAATACAGTGAAAAATTATGTTCAGGAGTTGATGCAACAGCGCATGCATAATGATTTGAAGCCTGGAAATATGATGGAACTTTTCTTGGAGATGAAAGAGCTCACCGAGAATTTACCTTTCAGAGTGAATAAATTCACTGAGAATTTAGCTGAGAATAAGATAAAAATAGAGGTAGACGCTATTGATGAACAGCGCTTTACGGATGCATTTCAAAAAGTGGCCAATAGAATTACAGCAGGTTTAATTGTGGCTGCCTTAATCGTTGGAGCCGCTATGTTGGTTCGTGTTCCAAGTTCATGGAACATTGGAGGATATCCTGCATTCGCATTTATTTTGTTTGTGATAGCGGCCCTGATTGGTTTTTATTTGGTGTATCAAATTCTATTCAAAGACGAATTTAAAAAAGATAAATAATTTAATTTTTCAACCATCCAGCGATGCTATTTCGTTCTCTTGTATGCGATGGAAAAACCTCGTGCTCTAATTCGTCGCTTCTAAAGAAAACCATTCTACCCGCAATAGGTGAAACATAAACTGGGTCTAAACCTTTTGGATAAAGTCCGATTTTTCCGCCATCATCATCTTTCCAATCTTGGTTGAGGTATAGTATGATAGAAAATTTACGGCCTTTTTCTGTCTTGAATTGATCGATGTGCTTTTTATAAAAACTTCCGACTTCATAATTCGCATAATGACTCTCGTAGGTTTTGATAGATGTATAACAGGTATTGTTTAAATACTGTACAAAACGATTGATCTTGGCTAGATAAGCTAATTCAAACAAATTTGAGGTATCATCTTCAATCCAATGAACACGGTCATTTCTGACTAGGCTATCATACTTCAAAACCATTTTGTTGCCAATGCCTGCTAATTTCATAGCCTCAGAAGCACATAAATGAGATAAATTCTCGACTAAACCCTGAATTATTTCTGTGGGTAAAAAGTCATCTACATAAGCATATTTTTGGTCTAAAAGACCTTGAATTAATGCTTCAAATTGATCAAGCTCGTGTTGGTCTTGCTCACTCATATTTAATGATTTAAGTTTAAATCTCAATGAGTAATTTCACTCAAAAAAGTGAGCGCAATTTCGACTAATTTCAAAAATCTAAAACTATATTTTTAGTTAAATTTTTAAATCGAAATCAATATTTTTTTAAGTTTAAATATATCTGAATTAAAGTAGCTTTTTCACACGGCCTACTTGTCCATCTTCCAAACGAACTTTTATCCCGTGTGGGTGCTTGGGGGAGTTGGTTAAAATGTCTTTTACCACACCTTCAGTAAGTTTACCGCTGCGCTGGTCTTGTTTCAGCACAATGGCCACCTTACTACCTATAGAAATATTGGATCTTAATGTGCCACTCATGCTTCAACTTCAATTTGTTCGCCATTGAACTCAGCTATATCTCCCGCGCGCATTTTCTTTCTTTTTTGTAGCTCCACTTCGCCGTTAACGCTTACCATACCTTCTGAAATAACAAGATGAGCCTCGCCGCCAGACCCAACTAATCTCAAGATTTTCAAAAGTTTATCTAGCGTAATGAATTCGTTGTTTTCGCTAAGCTTGAATGTATGTTTAGACATGGGTGGATTAAATATTTTGATTCGTAATTAGTTGCAAAGGTATTTAAAAAGGAATTAACCTACCGAAATCAGCATTTTTAGAGATTAAAATTTGAAATTTAAACAACATAATATAACTAATTTAATGAATCGTAAGCAGATATGAGTCTAAACCACAAAACAGTTTCTATCTTTGCAGAAAATATTTTATGTCGCAAACCTTATCCGATATCGGATTTAATCCACAGATTCAGCAAGCTTTACAAGATCTCAACTTCTCTGTAGCCACAGATATTCAGCAACAGATTATCCCATTGATTTTAAATCAGAATAAAGATTTAGTAGCTTTAGCTAAAACTGGAACGGGTAAGACAGCCGCTTTTGGCTTGCCTTTATTACAACAAGTAGATGTTGAGAACGACCAAGTTCAAACACTGATTTTGGCACCAACCCGTGAGTTGGCGCAACAGATTTTCTCAAATTTAACCTCATTTGCTAAGCACTCACCAGAAATTCAATTGGTTTTGCTTTCTGGAGGAAGTTCACTTAAATCACAAATCGAATCCTTAAAAACACCAACACATATAGTGGTGGCAACGCCAGGTAGAGTTTTAGATTTAATCGAAAAGCATGCTTTGGATGTTAGCGGTTTGAAAAACCTTGTTTTGGACGAAGCCGATGAAATGTTCCAAGCATTAAAAGAGGATTTAATGCCGATTTTAAAAGCTTTGCCTAAAAAACGTCGTACTTTATTATTGAGTGCTACCATGCCAGGTGGATTGAAGGATATTGTACATAATTATATGTCTAAAGATGTGATTTCTGTTTCATCGGAAATGGAAAATTTAGGACATAATGATATCGAACATCAGTATACGGTGGTAGAACCGATCGAGAAATTAGATGTTTTATTACATTTCTTAAATTTACAAAAAGGTGGACGAGGAATTATATTTTGTAAAACCAAAGCTGCGGTAAATAAATTAGCAAAGAATTTAGCGATTCGCAAGATTTCATCGGGGGCGTTACATGGTAGTTTAACTCAAGGAATTCGTGATAGAATCATGGAGCAATTCAGAAATGGATATATTGATATTTTGGTTGCTACAGATTTAGTTGCGAGAGGAATCGATATCAAAGAATTGGCTTATGTGGTGAATTATCATTTACCAGATACGTATGACGCTTATACTCACCGTAGTGGTAGAACGGGTAGAGCAGGAGAGAAAGGTCTTTCTATGACGATTCTACAGAAAGAAAAAGTGGAGCAAATAAAAGACTTTGAGCAAGTTCTTGAAATTAAATTTAAGAAAATAGCCAAGGCAGATGCACAAGAAATAGAAAAGAATAATGCAATAGTTTGGGCAAGAAAATTGTTCAAAACTAAACCCAATCGTCAGATCCCTGAGGATGTAAGAGAAGAAGTGAAAACGATTTTTCATCATCTAACCAAGGAAGAGTTAATGGACAAAGTCCTGACGAATTATTGGGCGCAGAATGTAAAAGAAACAGAGAAACCTGAAAAAATTAATACAAAGAAAAAAAGAAAACCAAATGGCCAATTTCGTTAAAACGCAACAAGAAATACTAGAAAAATTAAATATTGAGGCGTTAAACAGCATGCAAGAAAACGCCATTGCAGTCATTGATAAAACAGAAAATACCATCGTTTTGTCTCCCACCGGAACAGGTAAAACTTTAGCTTTCTTACTTCCTTTGTTAAACGCAATCGAGGAAGAAAAGGAAGGAATTCAGGCTTTGATTGTAGTGCCGTCGCGTGAGTTAGCGATTCAGATCGAACAAGTTTTTAGACAAATGGGGTCTGGGCTTAAGGTGAACGCCGTATATGGTGGTCGCGCCAAGTCTAAGGATAAAATTGAATTAAAACATGAGCCTACGGTTTTGATTGGTACACCAGGTCGAATTTTGGATCACTTTACCGATAATCGAATTGATACATCTGCCATCAAATTTTTGGTTTTAGATGAATACGATAAAATCTTGGAAGTTGGTTTTGAGGATGAATTGAGCAGAATTTTCAATCATTTACCGAAATTAAGGAAGAAGATTCTAACATCGGCCACAGAAAGTGTTGAGGTTCCTTCTTTTGTGAACTTTAGTAAGCCCACTGTTTTAAATTATCTGAAGGATAAATTAAATGAAAACTTGCAATTGGTGGCGGTTGAAACTGAGCCAGCTGAAAAGTTAGACAGAGTTTTAGATTTATTGACGCATGTTGGTAACCAAAACGGAATTTTGTTCTGTAATTTAAAAGCAAGTGTTGATGCCGTGAGCGAGTTTTTAGAATCCAATAAAATCGAACATGTTTGTTTTTATGGCGGTATGGAGCAAAAAGACCGTGAGCGTTCTTTGATTAAATTTAGAAACGGAAGTAGTCAATTGTTAGTGGCTACCGATTTGGCGGCGCGTGGATTGGATATTCCTGAGTTAGATTTTATTATTCACTATGAGTTGCCTTATTCTTACGAAGAGTTTACGCACAGAAACGGACGTACAGCGCGTGTTTCTGAAAAGGGTACGGCTTACATTTTAAAACATACCGGAAGAAAATTACCAGATTTTATCCCAGATGCTGATCCGATCGAGGAATTAAAAATCGCAGGAGTAGCTAAACCTTTCTTTAAGACTTTATTTATTTCTGGCGGTCGTCAGGATAAGATTTCGAAAGGAGATATTGCTGGTGTTTTCATGAAAAAAGGAGGATTAAGTAAAGAAGAGTTAGGTTTAATCGAGTTGAAGCAAGATTGTGCATTTGTAGCCGTTCCACGCAAAAAAGCCAATCAGCTTATCAATAAATTAAACAATACTTATTTCAAAAAGCGAAAAGTAAGAGTTTACGAGTTGTAAGCATTGTTTAATCAAAGATATTATGACACCAGGATGAATAGTTCTGGTGTTTTTTTTTAATTAAATATAAAAATTGGTTGATGGCTCTTTAACAATTTTGGTACATCACAACACATAATTATATATAGAATAAAAATGGCTGAAGCTTCCTATCAATACGAAGACATGAAATATAGCATGATTAAAAGGAATTCGGTTGATACTATAGAAAATAGCACCGATGGTGTAGGATAAGCCTCCTGCAATCAACCAATATAATCCCAGGCTGGGAAGGTTGTCCATTAACGGTTTTGCCGCAAATACAATGACCCAACCCATGCCTAAATACATTATCGTAGAAAGACGTTCATATTTTCCGGTATAGAATAATTTAAATATCACGCCCAAAATGGCAATACTCCAAACAATCCCAAAGATTAACCAACCTGTGTCGCCTTTTAATGTGATGAGACAATAGGGCGTGTAAGTTCCAGCGATGAGTAGGAAAATAGCAGCATGATCAAATATTTTGAGTCTAATCCTGCTCACAGGATTTGTTGCTCTATGATATAAGGTGGAGGCAGCGTAGAGTAAAATCAAGCTTACGCCAAAAAATAAAGAACTCATTAAACTCAAGCTTTCTTGGTTTTGGAAGCTCTTAATCAGCATTAAAACTAAAGCAATGATACTTAAAATCACGCCAAATCCGTGGGTTAAGATGTTCCATTTTTCTTCTCTAGCCGTATATTCACTCATGTGTTTTCTAATGAATTTATGTATTGCTAAACTAATCTAATTTAAAATCTTTCCAAAAGGAATTATCTGGTAATGGGGCTATAAAAGTTTCGTAATCAGAACTTCCAACAACGGGAATTTTTAATTTCCAAGCATGCAAACAAATCGAAAGTGGTTGATAATTTTGCTCTGAACCATATTTATCATCTCCTATAATGGGTAAGGAAATATGTGCTAACTGCGCTCTTATTTGGTGAAATCGACCTGTTTTTGGTTTAATTTCTAATAAATAACCTTTATCGTTTTGATCTAATAAACGATAAGTTAGGGAGCAGTTTACGCTGTTCTTTGTTGCGTGTTCTACAATATCAGAACGCTTTTCTTTTTGATTCTTAACCAAAAAATTCTTTAGAATACCTGATGCCTTTGGTGGTTTATTTTTAACAATTGCTAAATAAGTTTTTTGAACTTTTCGCTGCCTAAAAAACTCATTGTACTTCACCAAAATGCTTTTCTTTTTAGCCATCATCAACACACCGCTGGTCACGCGATCAAGCCTGTGAATGATGCCTAAATAGGGGTTCTTCCTTGATTTAGAAAGATGATTTAAAACTTGACTTTCTACAGTTTCTTCTTCATATGGACTTTTCTCGCTTATCAGCCCAGCTTGTTTGTTGACAACGATATAATCCTTGTTTTCGAAGATAATTTGTAGATGCTGCATAGGCTGGGGTGAGCGACAAAGGTAATTCTAAAAATCTTGCTATTAGTCAATAACTTCTAAAGTATTAATGATGTTACACATTCTGTATTCTAAAATGCGTGCATCGAATAACTCATTTAAAAAAACATTTACTCTAACTTTTTTACCTACTAAATCTTTGTAGTTATTAAGCATATCAAACTCAGAATCAATATAAACCAGCCAGTATAGCTTTTCGATTCTATTGTTTTCGTTTCTCAGATCGAACACAATAAACTGTCCTTCGTGCACTTTTTCGATAGTTCCAATTAAGTCAAAGGTTTCTTCATAATTTTGAGCTTCTTGATACATTTTGCCAATGGCTAACAATGTTTTTGGGCAGAAATTAATTAAATGAACCCCTATGATTTCTCCTAATCTTTCGCCTTCGGGGCCATTTAGATTGGATGCATCTACATCATAATCCCTTTTAAGCTCAGTATGATAATTTTTAGTAGCTTGAATTACGCAAACGCCTAATTCCATTTTAAAAAGTTCGGTATTATCATTATTCTTATCCGCAATGCATTCACAAACCTCTTCGGCTATTTTGTCCATGTATTCTTTTTGAGCCTGAACAAAAACAAAAGAAAAAAATAAAGCCAGTGTGAAAAATACTTTTTTAATCATAATTATTGAGTTTAATTTTGCATTAGATAGAGATTTAAACCTGTTTTAAAATGGTTTAATTTAACTTTTTAAGAATAAATAAATCTTATTAATTTAAGTTATAACAAATATAATGATTCAATATTTTTATAAAGTCTTTATTAAAACTAAATTTGAGTTTTATTTTAAGTTCTAACAATCATCTGATTTAGGTAGAAAGCTATGGTTCTACTTTTTAACATAGAATAGTTCGAAAATGGAGGATGCAAACAACAAACGGTGGATTATAATTTACTCGATTACGGCGATCGTGCTGTTGGTAATAAATTATATTTTAGACCTTCCTGTTTTTGATCATTGGGAGCATTTTGAGTCTTTAGAAAGGTTCAGTCCTTTTGTGAAGAACCTAATGATTGCACTTTTCTTTATTTCTCTCATATTCTTAATTGGAAAAGTTGTTACGCGTATTGTCAATAAACAGAACTATTTAGAAGGGGATAAATATAATTTAAATCGCATTGTTAGGTTTTTATCGATTGTATTTAGTTTAATTATCGCGGCTTCATTTATGTTCCAAAACCTGTTGGCTGCAGCTGTTTCCTTTGGTTTGATTACCTTGGTTTTGGGTTTTGCTTTGCAGCAGCCGATTACTTCATTCATTGCTTGGATTTATTTGATTTTTAGACGATCTTATTTGGTAGGCGATAGAATTCAAATCAAGAATTTTAGAGGAGACGTGGTTGAAATAGGCTATTTAGACACTTCTATTTTGGAATGTAATGGTGATTATTTGGGCAATGACCGTTCAAGTGGAAGGGTCGTGCGTTTTCCGAATAGTTTAATTTTAAGAGAAGAAATCATCAACTACTCTGGGCCGCAAACTCCTTTTATATGGAACGAGACGGCGCTACAAGTTGCCTTTACCAGTGATTTAGAGTTGGTAGAAAAACTCTTATTAGAAGCTGCCGTAGAAGATTTCAAAACACGTTATCCAAAGTATGTAAACAGTCCGAGGTGGGAGCCTGCTGTTTATTTTAGGGTAAATGAGCGCGCTTGGATGGAGGCTGTGATTTCCTATCCTGTAATGCCGAGAGATACAACGATTCGTAGAAATGCAGTCTTAAAACAGGCTTTAATAAAGTTAAATACTGCGCCTTCTAAAGTTCAGTTTCCAGAAGGTAGTTTGCGCTAGTTTATTTTTTTGAAACTTTTATAATAGATACCTATATAAATTAACATAGACGCGGTGGCTAATAGGTGAATCCAAAGATTTTCAATATGTAAAATAAGACTAATGATAACGGCAAATAAGTAGATGAAACAAGCATTTCCCAGCACATTTCCGACTTTCAGCATGTTGTAGGTATCTTTATAATTATTTTTCACTGGATGATAATTTAATCCAGCAATCAATTGATACATTTTTTTGTGCTTAATTAAATAGCCTAAAATGCCTATTAAAAATCCAATCAATAAATTAAAGATGATTTCCATAGATGAATTTTAAGGAACCTTATGGCCTTGACTAGCCACCAAAAGACTAAACCAATCTTCTAGTTCTAAATCAATTTTTAAGGCTTTATTGGCATTTAAGATTCTGTTTTTATTGGTAGTTCCGATGAGAGGAGAAACTTGCGAAGGATGTTTTAAAATCCAACTTAATAATATTCCATCTTCAGAAATCTCATATTTCTCTGCTAAATCTTTTAAAATTGGTTTTATACGTTGAGTTGCTTCATTATCTTGTTTAAAAACGCTGCCCAATGGACTCCAACTCATAGGCTGAATATCTTTCAGTATCATTTGATCCAGACTTCCATTATGCATCGCTGAGTGGTGCGTTAAGGAAAATTCGATTTGATTTACCTCCACTTTAATTTTACTCGAAATTAAATCTACTTGAGAAGCAGTGAAATTAGAAACACCAAATTGTCTAATCTTACCACTTTCTTGTAAAGCTGTAATCGCTTCTGCTATTTCGTCGGGATGCATTAGCGGGTTAGGTCTGTGTAGTAAAAAAGTATCTAAATAATCGGTTTGTAAATTTTTTAACGATTCTTCTGCACTCCAAATAATGTAATCTTTAGAATAGTCATAATGCTTAATTTTATTGTCGCGAGAATTTCCGACATACTGAATGCCGCATTTAGAAATCAACTGAATGTTTTCGCGCTCGATAGCACTTTCTTTTAAAGCTTTTCCAAACTGACTTTCGGTTGTATAGTCACCATAAATATCGGCGTGATCAAAAGTATTGTTGCCATTTTCGGTGCAGAATTGAATTAAATCCGCTTGTTCTTTAGTAGATAATTTTTTGCCCCAATTTCCCCAAGACATACATCCGATTATGATTTTTGATTGCTGCGCCATGTTAAGAATTTAATGATTTTCAGAATTTTCAAATGCCAAGTTAATTAATCTTTGTTGAAATTACACTTTACAATTTTGTGAATTGATGGATTTAATGATGCTTAAAAATTTAGAATGTTATAAATTAACCCAATCAATCCATCAATGATTTAAGAATATGCGAATTTTAATTTTATCCGTATTGATGTTGCTATCGACTTGGGCGATAAGTCAAGAAAAATATGTTTTGGTAATTCATGGCGGCGCTGGGAGTATTAGCGAAGAAAACATAAGTCCAGCAGAGGCTAAAGCTTATAAAGCGAAGTTAGAAGAAGCTTTAAAAGCAGGTTTTGCTGAGATACAACAAGGAAAAACTAGTTTAGATGCTGTGACGGCAGCTATTATAGTCATGGAGAATTCTCCATTGTTTAATGCTGGAAAAGGAGCGGTTTTCACCCATGATGGAAGAAATGAGTTGGACGCTTCAATTATGTATGGAAAGACTGAAACTGCGGGAGCAGTAGCAGGTGTAACGAATGTTAAAAATCCGATTTTGGCGGCAAGAGCTGTCATGGATCATTCGCCTCATGTGATGTTAAGTAGAGAAGGAGCAGAGAAGTTTGCTATTGAGCAAGATTTAGAAATCGTGAGTCCGGTTTATTTCTGGACCGAAGATAGGTTTAAGTCTTTGCAGTATATCTTAGAAAAAGAACAAAAGAAAGATTTATCTGCCATTGACAGAGAATATCCGGATTGGAAATTTGGGACGGTTGGAGCGGTTGCCTTAGACAAACAAGGGAATATAGCCGCCGGAACTTCTACAGGCGGTATGACCAATAAGAAATGGGCTAGGATAGGAGACTCTCCCATCATTGGCGCGGGAACCTATGCAAACAAAGAAGTTGGCGTTTCGAGTACGGGTTGGGACGAGTATTATATCCGAAGTGTAGCGGCCTATGATGTTGCTGCTAGAATGATGTACGCCAAGCAATCTGTCAGTAAAAGTGTTGCTGAAGTTTTAGCACATATTGCTGACTTAGGAGGAAACGGTGGAATGATTGCCTTAGACAGAAATGGAAATGTAGCGATGGATTTTAATACCTCTGGAATGTTTAGGGGAACGGTAACGCATGATGGGAAAATTGAAGTAAAACTCTATGCTAAGTGATTGAATGGAATATAAATATGAAAATATATTAATAATAAGATTATATGTAATTGGTTGAAATTCATTTAGATATTTATTTTTAATCATTTACAAACGACTATAAGCGAGAGTAAATACTTTATAGTCGAATCAGTTGATTGTCGGTTCTGATATTTGCGGTAGAAAGTTTAAGTCAAATTATACTTTCACACTTTGTAACTAATTGTTTAACCAAAAATTTAGAAATCATGAGTATCAAGAACAAAGTACAGTTAGTAGGTCACTTAGGACAAAATCCAGAAATCAAAGAATTTGGCGATTCTGGTAAGTTGGCAAAATTTAGCTTAGCCACCAGTGAAAACTACAAAAACAAGGAAGGAAAATGGGTGGAACAAACCACCTGGCATAATCTCATAGGCTGGAGATTTGTAGCCGAAAGAATTGAGAAATATCTTCGAAAAGGAGCCTATGTACTGATCGAAGGTAAATTAGTCAATAGCGACTATACCGACAAAGACAATGTGAAGCGTTATATTACAGAAGTAGAAGTTCAGAGTTTTTTGATTTTGGATAAGAAAAGCGTTGATAGCACTGGAACTTATCAGTCAAATGGAACATCATCGGAAAATGTAATTAAAGCATCAGAAGAAGACGAGGATCTTCCATTCTAGGATTCTAATTTTAATATGGATTGAAACTTCCTTTTTTTAATAGAAAAGGAAGTTTTTGTTGTTGATTTAATTTATTACATACGAAGCTGAAAATCCAAACGCTAGCTTTAAAAGAGGAACATAATCCACTATCAAAAGAATTAAATAAATGATACACTTTTTATTAATCTGAAAAGCTCGATTTTTGAATTTGATCTGTCTAGCCAGATTTTAAAGTTTCATATAATCAGTCCATTTGCTTTTATGATATTTCAGTAAAATTATTGCAACGGCTTGTCCCATTTGAACATGATTTAATCTCCTGATTATTGTATTTAAGTTGCCTTACTAAATGGAGTTTATAACATAAAAGTTCGATAAAACTATATATAATGAGCTAAATTATTTTTACTTAGTTGTTGGGCACAATACAAAAAAACGAAGAAACGAGACAAATTTCGTAGATTTGAAAAAAGAAATTGAATGTACAAAACATCTGAAATAATAGCAGAATACGGAATATCTGAAAGCCGACTAAAAGAATATATAATTCAACAAAATATTCCTCTCGTAAATGAAGAGGAAATATCAAAGAAATATTTTCAAACAATATTATCCTTCATTGAAAATACTGAAGATAGGATTGAAAAAAGATTAAAAAAAGCAGAAGCTACTTTTAAATATAATTTTGAAAACAACAAAATATCAATATATCAAGATGATGCTATTTCATTTCTAAAAAAACTTCCTTCAAATAGTGTTGATATAATTGCTACTGACCCAGCTTATTCTGGAATGAATGACAAACTAAAGCTTGGAAAAGGAAGAATAGTTGGAAAATATGCAGATAAAGGCAAAGAAAATGGAAAATGGTTTGGAGAATTTGAAGATAGTGAAGAAAACTACAATGAATTCTTATCTGAATGCAAAAGAGTTTTAAAAAAATCTACTGGACATATTTATATTATGTTCGACTCTTACTCTCTTTTGAGTTTAGGAAATGTTGTTCGCAGTCATTTTGATGTGAAAAATCTAATTACTTGGGATAAAGTCAATATAGGAATGGGACATTATTTCAGACGAAGACACGAATATATAATTTTTGCCACCAACGGTAATACCAGAAAAATAAGAAATAGAAAATTTCCTGATGTTTGGCGTTTTAAAAGGATACATAGTTCAAAATATCCAACTCAAAAACCTGTAGAGGTTTTTCAAGCAATGATACACGCTAGTTCAGAAGAAGGTTTTACAGTATGCGACCCATTTTTAGGAAGTGCTTCATCAGCGATAGCATCAATAAAAAACAATTGTAATTTTATTGGATGTGATATATCAGACAAATCTATAGAAATGTCATCTTCGAGGATATCTGAATATTTAAATTCAGGTAAAGATAATTTGCAAACAAAATCAATGGTAGTTGATGATAAAATTTTTTGGGAATAAATATGGGAAGCTTATCAAAAGTTAAAGCACTATTTGGTTTTACATCACCAAGAACTTTAGAAAAAATAATTCCAGAAATTGAATTACTCACTAATTTATTTTCAGGTAAAAAATGGACTGGCAATTCAGAATTACAAGCTGAATTTTTCGATGCATTATATAAATCTGATTTTTATGAAGGAGAAAGTTATCCAGCTGACCCAGCATTTGCAGCACGAGATAGAATAACTAGAGCACCTAAAGCATTTGGTTTTGTTGATTTAAAACCTGAAATTCAAATAACAGAAGCTGGAAAATTATTGCTTACAGGAAAAAGAAAAGATGAAACATTTACAAGACAAATGTTAAAATTTCAACTTCCTTCACCTTATCATACACAATCAAAAACTCTTGAATTTTCAGTAAAACCTTACCTCGAACTATTAAGGCTAGTTAATGAACTAGGAAGTCTCTCTAAAACAGAAATTGCATTGTTCTTTTCGCAACTAACAAATTACAAAGATTTTGATAAAATTGTAACAAAAATTATTGATTTTCGTGAAGGTTCAAAATCTTTTAAAGGTAGTCGTAAAATGTACGTTGCAGAATGTTTCGAAAAAGAAGTATTAGAAATTTTTCAACAAGAAGTTCAAGACAAAAAACTGAAAACCAGAGAAAGTTCAGACACCTCTTTACAAAAGTTTATAAAAACTAAAAGTTCAAATATGAAAGATTATGCTGATGCTTTTGTTAGATATATTAGGGCAACGGAATTAGTTACTTTTCAGAAAAGAACTTTTAGGTTGATAATTTCGCCTCAAAAAATTGATGAAGTAAATTATATTTTAAAAGAAACTGACAGAAAGCCTCTAGTTTTTGAAAATCTAACTGATTTTAAAACCCATTTGTTTAATCCTTTTTCAGTTAAATTACTGTCTGATAATAAAAACCTTTTAATTAATAAAATAGAAAAATTAGGTGTTACCGAATTTGATAAAACAGCCTCAATTGAAGAGCTTAAGGATATTCTAGAAAGTCAAGAAATTACTGTTAAGTCAAAAAATATTGAGGAAAAGAAACGTGAACTAAAAGATTATAAAGAACTACCTGATATCCTTGACGTATTCAAACAAATTAAGAAAAAAGAAGTTCCTGATGCACCTTTATTCCTTGAATGGAATGTATGGAGAGCATTAGTTATGCTCAATTATGCGAAAAGAATTGATGGCAATTTTATTATGGATATTGATGGTATGCCTCTTAATTATGCACCAGGTCAAAAACCTGACATTGAATCTGAATTTGTAGATTTTGGGTTAATTACAGAAGTAACAATGTCTGGTGGTAATACTCAGTTCAAAATGGAAAGTGAATCTGTGCCTAGACATTTTGGTAAAGCTAAAGAAAGTTTGAAAAAAGATATGTACTGCTTATTCATTGCACCTAAAATAAGCGAAGGAACTTTAGCTCACTATTTTAACCTTAATCGATTTAACACAAAACTTTACGGAGGAAAAACTAAAATCATACCTCTTTCAATCGATCAATTCATTGAATTTGTAAAATCTGGAATAGCAAATAAATTTAATAACCCAGACAAATTGAAAAACTGGCTAGAAGAACAATGGCAAAACAATCAAAAAATGGAAGATGAAAATGTTTGGAGTGAAAACATTGAGAAAAGTATATTGAAATGGGCTTCTTAAAAATAAGTACTGTGCCCAACAACATATATAAAAAATAGCGGTTTTAGTGCTTAAACGAAAGATAATTAATAAAATAGAGGTCAGTTATAAACCGAAAAACTAGTGCGTAAAACCCGCTACTTTTCATATACAAACTTGTTCTTAGACCTCTTGTAAATCATGATATTAAAAATTTTTAAGCATTTACAAACGACTATAAACGAGAGTAAATGTTTTAATGTCGACTTAGGTGAATGGCGGTTCTGATATTTGCAGTAGAAAGTTCAAGTAAAAATAAACTTTCACACTTTGTAACTAATTGTTTAACCAAAAATTTAGAAATCATGAGTATCAGAAACAAAGTACAGTTAGTAGGTCACGTAGGTCAAACACCAGACATCAAGAATTTTGGAGATTCTGGTAAATTAGCAAGATTCAGTCTTGCTACAAACGAAAGCTACAGAAACAAAAACGGTGAATGGATAGACAACACCATTTGGCACAATCTAGTAGGATGGAGGTTTGTAGCCGAAAGAATCGAAAAACAAGTTCAAAAAGGAACTTATGTTATGATTGAAGGTAAGCTTGTTAGTCGCGATTATACCGACAAAGAAAATGTGAAGCGTTATATCACAGAAGTTGAGGTTAAATCCTTTATGGTGCTAGACAAAAAAAGTTCCAATGGGAATAAGGAAACAGTTCAGCAAGTGAATAATACGCAAGACTTTTATAAAGCTTCAGTAGACGATGACGATTTACCTTTCTAAGCGTTCAAGACTGGATAAAAGCTGCACTTTAATCTGTTAGATTCCAGTGCAGCTTTTATTTTGATATGGAAAATAGAGATGGACTCAATTAAATACTTCTTGTCATCATGTAAAGATGAAAGCCCTTTTCCCAATAATCAAGTTTTATTTCTTTGAGTTTAAAATCCATTTTTTCGTAGAACTTATAACTTAATTGGGATGTCCTCACTTTGATTTTATTAAAATATTTTTTAGATTGAATGTGGTCCAATCTACGCTCCATTAGTAATCTTCCAATTCCCTTTCTATGGTGACTGGGATGAATAAAATCCCATGAAATTATGGCGGTTTTGGATTCCATTTCGTAGTTAATTCCTCCTGCGCCTAAAATTTCTTTATTATTTTCAAAAACAAAGTAATCCTCAATTTTATTTTCGAGATAATGGACTAGATCCATTTCTTCTGTGGGATGAAAATGCATTGGAACATTCAACTTGAAAAGCTGAATAATATTATTCTGATCCTTTGTATTATATCTTCTAATCACTTGATTTTACTAGCTTGTATTAAGTATATAATAATGGGAACGAAAGTTAAAAGAAGAGTTCCAGGCAAAAACCAAACGCCAAAAATGTTTTTATGATGTAACGCAATATAAATCGTTTCGAAGGTAATGGCGAAAAAGAGAATATTTATAAATAATTTTAAATATCTCATCAGACGTGTCGACAATTGATAATGTGCTTGGGCATTGTCTTCGGTGATTTCGACAAGATAATTAAATAAATGAGGAAATTTGTTTAAAACAGTTTGACCTATAAATAATAGGCTGGCAACTATCGGAAGCCAAATAATTGTAGATTTTGGACCTGTACCATCTACATTTCCTGCTCCATTGAAGTGAGTTGGAATTATGGAGGGTAAATCTTGATAGTTTACAAATACCCAGAACCAATTAGCAATTAAAGTTAGCCAACCTGCAACTTCTAAAACGTAGTCGGTAGTTGTTAATTTTAAATTAAGTCTTGGTCGTGATTTCATAATTCAAATTGGGTGATTAATTTGATTAAATTTTAATAAATCTTTCTCAAAGATTCAAAAATAAATATACAAAAAGAATCAAATTTCGAGGTTTAATTTTGGCTTTAAGTCTTAATTTTGCAGGTTAAATTTTGTGGCCATGACAAAACCAAGAATTGCACTTGCTATTGGTATAATTTGTATTTCAATATTTCCAATATTGGTGAAGTTAAATCTATCTCCCGGCTTGGTTTCGGCTTTTTATCGTGTAGCCATAGCGGCTGCGTTATTAATCCCATATGTTTTAATCACAAAGCAGTTTAAATGGCCTACTAAAAATCTATTTTTACTATCAATTTTGTGTGGTGTCATCTTTGGAATCGATATCGGAGTTTGGAACATTGCCATTCAAGGATCAACAGCTACTCAAGCCACCTTATTGACGAATTTGTCACCTGTTTGGGTGGGAATAGGTTCATTTTTATTTTTAAAAGATAAACCCAAAATCAATTTTTGGATCGGCACTTTATTCGCTCTGCTCGGAATGGTCTTACTCGTAGGTTCTGAAATTTTTATAGAGCTCGATTTTAATTTGGCTTTTATTTTCGCCATACTCTCGGGTGTTTTATACGCGATCTATATGCTGTTGAGTAAACGAATTTTGAGTGATGTTGAAGTGCTAAGTTTCATGTCTATTACGATGCTTTCCTCTACATTAGCTTTGGGCATTTTGAGTTTTGCATTTAATCAACCTTTTACAGGATTTTCACAAATGGGTTGGTTATCTTTGTTGGTGCAAGGTGTTGTGTGTCAGTTAACAGCGTGGTTGCTCATTAGTTATGCAACACAACATATTCGTGCGACGAGGGTGTCGATTAGTTTGTTGGGTCAAGCGGTACTTGCCTCCTTTTTAGCATGGTGGTTTTTGGACGAAGAAGTGACGCTACAAATGGCATTAGGCGGAATCATTCTTTTATTAGGAATTCGTCTTACGTTTTACGAAAGACCGGTAATTAAGCAATAAATCATTCCTCTTCTTCAGCTGCGTCTTCACCCTCTTCTATAAGCTCCTCCACCTCTTGTTTTTCTTCTTTCTTCATTCTTTTGTCTGAATGATCTACAGAAGAAGTAACAGAAAAAGTCGAGAAAATAGGTAGATGATCCGACCCAATATCTGGAAGAATTTTGATACTATTCACAACGATTTCTTTAGATGAATAAAGCAAATCAATTGGAAATCTAAAAATGCTAGGTCTCACTGGAAAGGTACCAAAGATTCCCTTGCCAATTCTTGCGTCATTCAGATTAGAAATTTCAGCAAATAATTTGGAACTTCTCGACCAGCATACCGAATTGAAATCACCCGCAACTAAAGAAGGTTCATCTTGTTTTACAATCAATTTGGCTAGCTGCATTAACTCTCCATCTTTCTGGCGAGAGCTCGGTTTTTCGGTTGGACTTGGTGGTGGTGGATGAAATCCCCAAAACACAAATCTATGATTTTTACTATCCTCTAAATGAGCTTCAATGGCAGGTCTATCATCGACTAAAAAATGATGTTCTTTGATTTTATTTACTTTTAATTTAGTGTAAAGATGCATTCCATAGCGATTTTCATAAGGTGCTTTTAGAAAGCTTGGCAGTTGATCTTCTATGGCTTCTAAAGCTTTTTCCCAAGCTTTGTTGGTCTCCATCGTTAATAAAATATCTGGCTGATATTCGCGAACTAAATCAATTAATTTTTGGTAATCAGTGTTGCTTTGAAGAACATTTACACTTAATAAAGTTACTTCATGTTGAGGTTTTTCGCCAGATTTACGGAAATAATGTGTCGGCAAAAATGGAAGAATGATATAAGCTTGATAAAGAATAGAAATCCCTAAAAATATTTGTGCGATGAGTATTTTAGTACTGAAATCCTCAAAATAGAGGAAGCTAGCAATTAAGATGATGAGCATTAAAAATAGAATCTGAATTCTAAAATAATCGAATACACGAGCCGACCAATGAGTAATATTCGTTGATGGTAAAAAACTTATTAGTAATAGTAAAACTGCTAAAACTATAAATGTGGTCGTCATTGAATATTTAATTATGCTGAGATTAAATATAAGTAACTAATCCAATTTGGTACAAGATTATAATCATTTAATTCTAAAAATCCGTTATCTGCAATAATATATTTTAGGACTAAATATGCTAATTCCCAATTTTTAAACCTATCACGTGCAACATGAGTAATGGCTAGATATGATTAACATAACTCAACAAAAGCATTAGTATTTAATGCTGATTACTTTCTAATTTATTCTTTAACAGTGAAATTAAGACTAAAAACAAACCTCCTCCAACGAAAGAAACTATAAAATTGATTAGTAGAAGAAGATAATCTACAGTTCCCGTTTCCATGATTAATTTAGGTGAAAAACCTAGTCTACCTAAGGATTTAATAAATAATATTCCTCCAAACACACCTAGGATAGTGTTTCCGGTTAAGCCCATAGAATAGCGTTTTAGACAAATTCCAATAAAATTTGCACCTAAGATTCCCATCAAAATTCCTGCTAATGAAATAAACGAAGCTATCATTTTAATCTTTTTTAATGTCCATAATCCATGTTATCAATTTTTCCACCCAATAACCTTTTTTGGACAATAGCATAAATGACTGCTAAAATTAGAGCAAGAATACCCCAATATACAGCTACTGATAGTCCATAAGCTGCAGCTGATGTGTTATAAATAGTTAATGGTCCATTTAAGTCATTCGTGGATGGTAATATAGCCGGGAAAATAGAGGCAAGGGTAGATGTAATTCCACCTACAATTAATAAGCTTGAGAATATAAAAGGGTAGAGGTCGCTTTTTGATTTTTTTCTAAAGAATAATCCAATCAAACCTGTAATGTATATCACTGGGAAAACAATCAAATAAGGACGATCTATGAAATTTTCAAAGATATTAGGGTTCACAAATTGCCAAATGAAAAGTGAGAAAATTGTTAGTCCAACCAGGGCGATATTTAATCTAAAAACAACTCTTTTAAGTTTTTCGTTGATGCTCGAATTGGTTTTGAGAATAATCCAATTAGCACCATGAATTGATAATGTGACGACAGAAATTATACCAATAATGACCGTAAACCAATCCATTACGCCTGGAGTTTCACTCATCGGACTAAAACTACTATTCCACAACGGCAAGAAAAAGAAGTGAGCTTCGTGTAGCGCCTCTCCATTTTCTACTTCACCTAAGTTTACTCCTCTTACAATATTTCCTAAGGCAATTCCAAAGAATAAAGCCAAGAGTAAACTCGAAATGCCAAAGGATTTATCCCAAATGGCTTTCCACATTTGAAAAGGAAATTGATTTCTAAATTCTAATCCAATGGCTCTGAATATTATCAGCCATAAAACAATGATTAATGGTAGATAAAAACCACTAAATATGGAAGCATAAAAAGTTGGGAAGGCCATGAATAACAATCCTCCCGCAGCCACAAGCCAAACCTCATTAGAATCCCAAAACAAGCCGGCGGCTTTGGCTACTACTTCTTTGTCTTTTTCCTCTTTTGCATGAAATAAATGCATAATTCCTGTTCCGAAATCATATCCATCTAAAACGAAAAATATGATGAGAACAGCTACCACTATAATGTACCAAAAAATCTCCATAATTAATGATTTTGAGCTTTAGGACCTGCGTAAATAGTCTTACCAACCAATAATAAAAACAATAAACCAAGTAGCATATATAATCCAACAAAACCTAATAAGGTGAATAAAGTATTACCCGAAGATACGGTTGGCGATATGCCGTCGCTTGTTCGTAATAAGCCATAGACCAACCAAGGCTGTCTTCCTAATTCTGCCGTATACCAACCGGTGATATTGGCGATGTATGGAAACGGAACCAGGAACATAATGGTCCATAAAAGAGGTTTCATCTTATAGAGTTTATCTTTCCATAAAAAGAAAGCCGCCAACACCATTACGCCAATAAAGATGGTACCCAATCCCACCATGATATGATAAGCATAATAAAGTGCAGGAATATTATCTGGAAGCACATCGTCTTCAAACTGATCCATTCCTGGAATTTGTTGGTTCCAGTCTTGATATGTTAAAAAGCTTAATACATTCGGTACAGCGATTTTATTATCCAATTTCTTTTCTACCATATTGGGCTGCCCGATCAAAACAATCTCAGCACCAGCTTCTTCTGTTTCAAAAATCCCTTCCATTGCGGCAAATGCAGCAGGTTGATATTTTGCCACGTTTTTAGCGTTCCAATCTCCTGTTGGGAATGCTACCAGAATACTAGAAATTAGCCCGAAAATAACTCCAGTTTTTAAGAATAATTTCCCATGTTCAACATGCTTATTTCGGAGGATGTACAAAGCCCCAATACTCGCAACTACAAAAGCCGATGTCACTACAGAGGCAAATTGATTGTGTAAGAAAGCCGGTAATAACCAGGGATTTGTGAATAGTTCTGAGAAATTATTTAATACAAACTTACCATTATCTAAAATTTCATAACCTACAGGATGTTGCATCCAGGCATTGGTTGCGAGAATAAACCAACCACTTAGCCAGGAGCCTAAAAAGACCAAAATTCCTGTGAGTAGATGAAGTCGTTGACCCATTAATTTTTCTCCGAAAATGAATAGTGCTAAAAAGGAGGATTCAAGGACAAACGAAAACATGCCTTCCATGGCGAGGGTTTGACCAATAATACTACCTGTGAGTTCGGAAAACTTAGCCCAATTCGTTCCAAATTGAAACTCCATGGGGATTCCGGTTACAACACCCATCGTAAAATTGATAGCAAATATCTTCATAAAGAATTTTGCCGCATCGTTGTACTTCACTAGGTTAGTGCGTAAATAATTCCACTTAAAATAAACTACCATTAGGGATAATCCCATGGTAAGTTGTGGAAAAATATAGTGAAAAGTGATAGTGAATGCGAATTGCAGTCTATCGTAGAATATTAGATCTTCCATATATAGAAATATACTTTTGGCAAAGGTCTAAAACAGACCATTACCAAAAGAATTTATAATATTAAAATTTACATTTTTTTGATGTTATGAATAACACCACCATCGACCAAAACATCTGTTCCAGTAATAAAACCAGCTTGGTTGCTGGCTAAAAATTTAATAATCCCTACCACGTCCTCTGGTTTTCCATTTCGTTGAAGTGGTGTAGCATTTTTAATCATTTCCATTCTCTCGGGATGCTCTTCAGCCGCTTTTAGCGCCATTTCTGTTTCAATTACACCTGGAGAAACCGTTACAATTCTTGCTTTTTTCTGTCCCCATTTTCCAACATTTTTAACAGATAATAATTGAACTCCTCTTTTGGCGAAGTCATACATTAAATTAGAATTACCATCTGTGAATTTACTTACAATATCAAAAGAATCATCTTTCTGTGGATTTCTTAAAGCATCATCATATTCAGGATTAGCTGGAACGCTATGCGCCATCATAGAAGAAAGTAGAACCGCTACTGAACCTTCTTGTGCGATTTCATAGAATGCATCTACTAAGTATTCCGTAGCAATAAGGTCGATGGTAAATATCTTTTTTAAATCCTGAGCCGAACCACTCACGCCAGCTGTATGGATTAGCGCTTTAAAGGATCCGCTTTTGTTTACAAAATCTATTAACTTGGCAATATCATCCTGATTGGTGATATCACATGCAATTCCAGAAACTTTATAACCTTGATCTTGAAGTTTTTCTACAACCTCAGCAACCATTTCTTCTGAATAATCAGTAACAACCAGGTGCTTATCTTTAAAGGCTTTTACACATGCAGTTCCTATTCCTCCAGCGCCTCCGGTGATGACAATTAAATCTCTTTGACTTCTCATATGCTACTAAATTTATCTATAAAGTTAACAATATAAAATGTCTTGTGTGTGACTTATGCTACTTAAAATAAATGATAAGACTCAAATTAAGTCAGTAATTAATTTTAACGAGTATGATTTTAAATTATAAATTACTTAATTGGGTTTATGTTTAAGTTGTAATGCCGTGAAAAAGTTTCTCAAATATTGATCTAATAATGGGCGATAAGATTTATGGTTAGCATTTCTGAAAAATGCACTTAATTCATGGTTGCTTAGTTTTCTGTCTACTGAAGCAAAAAGATCTAAAATATCATCCGATTGAAAGTTCAAAGCGATTTTCATCTTCTTTAGAATCATATTATTGCTCAGCGGATCTTCTGGTGTTGGTATAGGACCTTCTCTTTTTCCACGATTTTCTATTATTAAACCATTCAAAAATATAGCTAACTCTTTATCTGTTAATTCAATATACATTGGATCATCATCTTTTTTCAGCCAATTACTAACGATAGATCTATCGACTTGGAATTCAGCTAAATTGAAAAGATCTATCATTTTTGAATCGCTAAAATCGAATATGTAGCGGATTTTCCTAAGTATTTCGTTGTTTGTCATGAGCTATAATTTAAGCAATATTTGAGTTTTTTGAAAGGTATTAAAAATGAATTAAATGATTCGAATTCTTTACCTATGAAAATGATATCCAACCCCAAAATATACCCTGGTTTTCTCTACACCATTCACCTACGAGAGGTCTAAATTTACAGGACCTAATATTGATTTATAGCCAATATTGAGACCAGATGAGAAAATAAAACTTGGAATTTCTGCCTCTGCCCAACGACCTTTAGTATTTAGAATATTCGATAAATAGTTACCAAAATCTTTAAAACCTACTGTAGCAAAGTCAGCATGTGGAATGATGTAAATTTTGGGACTAATATTGTACTGTAATCCAATATTTATTTTAGAAAACTGAGTTACCATTAACTCTGATTCGTTCAAGCCAGGAAAAATAAAACTATCGCTAATGGGATTGATTTGATTTCCGCCTAATAAATATTTTGCTCCGATAGCATAATCTGAGAAAGAAATATGATTAGGTTTATTATCATCCATAAAAGTATAATTACCCGAGATTCCAAAAATACCTGTTGTAGCGGATGAGAAGCTAACCCGTTTTTCATAATTAGCTCCTAACTTAAAGAATTGACTAGTTGAGCCATCTTGGGTTGGGTTTTCGAGACTCGTATACTGAACAAATATTTTATTATAAAAAGATCGACTGGCTTTTGCCGTAAAAAAAGCCCCTTGGGTTGCGTATTGAGCTTCATTAAGGGTGTTGTAGTAGTAATGAGCACTTAGTTGCACAGACTCATATCGGTACTTTCTTAAGCCATAAACATTATCATTGAAATCAGGATCTACTCTTGGTTTTAATTTTGAGTTCTGATATTTAACGCCGAAACCGACATAATTCTTCATAGAATTTAAGTTGCGATTCACTTGATTGTCAATATCAAAATAACGATACTTCACATCATCTACTTCTTCTCCTGAAATAAAGATTTTTTGATTTAATCTTTGACCCATAAATTGAGATTGCCACCACCAATCTCTGTCACCACCAAAGTTTTTTTGATGTTGTATTTTTAATCGAGGCTGTTCGGCTATATCCAGGGTAATCATTGATCGAGAGGCTGCGCCTAATACGTTTCTTCCGGTATAATTAGCCAAAATCCCAACACCATAAAAATCATCATAATGTAGAGCTCCTTTGATTTGATGTTTAGATCTTTCTATACCGGTTAATTCGATTCCTAATTTTCCATTTTCGAAGGTAGGTCCAAAGACTATTTGATCAAAAATAGTGGTTCCCATAGCTCTATTAATTCCCTCTATGATTTCTTTTCGAGAATATTCTTCGTGTGTTCTAATATTAGTTCCTGCTTCTACAAGCGCCCTATTGGTGCTGCTGATATTTTTATAGACAATAGTATCCAAAACGAAACTATCTCTTACGTAGGGTAGCTTAACTTTTCTTTGCTTTGCTCAAAGTTTTTTAAACGATCGGCAAGTTCTACTAGAACATCAATATTTTCTGTCACGGCCACTTTACCGTCGATATAAATTTGTCTACTTTTCTGAAAATCGGCGGTGGAACCACTCAAATGAGGTGTGTGATCCAATAGAATATCACACATTTCTCGGTTTTTTGGATTTTTTAAATTACTACTCAACATGGCCGCCTGAAACAGAAGGCTAGAGATATTTTCTAACTCATCTTTATCTTGCATACCATCACCCACATCGCTTCCAATGATAATATCCGCACCCATTTCTTTGGCTACATCTACCGGAAAGTTATTTAATAATCCACCGTCAACTAGAAGAGTTTCCTTGTATGGGACTGGTGAAAAAGCCCCTGGAATTGACATACTTGCGCGCATAGCAAAGGAAAGATCTCCATCTTTCAATATCAATTCTCGTCCATTTACAATATCCGTTGCTATTGCTCTAAAAGGAATCTGTAGCTTATCGAAATCATCTATTTGATAACTTGGGAATGAAATATCTGAAATAAATTGTCGAAGATTTTGATCGTTGAGTAGCGATTGGCCTATTTGCACATTGCCTTTTTTCCAACTTAATTCAACCAAATATTGATTGAATTCTGACTTTTCTTCTACACTTACATTTCTCAAAGAAACTTTACCTCCAATCAATTGATCCCATTTAATGGTTTTTGAAATAGCCGCAATACTATCTCCAGAATATCCCATTGAGTAAAGACCTCCCACAATACTTCCCATACTGTTTCCTACCACCAAATCAGGTACAATCCCCAATGAATCTAGTGTTTGGAATAGAGGAATATGAGCTAAGCCTTTGGCGCCACCACCGCTCAATACTAAAGCTACTTTTGGTTTTTTTCTTGAGAAAATCCATCTAGAGAAGACCCTAATAAAAGGAATAGTAATAAATAGCGAAAAGTATCTTTTAAAATTGAGAATATGGGCATAATCTATTGAACAAAGTTATGTCACACCAGAGAGGAGATATAAGTCTTAATTGTTCACAAAAATACAATTAAAGTTTTTGAATATATCTATTGTTATTTTTACAAGTAATCTCCCATATAATTAAAGCAACAGATCAATTTAAACGACATATGTCAATGTTTTTAAATTAAAATAATCTAATAAGTTTTAAGAATGAGAAGCTTTATAATTTAAATCTATGATTATTTGATTTTCGTACGCTTTAAAATCTCACTTCCGAAAATTTCTTTCATATCTCTAATCGACTTCTCTTTTTCTGAACTAAAGCTGTATTGAACCAATCCAATAATGAAAACAAGCATAATGAAAGGAAAGATTAATAAAATAGGATTCGTATCCTGATTGAATACACCAATGAGTGCCATGATGAGAGCAAAACTTACAAACCCCAACGCATAAATCAAGAATAGAATAGTTGATAACCTAAGTTTCATATCCATGGTGAGCTTGGTGTCTTCTGTGTCTTCCTGAATTTTACCTATTATTTGTGGTGCGAATGACTTCTTTCCTACAACAATTCGCTGTAATTTAAATTCATCATTTTCAAAAGTCCCTTCAAAACGTTTTTCTTCTTTTTCTCTGTTAAAACTTAAAAACACTTTCTTTTTTGGACGAATATTCTCCGCTAAAATATCACGAACTTCCTGTATCGATAAATTCGTCTTCAATTCTATTTTTTCTGAGGGAATAAGTTTCATTCAGAGGCGTGTTAAGACTTATCTATTAGCTAATTTAAGGAATTTCTATATAGCAAAGTTGGTTTTTAGAATTATAGACCATGAACTTATAGATTAGGATCTGCTTTGTCCATCACCAATCGTGATAAGGCCTCGGGGTAACCACGCATCTCAGCTAATTCTGCTGCCAAAGTATCGATTTCTTCTTTTTTGATGCTATTGAGTAAAGTGTTGGAGTTTAGTTTATTAGAATTTAATTTTAACAAGCCAACTTCTTGAATTTTTTCAATAATTTGTTCGGCTACACTTAGTGCAGAGGATGCTTTAACGATCTCACTACGAGCATATAACTTGCAAGGGAAACTAACTTCTCCAACTCTAAGTTCAGGGTCATTTCCTGGGATTTGTTGTGCTCCAAATAAAGGAGGCCCACCGATTTCAGCGGTTTCAAAACTTGGAACAAACTCACTTATGTACTTAATTGCATTGGTGGTGCGAAATTCAATTTCTTCCTCTAACCATCCATTTTTTAATTTATCTTGAATATTTTGATTAAATTCAGGCTGAACATCGTTTCCTTTTGACTTCACCAATCCATTTTCGAATAAAGTGATGTCATTAGTCATTCCATGAATTTGATAGAAATCTCCAGAGTAGGGAGTAAGCTGAGCCATCCCATGTGGTGTGCCTCTTTCTCCGTGAAAAATCAACTCAGGAATCAAACCTTCTTGTGGATGCCATTTAGAAACATAAGCCGCTTTAAACTCAATTAAACGCTCTACATTTAAATCTAAACTCTCGTCGAATTCACCTGTTTTAAAGCCAGAAGAATTCACCAAATAATTAACCTTATAAACTTTATCCTCTGTGCAGATTTCCCAATTATAATTTAAATTCTCTTTGCGAACATCTTTAATGTTTTGAATCTCCGTATTTAGTTTAAGATTCGTTTTATCCGACTTGAGCAAAGCTAATTGCGCTTGTGCACCTAATCTAAATAAATTCCAACCATATTCTTGAACTAATACCACTGGCATTTTAAGCTTATCTACATCGATTAGCTTAATGGCGTTGCTCATCCATTCGTCGGGTGAGTTGGGGCGTTTAAAGCTTGGGTTATTTTTAAGTTTTTTTAAATCCTCTGCGCTGTAAATTTTATAATAATCAGCCGGAGCGCCTAAAATTTCATTCATAGGATCTTCGTCGATAAGTTCTTGATAATAGCACACCAACATTTGTAATCGACGTTCAATATCTTCGAGGCTATATTTCTCAGTCTTAGGAACACTAATAAGCGTGGGACGTTCATCTATAGATTGCGGAAATAATCGCGCCATATCGATGGATTGTTTCATCAAGAGCTTGCATTGTTCATCAGAAATTTCTGGATAAAGATTACCACCCGCATGCAAATGACAAAATGGAGGACCGTTTACGACACTAGCTTTTTGTTCGAATAAAATATTTTCTACCCCAAGCTCAGCCAAATGAAGGGCAATAACAACTCCCGAAACGCCACCACCAATAATTCCTACATCAAAAATTTTATTCATATTAAAATAGACCTTGTAACTCAGCAAAATTATCTACCACAACACTTGGATGATAATCGGCAATGTTTTCATTGTAATTATAACCATAGCTAACGCCAACGCTATGCATTTCAGCGTTTTGAGCTGCCAAAATATCATTTTTAGAATCACCCACCATCACACATTTTTCTACTTCTGTATTCATTTCCTTAGCCAAGTGCAAAAGTGGAGCCGCATTCGGTTTTTTCTCTGCTAAAGAATCTTCACCAATCCATAATTTAAAGTATGATTTTATTTTTAAATCATCCAAAATTGGTTCTATAAAATCGAATGGTTTGTTGGTGCAAATCACCATGCTATAATTTTTTTCTTGAAGATATTTTAATGTTTTTTCAACACCAGGATACATAAATGTTTTATCGCAACTTACTTCTCTATAAGCCGAGAAATAGATATCAAAAGCTTTATTTAAGAAATCTTCTGTTACATTTTCTTGCATAGCTTCTTCTAAGGCTCTTCGCACTAAAGGTTTAGCGCCATTTCCTACAAATGGGGTCAACACTTCTATGCTCAGTGGAGATAGATCATAATGAGCTAACATTTTGTTGATGGCAATCCTAAGGTCTGGAATACTATTAATAAGCGTTCCATCGAAATCGAAAATGATAAGTTCTTTGTCTTTAAAATTCACAAGGCTTAATTTGGTGTAAAGATGCGGAAATTCTAAGTTCTAGTAAAATAGAATCATATTATAACGCTATCAAAAATGACAACAGTTGGTGACTTATGGAATGCTTGATTAACTTTTAAAGCCTTATTTTTGAATTAATGTCCATGATTTTATGTGGAAATAGATATAATTCTTATTTATAATTATGAAAATTAATATTATACTAATAGCTTTACTAATGATGGTTTTTTTATCATTAGAGAGTTGTAATAGCGCAAATAGAAATAGTCAAATGGAAAACAGTCAAAGTCAAACCAATTTATTACAAGCAGTTGCCAATCAAGATGTCTCCGCTCTTAAAAAGATTTTAAATTCTACTTCTAATTTAGAAGTTCGAGATGAGAAGGGTAGAACAGCCTTAATGATTACGACGTATAATTTTGATAATGAAATAGCGAAAATGCTAATAGAGTCTGGAGCAGACGTGAACGCGCAAGATCATATGGAAAATAGTCCATTTTTATATGCTGGGGCTGAAGGTAATGTGGAACTATTGAAAATGGGATTAGAAAATGGTGCTGATTTTAATCTTTACAATCGTTATGGCGGAACAGCCTTGATTCCTGCTGCTGAAAAAGGACATTTAGAAATAGTGAAGATTCTAACTAACATAGAAAATTACCCCATCGATCATGTCAATAAATTAGGATGGACTGCTCTATTGGAAGCAGTCATTTTAAGTGAGAAAAATGAGGATCAAACAGCGATAGTAAGAACGCTCGTAGAAGCGGGTGCTGATATAAACATTGCTGATAATGATGGTGTAACTCCTTTACAACATGCTAAAAATAAATCATTAGCAGAAGTGGTTGAGATTCTATCTCAAGCTAAATAGTTGATATTTATTAAAATTTTCCTATCCTGAATTAAATTTTTTTAAAGTTCAATCCTAGGTATACAATAAAAGAAAAGCGATTAAATAAAATTTTTATTTAATCGCTCGCTTATTCTTTAAAATTTAGAAGATTAAATTCAAGCTATTTACTTTATCGCTAAGGCTTATTTCTTTCTCCAAATAGATCCATTTTTGGTCGTAAATTTCGATAAACTTCCTTTTTCCGAAAGCTCATTTAATAAAGTCTCACTATCGGCTCTAGGTGTTCCAGATAATTCAGAAAATTCTTTGGCCGTTAGACTTGGATAGATTTTAAATAAATCTTGCCATTGCTTACTATACTCGCTTTTATTGGCATCAGGATTTAACTTTAGAATCGCCATTTCATAAAATGCGTAAGGTCTTGTTCCATAGACAATTTCTTGGTTTCCAGCTTCATCCACAAAGAACATAGTTGGGAATCCTCTAACGCCTAATTCTTGACCTAAGTTTAAATCCTCTTGAAATAATTCTTTTGCTTTTCCGTCGAAATCAGATTTTAATTGACTTAGATTTAAACCAACTTTCTCAGCGGCAATTGCCATATTCTCCCACTTTGCCAAGTTTTTCTTTTCTAAAAACATCATTTCTCTCATTTCGCGCATAAACAAAATTGCTTTTTGTGGATCTTGGAGTTGAGCTGCTTTAAAGGCTATGGAAGATGGATATGAAGAATTCATAGGGTCTTCTAACCAAAGGTCGCCATCAATTGGCATATCATAGTGCAAACTCACCTCATCCCAATGGCTCGCTACATCCGCAGGTGAACTGATTCCTCCACTGTTATAATTCCAATCGGGTAGTAAGCCACCCATTCTATAGTCGATATCTATCGCATTGCCGTATTCTAATTTAAGCTTTCGCAATTGAGGTTCGATGCCCCAACAAGACGAGCAAATAGGATCGGTATAATAAATAACTCTAATAGATTTTTTGTTTGAGGAAACTTGATTTTCAGATGTGCTTTTAGCTGATGTGTCCGTAGTTTCGCACATTCCAGTTTCTATATCGCAAATTAGCGGATTCTTGTTTGACATGATATTTTTAAATATGGTTGTTAAAATAAATCAGATTAGTTGATCACTATCTTGATTTACCTGTTAATTAATTAAAATGCTTGGCGACAATGCCTTGCTATAAATTTATTGTTTAGCGAATTGCATGTGAACTACAATATTTACATCTTTTCCAACGCCTGCTGCAGATGGATCAAATTCAATATTATAATCAAATCTATTAATGGTGGTTTTAGCTTTTAAACCTAATTTTTCTCCTTTGTCGGTTTTGACTGTACCTCCATACATAACATCAAAAATTACAGGTTTAGTAACGTCTTTAATAGTTAAGTTGCCATATAATAAATAATGATCAGGCTTACCTGTCGCTAAGATTTTGGTACTTTTGAACTTTATCTCGGGATATTTTTCAACCTCAAAAAAGTCTGCACTTCTCAAGTGTTTATCTCTTGCTTCTACACTGGTGTCAATACTTTTAACTTGTACGGTAAAGTTAAATTGAGCATTATTTAAAGCTTCACCATCTTTCTTTAAATTACCTTGATAATCTAAAAATTTACCATTAACCAAACTGATTCCAGAGTGGGCAATGTTGAAATTTAAAGATGAATGATATGGATCTACTTTCCATTCTGTTTGCGCGATAGAGCTTACGGTCAAAAAGACTAAAGCAATAATTGACATAAAATTTCTCATAATATATAAATGTATTAAATGTTAATTTTCCTATTTAAAACCAATTCAGTTATATTGATATATTTCAACTTTAATTTTGAATTGAATAGATTGTTAATTTAAAGCCTTTTTAGCAAAAAACGAAATAATTATTCCCGGAATCGCAAGAGCAATAGCAAAATAGACCAAGCTCATGGGAGAAAAACCACCCAAAAGTAAGCCAGCAACTGAGGAAGCAATCATAATGGATAAATTAAACACCGATGATTGAACCGATGTGGCCACATCTTTTGCGGTCTCAACTTGCCTGCTAACAGCGGCTTGCAACAATGTTACCAACGGGCCAAAGGAAACTCCCCATAAAAAGAATGCAAAGTGTCCGAAGCCCGTCGCGCCTTTAAAGACTATAAAGCTAATCATCGAAATGATGATCAAAGCAAACATAGCGATAGTTAATAATCTCAAATATTGATCTGTATATTTTATTGCGATTAAAACAGAAATCAAAGAGCCAATTCCAAAAAATAGCAGTGCACTTTCTACGCCGCCAGCTAGTTGTATTTCGTCTACCAAACTCGTTATATATACATATACTCCATAATGTGCAATTACGCCAAGCAGAGTTAAAATTAGAATAATAATGACTTCAGGAATCTTTAACAAAGCAAAGGGAGAAGAGCTTTTGGTTAATTTTTCTCCAGGTGTTGATGGAAGAGCAAAATAACTCATTAATGCGATTAGCAATATAAATCCACCTAAACCTATAAACTCGTTTCTCCATCCAAATTGATTTCCAATGGAAGTCATAATCGGCATCCCTAGACTAATTCCTAAGGTGGTTCCTGCCATAATTACTGCGATGGCTTTTCCATGGTATTGCTCATCCACAAGGCGCATCCCATAGGCGGCAATCATGGGCCACATAACTCCAGCGCAAATTCCTCCTAGGACTCTTAGCGCAATTATAATTGTGTAATCATGTACTAATCCTGAGATTATGTTAGAAATCGCAAAGCCGCCTAAAAGTAACAGAAGTAAATATTTACGATTAAAATGCATCGTTAAGGAAATTAATGGAATTGCAAAAATGGCAGATGCAATGGCATAATATCCTACTAAGTTACCTGTCTGAACTTCACTTATTTCTAAATCTTCCATGATTTGAGGTAGTACCCCAGATGGCATTAATTCAGATAGAATTCCCACAAAGGTAACGGATGACATTAGTATCATTAGCAACCAGGGAAATGTCTTTTTAATAACATTTGAAGACTTCATTGTATCTATTTTAAAATTTAAACTTGTTCATTAAAAAGATTAAAACTCGGTTTCTTGGCCGATTACTTTCCAGCCTGCACGCGTCACCTCTAGTTTTAGAATTAGATTGGCAACCAAAGACTCTAACAAGTTTTCTTGTTTTCCGATACTAGCAACTTCCACCTGAATTACGATTTCTTTGATATTTGTTTCAGAAACCTCTCGATTGATAGAACGCATCAGTAATTGGTCGTTATTTTCAATTTGATTTAATAACCAGAATCTAACATTGGCTTCGTCTTTCTCATCACACTGAATAGAAACCTGATAATAAGTCTCTTTAACTTCAGTTTTGCGATAAGCCGAAATTTTAGATAAACGAATGCTAATAGGCCTCAAGATTAGGTGAGATAAAACAACTGCACTCGTTGTAATAATGGCTTCGGTATAAAATCCCATTCCAGCCAAAGTACCAACCGCTGCCGAACACCAAATGGTAGCAGCGGTGTTTAACCCTCTAACGTTGAAACCATCTTTCATGATAACTCCTGCACCGATAAAACCAATTCCGGTTACAATTTGAGCAGTGATTCGCGCAGGATCTCCACCGGCTAAACTATAAATATTGAGAGATAAAAGAACAAAAGATGCTGCTCCAATAGAAACCAATGTATTGGTGCGTAAACCCGCATTTTTTTGTTGCCATTGTCTTTCAAAACCGATGATTCCACCTAAGATAAATGCGGTAATAATGCGCAAGATATATTCTGAGGTTATTACATATTCATCCATTCAGCAAATATGAATTTTAATGTTTAAAGTTGCTACTTTTCATTCGAATTGTTAAAATTAAAATTGACGAAATTTAATCAAGTTTTAATTCTACATCATATTCCACTTCTTTTTTGCGGAACAAGAAATCTCCATTTCTAACTGATGCCAAAACCTCTACTCGTCTGCGAAGAGCCTCATGAGCGCTAGATTCGTTTAAAACAATAAAGTTAGCAGGTTTACCCACTTCAAGACCATAATTATCTTGAATGTTCATACAGCGAGCGCCATTATAAGTAATTAAATCAAAATTTGTTTCTATTTCTTCTGGCGACATAATTTGGGCTAAATGCATTCCATTGTCTAGAATATTCATCAGATTTCCATTCCCCATGGGATACCAAGGATCGTTGATGGAATCCTGAGCAAAAGCAACATTAATACCTAGTTCCATAAATTCTTTTACTCGCGTTAAACCACGACGCTTTGGGTAGGTATCTTGGCGACCTTGTAGGTAGGCGTTTTCGGTTGGACAAGAAATGAAGTTAATCTTACTTTTTTGGAATAAATCCATCATTCTAAAAGCATAAGAATCATCCGCTGAACCAAACGAACAAGTGTGACTTGCCGTGGTTCTACTTCCATAATCCTCCATTAAAACCAATGCATTTAATAATTCAAGGAAACGAGAATGGGTGTCATCGGTTTCGTCACAATGAACATCGATGAGCTTATCGTATTTTAAACCAAGATTTACAATGTCATGCACAGATTTCTCCCCAAATTCTCTTGCTGGCTCATAATGCGGAATTCCTCCCACTACATCAGCTCCCATTTTTAGAGCTTCTTCTACTAAATCAACACCACCTTTGTAGGTATACATTCCTTGCTGCGGAAAGGCAACAATTTGAATATCCACCATATGTTTTAAGTCTTCCTTCATTTCTAGCATTGCCTTCAAGGCTGTGAAATTTGGATCAGTAACATCAATATGAGTTCTAATGTGCTGTACACCTTGAGAAACCTCGTCTTTAATGCCTTTCATAGCTAATTTTTTAACGCTTTCTATGGTTAGCGTTTCTTTAAACTTCGGCCATAATTCGATGGCCTCGAATAAAGTTCCCGAACCAGCGCCCTGCTCTCCAAGTTCAGATAGGGTATAAACATAATCTAAATGTAAATGAGGATCAACATAGGGAGGTAAGACCAATTTTCCATGAAGATCAATTTCTTCATCCACTTTTGGTAAATCAGTTCCAATTTGTGTGATTTTACCATTTTCAACGATCATTTCTGTAGCCGTATCATGACGATAAAATTTGGCATTAAAATACTTTTTCTTCATATTAGATTTATTTTGTTTGATTCAAATAAGCAATGTCTATGGTTAAGGATGATTTTACTTTAAAATCAATCTATTGCCATGAGCCTATCTATGTATCATATTCCTGAAACAGATATATAATAGAGTATAGGCTTTATTTGTTGGATTAACTAATAATTGTGAGTTATTTAACTATTTAACAGAGGTTTAGTCTAGGTTTGTTCTAATCCACTTCTCAAAAGATTCCATAAAACTTCTCAAAAATTCTTTGGTAGAATCATTGGTTAAATTTCCTTGATCATCAAATAAATCAGCCACGCCACCAATATAAGCTTCTGGCTGCGCCATGGTTGGTACATTCAAGAAAGCTAAAGACTGTCTTAGATGATGATTGGCACCAAATCCGCTAATACTACCAGTAGAAACGCTTACGATAGCAGCTGGTTTGGCATTCCAACCATTTTTTCCTGGAGGACGAGAACCTACGTCAAGAGCATTCTTCAACACTCCAGGTACGGAACGATTGTACTCAGGTGTAAGGAATAGAAGAGCATCATACTTTTTTACAGTTTCTCTTAATTTCACCCATTCCTTGGGTGTGTTTTCCTCTAAATCTTGATTATACATCGGAATTCCAGCAATGTCTAGTAGCTCTGTTGATAAAGATTCCGGTGCAAGCTCCATCAAGACTTTTGCGGTTTTGAGGTTATATGACTCTTTTCTTAAACTTCCGACGATTACGGCGACTTTATATTTTCTCATATTTACTTATTTAATTTTTAAAATTTAAAGCCATAAATAATCTAATTTGAGTTGTTTATGGCTTTTTAAAAATGATTTATTATCTGGTTTTCATTTACCCGTTCGTAGGTTTTGGAGCCCATCTATCATAAGGTGTCATGTCGAAATTATTTACTTCCTCCATGCTTAAACCTAATGCTTTAGCAACCCCTTCACCGTATTCTGGGTCGGCCTTGTAGCAGTTTTTAATATGACGAATTTGAATGAATTTCTCTGCTCCACCCACTTGCGCAGCTGTGTTTTTAAATAAAACATCTGCTTTTCCGTCAGCTTTGATAATACGGAATAAATCTCCAGGTTGCGTAAAATAATCCTCATCCTCATCTCTGAAGTTGTGAGCATAAGCACTGCCTTCTAGTTCTAATGGTGGTTCCTTAGCTTCAGGTTGTTCTTGCCATAAACCATAACTATTTGGATTATAATGTTTAGTTCCGCCATGGTTTCCATCTACACGCATGCTTCCATCTCTATGATTAGAATGATAAGGACAAGTTGGCTTGTTCACAGGAATTTGATAGTGGTTAACACCTAATCGATAGCGTTGAGCATCGCCATAGGAAAATAATCTACCCTGTAGCATTTTGTCTGGAGAGAAACCAATTCCAGGTACTATATTGGTTGGGTTAAATGCTGCTTGTTCTACATCTTGAAAATAATTTTCTGGATTTCGATTTAACTCAAATTCCCCTACAGGAATTAAAGGGAAATCTTTTTTAGACCAAACTTTCGTTAAATCAAACGGATGGAATCGATAAGTTTTAGCTTGCTCTTCGGTCATTACTTGAATAAACATTTTCCATTTTGGGAAATCTTGTCTTTCGATAGCTTCAAATAAATCTCTTTGGGATGATTCTCTATCCAGTCCCACAACTTTTGCTGCCTCCTCATCGGTTAAGTTTTCAATTCCTTGTTGTGTAACAAAGTGAAACTTCACCCAATGTCTAACGTTGTCTTTATTGATCAAGCTGTACGTATGACTCCCGAATCCGTGCATATGACGATAGCCTTTCGGAATCCCTCTATCACTCATGATAATAGTCACTTGGTGTAGTGATTCAGGAAGCAAAGTCCAAAAATCCCAGTTGTTGTTCGCATCGCGCATGTTAGTTTTAGGATCGCGTTTCACCGCACGATTCAGGTCTGGGAACTTCATTGGATCACGGAAAAAGAATACGGGTGTATTATTTCCTACTAAATCCCAAATACCTTCTTCTGTATAGAATTTAAGAGCAAATCCGCGAATATCTCTTTCTGCGTCAGCTGCACCACGCTCACCAGCAACGGTAGAGAAGCGGCTAAACATTTCTGTTTTCTTGCCAACTTCACTAAATATTTTGGCTTTGGTATATTGTGTAATATCTTGTGTAACCGTAAAAGTTCCAAAAGCACCTGATCCTTTGGCGTGCATCCTTCTTTCAGGAATTACCTCTCTATCGAAGTTTGCCATTTTCTCTAGGAACCATGCATCTTGCATTAAAAGAGGTCCACGAGGTCCTGCTGTTTGTACGTTTTGGTTGTCACCAACAGGAGCACCTGTTTGCCTGGTTAACTTTGGTTTTTGATCGTCCATTTTATTGAAATAATTATGAATTAAAATTTTTAGTTTGCTAAAGTTAGTCAAATAAAACTGGGATTCAAACCAAATTATTCTAGAATGATTATAAACAAAACGCCCATTTAATTTTTGAAAATAAATGGGCGTCTTATGGCTTATCTATTAAAGTATTCTTTAAGAATTATTCGACTTTTTGAAATATTTATCTCTTAGCCAAAATGAAACACTTACCAATCCAATTAAAACTGGAACTTCTACCAATGGACCGATAACGCCCGCAAAAGCTTGACCTGAGTTCAATCCAAAAACAGCGATGGCCACTGCAATGGCCAATTCAAAATTATTTCCAGCGGCTGTAAAGGCAACCGAGGCAGTTTTGTCATAAGGCGCTCCCATAGCTTTGGTAAAGAAAAACCCAATAATAAACATTAAAGTAAAATACAATAAGAGTGGAATGGCGATGACCACAACATCCATAGGGATTTCAACGATTAATTCTCCTTTTAAAGAAAACATAACCACAATGGTGAATAACAAGGCGATTAGCGTCATAGGAGAAATAGCTGGAATAAATTTATTCATATACCATTCTTCTCCTTTTAAATTAACTAAAATAACACGACTCAGGATTCCCATGATAAAGGGAATGCCCAAATAAATAGCAACACTTTCGGCAATAGTGGCTATGGAAATGTCTACAATTGCGCCTGCAAATCCAAAATAGGGTGGAAGTACAGTTATAAAAATCCAAGCATAGAAACTATACGCAAAAACTTGAAAAATAGAGTTTAATGCAACTAAGCCAGCTCCGTATTCACTACTTCCTTCGGCTAAGTCGTTCCAAACGAGTACCATCGCGATACATCGTGCAAGTCCGATAAGAATGACCCCAACCATATATTCTGGATAGTCTCTTAGGAAAATGATTGCCAAGAAGAACATTAAGACGGGAGCAATAATCCAGTTCAGAATTAGGGATATAGAAAGGATTTTGGTATCCTTAAAAACCTTGGGTAGTAAGGCATAATTTACTTTAGCTAAAGGCGGATACATCATTAAGATTAAGCCAATAGCAATCGGAATATTGGTGCTTCCGCTATTGAATGAATTGATGATTTCTGGAAAACTTGGAATAAAATAACCCAGACCAATACCAATGGCCATGGCTACGAAAATCCAAATGCTAAGGTTCCTGTCGAGGAAACTCATTTTTTTAGCTGACATAATTTAATTTTTGATTTGAGAAAATACATAGAACATTTCGGAGGCGATTTGCCTACTTCTTTCTTGGTATTTTGCGGATTGTTGAGCTGTCTGATCAAATGCTTTAGGGTCCTCATAAGTAAGAGGAATCCTAATTTCTGCACCATTGACGACAGGACAAGTTTCATGGGCTGAGTTACAAGTCATAATAGCAGCAAATTCAGAAGACGGGTTGAAGTTATGGTCTAATTCTTTTGAAAAGCCAATGATTGGATGCTCATTTGGAGCATATTTTATACTATAAATCGGGTTTTCAGTTTGGGCCATGGTTGCAATTTCAAATCCTGCACTTTCTAAAGTATATACCACCATGGGAAACACTGCGGTCGTCTCGGTTCCACCTGAATAACAACGAACTTTGTTAAACCCAAAATAGAATGCTAAACATTGTGCCCAAATTTGCGACAGATGACTTCTTCTTGAGTTATGAGTGCAAATAAAATTTAAATTAACGCCATGATTTTGATCAACTTTAGATTGAATATAATAGATTAAAGTTTGTAGAATTTCCTTTCTTTCTAAAGAAATTTTTTCAGTATTCAGCTGTTGAATAGATTTTTCTAATATTGGAAAAAGCTTAGTGTTTTGACCTTTCATAGATGATTTTAAAAATTAGCAACAACCACTACCTGGCACGCAAGAATTAGCTTTATTTAATTCAGAAAGTTTAAGTTTTGGCTTTTGTGCAGGAACGCCACATTTATCTGGAGCTAAACAATCTGTTTGTTTATTCACTAATAAAAAGTTCATGCCGTCGAAATCCAGTGCATATTTTTCGATGGTGTTACCTTGATATTCCACTACAATTTCTGAATCTTCTAAGTCTAAGGTTTTTTCTGAGAGTTCAATGATATCTAAAAGCTTCTCTGGATGTAATCTGTGATCGTAGTCATCAGCGTTCCATAATTGAAAATTAATCACCTCTTCATTTCGTAAAGTTCCACCACAATCAATGAAATTTTTAGTTATTTTTCCAACTTCAGTTACGTGAAAATGATGAGGAACTAATTCACCATTTGGTAATTGAAAAGCGATGGTTTTTAGTTGTTTTAAAGCCGATTTAACTTGGGATAATTTCATGAATTATAATTTTAATTTAGCAGCATTCGTCGCTGAGTTGAATATCTTGATTTAAAAACGATAGCATGGAATTTTTCATTTTACTCCAATTTTCTTTGTCGATGCAATAGCAAACACTAGTTCCTTCTACCGTTCCTTTGATGAGCCCTAATTGTCTAAGCTCTTTCAAGTGTTGGGAAATAGTGGATTGCGCTAAGCCTATTTCATCTACCAAATCGCCGCAAACACAAGCATTTATTTTAAATAAATGTTGAAGGATCGACACACGTGCAGGATGGGCATAAGCCTTAGCGAACAGAGCAATCTGCTTTTGTTCTTCGGAATAATTAACTTTTTTGTTGAGTAACACTGCTATATCGTTTAATCGCAAATTTACGATGAATAAAATTAAACTAAGCTATAAAATTTAAATATTTTTAATTGAAAAAGGTTAAATCTAAGTTCAGTCTTTCAAATATTATTTAACCAATTCGTTATCAATGGGTTCCCAAAGTTCAATTTTATTTCCCTCTGGATCTATGATGTGGACGAATCTACCATAGTCGAATGATTGAACTTCTCCCAGGATTTCTACGCCATTTTCTTTTAGCTTTTCTAAAAGTCCATCTAAATTCTGAACTCGATAATTGATCATGAATTCTTTCTTAGATGGTTCAAAATACTTCGAATCACTCTGAAAAGGACTCCATTGAAGATAATTAATTTCGTCTGGTTTGTTAATATTTCTAGTTTCAAAGGTAGCGCCCCATTGATCGGTATTAAAACCAAGGTTTTTGCTATACCATTCTTTTGTTTCATGAACATTATCTGAAAAGAAGAATATGCCACCGATTCCAGTTACTTTTGGCTCCTTTGAATTAGACATGTTTTGTTGTGTTTTTAGTTTGAAGTAAAATCATGGCCACAGCTGTTGTAATAACACCCATCACAAAGGCACCTATAGCGCTTTGTATTGCATAATTCTCGTAATTAAAATAAGCTTCTGCTTCTTCTTGGGTTTTGTAGTATCCAAGTTCTGTACTGAATTCAATCATGTTCTTAAAGAAATCTGGAGAAATTACTTGGGTTGATATCCATTGATTAAGAGGAGATAGTATAGCAATAAATACAGAAAGAATAACTCCTGAAATTAATCCTTGCATATAGGTCATGTTGCCTTTGTAGAAATTTTTCTTTTTATCCTTTAATGCTAGAACCATCACAATAATCGCAGGAACAGCGAAAACATTGGTGATATAAGGGTGTAAATGAATATTGTCGCTATGTAGCCCCGCAATTCTTTCAATTAATATCCAGGCTATCGTCAGTATTGAAAAAATGAGCGCCCATTTAATTTCTATTTTAATCTTGTTCATAAGTAGTCTTTAAAAATTGAATTGTTTCTTTCATCAAAGTTTTTAATTCCTCCAAATTAATGTCGGCCAATTTCTTTACATAAATACAAGATTTCCCCATCTTGAATTTACCTAGGTTTTCAAGTAAATTTTTGTGCTCTTGCGAACCCGAATAAACATAAAGCGAAATATTTGATTTTCTTGGAGAAAAACCAAGCATAGGAGCATTTCCTTGGTGGCCAGTCGCGTATTTATAATGATATTCACCAAAACCAATAATGCTAGGTCCCCACATTTTGGGCTCGAAGCCAGAAACTTCTTTCATGATTTCGATGAGCTGATAACTATCTTTTATTTTTTGTTCGGTATTGGCAAATGAATTAATAAATTCGATCACATTCTCTTCTGTGGGCTGTGTTTTATTTTGCGCCATGCTTTAGTTGCTAAGTAAAAATTATCTGTGTTGGTCGATTAATATCATATTTCCGTCGGGATCGTTAAGCATAATGCTAGCAGGGCCTCTTGAATTTTGATCTGCCTCGCTAATAAGATTGATTTCATTAGATTTTAATGATTTTTGAATCTCGCGAACATCGTCAAATTCTTCAATATTTTGAGCATTTTCATCCCAACCAGGATTAAAAGTTAGAATATTTCCTTCAAACATTCCTTGAAAAAGCCCAATTAAAGCATTTTCATTTTTCATGATGAGGTAATTTTGTTCCATGCTTCCACCGAAAGCTTTGAAACCTAATTTCTCGTAAAATTCTTTAGAAGTTTTAAGGTCTTTAACGTTTATACTGATTGAAAATGCGCCTAATTTCATTGCTTTTTATATTTTATCGAATGTTTAAGAGCTTCATTTTGCGTGATGCATTCTAAGAATTAGAAACTCTAATACGAATATATAACAATGGATTATTTTTCTTTGGCAATTAATCCATAAATCCAGGTTCCTATAAAATAGAAAAACACCAAATAGCCTAATAGGAGTAAAGTACCTAGAATGACTCCAACAGTTCCGAGTCCATATACAAAGCTAAAATAATAAGTGCTAAAACTGTCTATGGGATCTAGCTTTAAGCTATAATTGCTTGGTTTAGAAATTAAATCTATCAAAATGGAGAATAGAAGGCTTCCAACCATCACGCCTACAATTCCTGCAAAAATTCTATTTTTATTCATCACATCAACTTTATTGAAAAGTTTAAACATTATGGTTTGTTTTTAATTATATCCAGCGCTATTGCCTCCATCAACTTTGGTTCAGTAAATAAATCGCTCCGTCGCTCCATATTTTATTCAAACAGATTAAACATGAATTGAGCCGAAAGTGATTTAATACATAAAAATATATTATTAAATCTAATTATTCAACGAGTTTTCTTTGTTGAATATTGGTTTTAGGCCTTTGTATACTACACTTGCGCCAATAAGCGTAAACAAAATCAATATGATATAAAGGATGGCTTTAGATGAAATGAATTCACTAAGATGTGATTTTATCATCAAGCTTAATCCCAAACTGATTATAATATATATGATCACGAGCGTGATTAGGAGTAGGTTTTTTATGCTGAGTTAAGTTTTTTCGATTGAGATGCTAACACCTAGCGGCTAAGTGATTTTGTATCAATTAATTAGTTGATTATAAGTTTAGTAAATTAAAATCAATTATTTCTACTAAATTCGATTGTTGAGTTAATAATGCATGAATCTTTAAAGAATCTTGATATTTGACATGACACCTTAATTTTGTGTTAGGGATCGTTTGTATTTTAAACAGATATATATATGCACTTTTGTGAGTTTTTATTGATTAAATCCCCGACCACGCACTAACTTGTTCGATTAAATTAATTATAGGAGAATCAGACAAACAGGTGGCGCATTTGGCGTAAGTCATTAAACAATCTATAAAGTCCGTGATAATGTGAAATATTAACCCAATTCCTATAATATTGAAAGGTTTTCTAAGGAATAATAAAACTACATACACCAACATAGCATAATAAGTATGCAATAAGTGGAAATTAATGCTGCATCTATTGGCTTGGAAAATTGGGTCGGAGAGCAGATGATCTAGATCCACCAACATGGTTGCAATCAAAATCATATAGACCTTCTTCCAATCCTTTCTAAAAAATAGAAAAGCAATGAAAAAAGGAAATCCAAAATGTAAAAAATAGTGGGTAAAGCTCTGCATATATGATTTTGATTGAATTTGGCTTCTTGAAATGATCAAAATTTATGTTGAAGAGTCTTTAAGTTTAAAGCTACAAAACAAGAAGTTTTAAGTGGTGTCAAAAGGCGTAACATAATCTTATGCAGTACAATTTATTTTATTGAAAAGTGGAGAAAAAACATCTTCTAAACCTTTTGCATCATATTGCGAAATATCTAGACCACTACATTTCTCTGAATCGTCTTTAGAAAATGTCCCAATGCACAGAAATCCTTGTACTGCTTTTTTTTCAATCTTTGTGTATGCTTCGATTTGAGTCGTTTCGGTAAAAAAATGAAAAGCATCTCTGTCGTGCCAAACATCGTAGGTTTGCTCAGGCTCAAATTGAGTAATATCGCTCACTATCCATTCAACCTTATCAGCTTTGGAGCCTAAACAATTCTTAGTTTTTTCCAAAGCTTTGGCGGAAATGTCCAAAACACTTATGTTTTCAAAGTCTGCTTCTAATAAAAAGTCCACTAATTTGCTATCGTCGCCGCTAATATCTATTATTTTGGCAGATTTATCTAGGTTAAATTCATGAATAAACTTTAATGATTTAACGGGTTTTTCTTGTGTCCAACTTACTTGATTTGGATTTTTGGTTTCATAAATTTTTTTCCAATGCTGTTTTCGTTCCATATTCATGCTGTAGCTTTAAAGTTAATCTTAATGATAGCTAAATTAAATAAAAAGTTTAAATCTTAAGAATTGACTTTGTTGTGCTTAGAAGTTTCTCTTTCATATGACAAATGTTAGTTTATTTATATTAATTCTAAATTGCTATATTTGCACAACGAAAAATTATTATGAAGAAAATATTATTAGCTGTAGCCGCCTTTACCATGTTGGTGAGCTGCGATAACAAAAGTACGAAAACGGAGAATTTAGATGGCGTTGAATCTACCGAGCAACAGGTGGTGAATGTCTATACCCACCGTCACTATGAGCCAGATCAAGATATCTTTAAAATGTTTGAAGACAAGACGGGTATCAAAGTAAAAGTAATTAATGCCAGTGCAGATGAATTAATCCAAAAAATGAAAATGGAAGGGAAGCAATCTCCTGCTGATGTATTGATTACGGTTGACGCAGGTCGATTGAGTCGTGCTAAGGACGAAGGCTTGTTGCAAAGTATAGATTCAGAACTATTAGAAAGCAAAGTACCTGCACACTTACAAGATGTAGATAATCAATGGTTTGGTTTAACAAAAAGAGCGCGAATTATTGCTTATGCCAAAGACCGAGTTAAACCAGAAGATTTAAGCACTTATGAAGATTTAGTGAATGAGAAGTGGAAAGGTAAAATTTTGGTAAGATCATCATCTAATATTTACAATCAGTCACTTTTGGCTTCTATCATTGCCAACGATGGCGAAGCAGCAGCAAAAACTTGGGCAGAAGGTATTGTAGCTAATATGGCTCGTGCGCCTAAGGGTTCAGATAGAGATCAAGTGAAAGCTGTAGTGGCAGGAGAAGGAGATTTAGCGATTGTGAACTCATACTATATCGGTAAAATGTTGAACTCTCCAGACGCCGAAGAAGTGAAAACAGCTCAAAAAATTGGCTTGTTTTTCCCAAATCAAGGTGATAGAGGAACGCACATCAACGTGAGTGGAGCTGGAGTGGCTAAATATGCACCCAACAAGGCCAATGCGATTAAGTTTATTGAATTTTTAATTAGTCAAGAAGCTCAGCAAGTATTTACAGAAGCCAACTACGAGTATCCAATTTTGGAAAGTGTAGCACCTGTAAAAGATATTGCAGATTGGGGAGAATTCAGCGAAGATCAATTAGGATTAAATAAATTAGGAGAATTTAATAAAAAAGCGGTTTTAATTTTTGATGAAGCAGGCTGGAAATAAGAACGAAGTATTCTCTTTAAAAACTAGGCTCAAAAGGCTCAAGAGAGATTTAAACAAGTGGTCAGTATTTACGCTGGCCATTGTTTGTTTCTTGGCCTTGCCTATTATATTTATCGGAATAGAATTATTCTCGGGTCCAGGTGAGTCTTGGAGTCACATTGTAGACCACCTCTTGCCGGATTATATCGGGAATTCCTTCTACCTTATTTTTATTTGCAGTATTCTCGTTTTATTGTTTGGAGTTTCTTCTGCTTGGTTTGTTTCGCGCTATGATTTTCTATTGAGAAAACAAATGGAGTGGCTGTTGATTCTACCCTTGGCGATTCCTTCTTATATTGTAGGTTATGCTTATGCTGGGGTATTTGACTATGGTGGAAGTATGGATTTACTCTTTAGAAAAATCGGAATTAATTTTCTCCGTATTGATATTATGAACAGAGCTGGACTAGCTTTTGTTTTGAGTATTTCGCTTTTTCCCTATGTATATGTTAGTGCAAGAGCCTTCTTCTTGAACCAAGCTAACAATTTGCTAGAGGCCTCCAAAATGTTGGGCGTTGGCGAGATTAAGACATTTTTTAGATTAATGCTTCCTTTGGCTAGACCTGCAATTGTAGCTGGATTAGTTTTGGTTTTAATGGAGGTTTTAAACGATTATGGTGCTGCAAAATACTATGGTGTAAATACTTTTACGACGGGTATTTTCAGATCGTGGTTCTCCTTAGAAGAGCCTCAAACAGCCGTTTATTTATCAGCCTTGTTGATTATAATAATCTTTGCTTTAATTTTAATTGAAAAATGGCAAGTAAGGAAAATTAAGTTCACTTCGGCAAAAACAAATAGCACGCAAATTCAAAGAAAAGAACCGAAAGGTGCGATGCATGGCTTGATTTTTACTTTAGTTTTTATCCCGATTTTATTAGGGTTCATAATTCCATTAGCTCAATTAATTTACTGGGCATTTATTACAGCTTCTAGGGTCTTTGACATGGAATTTATTATGATTTCGCTACAGAGTTTTGCCATAGCGATTGGATCTTCTTTAATCACGGTATTTTTTGCTCTTATATTAATTTACTTCTCTAAATGGAGTACTTTGACGAGTATCAAAAATATTTCTAGAGTAGGTGTTCTAGGATATGCCATTCCTGGAGCGGTGATAGCCATTGGTATAATGATTCCAACTTTGGCCTTAGATAAATGGTTGATTGGAGTGTTGAGTAATTTTGGAATTGATTCGGGGTTGATTATCAATGGAACTCTGATTGCTTTGTTATATGCTTATGCCGTAAGATTCTTAGCAGTTGCTTATAATCCCATTGATTCCACGAGTTTAAAAGTTGATAGTTCAATTCCAGACTCATCTAAAGTCTTAGGCGCAGGAAATATTAAGACATTTTTCAAAATTGAATTCCCATTAATTAAAACAGGCGTATTCAGTGCGGTGATTTTGGTTTTCATCGATGTTATGAAAGAATTACCCTTAACATTAATTTTAAAACCTTATCATATAGACACCTTGGCGGTTAAGGCTTTTGAATATGCCAGCGACGAAATGGTCATGGAAGCGGCAATCCCGTCACTTTTCATTATCTTTACGGCCATGATACCTGTGATATTATTAAATAAATTACTGATCAAAAAATAAACATGCTACAAATTACTTCACTTTCTAAAAGCTTCGACAAAGGCAAAACTTTTGCCCTAGAAGATGTCTCTTTCAACTTGAAATCAGGGCAAGTCTGTGCGATTGTAGGAGAGAGTGGAAGTGGTAAAACTACTTTGGTGCGGCTTATTGCAGGTCTCGAAAGACCAGATCATGGAAACATAAGCATGAATGGAAAAACCATCGCATCATTAAATAAATTTGTTCAGCCCGAAAAAAGAAAAATTGGTTTAGTTTTCCAAGAGTATGCTTTGTTCCCGCACCTCAGCATTTTAGATAATGTGCTATACGGTATTTCAAAGGGCAAAAACAAAAAGAAAAGAGCTCAAGAAATGCTTGACCTTGTTGGGTTGGGCGATATGGGAAAGCGTTATCCACATCAACTTTCTGGTGGACAACAACAACGTGTAGCTTTAGCAAGAGCGTTGGCTCCACAGCCTTCCCTATTAATTTTAGATGAGCCGTTCAGCAATTTAGATACTTTATTGAGAACCCAATTGAGAAATGAGGTTTTTGATATTATTAAAAAGACCGAAGTCACAGTTTTATTTGTTACCCACGATACCCAAGATGCTCTTTCTGTAGCGGATGAGATTCTTATTCTGCAAAAAGGAAAAGTGGTTCAAAAAGATGTGGCGGCAAATCTATATGTCAAACCAAATACGCTCTATGTAGCATCATTATTTGGTAGCACGGTGCATATCAACCAGAATTTACAAACGGCATTTAAGTGTCCGTTGAAGGAAACTTGTTGTCATGCGATTCGAAATGATAAAATTAAAGTGAGTCCTTCTTCTCACGAAACAGATTGTGAGTATATCACCACGGCCAAAGTAATTAAGAAGATCGAGTTAGGAGATTCGGTTCAATTATTATTGAAGTTGGAATCTGGCGAGCAATTAACAGTTATGACCAGAGATAAAAACATTGCAGACACCATTACTGTAGGATTTAACTCTACCGATATTCTTGAGTTTGAGCAAGAATAATATTTAAGTTTACTTATCTAATTTTAAATATAGTTTTCGGCAGCTTAGTTTATAGAGAGATGCTTATTTGGTTAAGTTAAATGTGCTGTTTTACAAGCCTTAATACTCACGATTTTTAAATTTATTTAGGCAAAATAACTAATGGTGTTTGTCCTTCGTGTACCAAGTCGTTAATTAAAAATCTTCTAAAAAGCTTGTCTGTTAACAGTCTTGAACCTCTCTGTACAACAAGAATTTCATCGATTTTGTCATTGATAACTTTTTTAATATCTTGTAATCTATCCTTTCCTTCGTAGATTGCAGTTGTTGTATTAAATCTATCTTCGTACATATATTTTAGTTTATCCAATTCAGCTTGGATTATAGAAGTATCCTCGTCGGTTTGAGCTAAATGAAAAAAGGTAAGATGCGTGTTTTTATCCTCTATAAACTCTAAAAAATTATTCAATTCTTGGATGTTGATCGGGTGCTTTTCATTGATGGCGACAAATATCTTTTCATGCGTGTAAGCATCAATTTCTTGTGGCATGGCGACTACGATATTATTAGTACTATTAATAACTTGTAAGGCATAACTACCAAAGAAAATCTTCTTTAGCATAGAAGTACCTTTAAGTCCAACGAATATTAAATCCTCAAAATCTTCTGCCAAAAGTTGAGGCAGGCTCATCTGGAAATCATTTTCAGAAACGTGATAATTAACGCTCTCTGGGTGAGGAATAATTTCTCGAGTGAGTGCTTTTAGTTTCTGCAAGGCCTCTTCATTTGCTTCCGCGGTGATTTGCTGTTTGATCTCGGAATCGGCCAAGGCAGGTGACTGAACAATCGATTGATGCACCAACAAAAGTTGTGCTTTTGCCTGAAGACTCCATTGATAAGCATATTTAATGAGATTACTAGAGTGTTCAGATAAGTCAATAAGTAGTATAAAACGCTTTCTCATACTATAAATATAGATTAAATAATTTTAAGAATATAAACTCTTGCTCACCATTGCAAAATCTTCTTCGGTATCTGCCAAAATCATTAAGGTGTCATCCTGTTCAAGTTCGGTAGAGCCACCAGGTCTGATGTATTTTCCGTTACGTTGAATCATTACAATAAAGGCTGTGCTTGGGAAATTTAAGTCTACAATGCGCTTGTTAATCACAGAAGCTCCTGGCAAAATATCAAACTCCTTGAGTAATGATTTTGGGAAATTTAGTAAAATCCTATCAACTTCAGTTATACGTTTTTGATCCTCTGGAATTCCCACATGCAGCCATTTCGCTACCACGGTAAGTGAGGTTCCTTGAATTAAAACTGAAGTTACAGAAATAAAGAATACAATATTAAAAATTATGGGCGCTTTATCTACACCTGCTAACAATGGATAAGTCGCGAATACAATAGGAACTGCTCCACGCAAACCAACCCATGAAATATAAAGTCTTCTTCTCAGTTTCATCTTAAAGAATGCAGTGCTTATGAAAACAGCTACTGGTCTTGCTACCAAAATCAGGAATAGTGAAATCATTAATCCAATGCCCATATAAGGGATGATTTCGGATGGGAAAACCAATAAACCTAAGGTAAGGAAAAGCACAATTTGCATTAACCAAGCTAAACCATCAAACATTTTAAGAATGGTATTTTTATGAATTAAATCTTGATTTCCAAGAAATACAGCACAGATATAAATAGCTAAAAATCCGTTTCCTCCAATAAAATCTGTCGCAGAGAAAGTTATAAACATCAAGGCAATTACAAGAACTGGATATAAACCTTCTATGCCCAATTTAATTCTGTTTATTACGAATTTGGTCAATTTACCAAAGCCAAAACCAGCAATTGCTCCTAAAATCATTTGCTGAAAAAATACCGGAATCACCGATACAATGCCTTGATCTTGATTCACCACCAAGCTTAGGAATGCAATTGTGAGCACATAAGCCATCGGGTCGTTACTTCCACTTTCTAGCTCTAGCGTAGGTCGTATGTTTTTCTTTAAGGCTAAACTCTTAGATCTCAAAATAGAGAAAACCGCTGCAGCATCTGTGGATGAAACAATTGAGCCCAACAGCATACTCTCATAAAAAGTAAAATCTGTAACATAATACACAAATGTTCCTAAACTTAAAGCTGTAAGCAGAACGCCCAAGGTGGAGAGTGCAATTCCCTCTTTGAGAATGGGTTTAACGGATTTAAAACTCGTATCTAATCCACCAGAAAACAATATAAAGTTAAGGGAAACAATCCCGATAAATTGAGCAGCTTTTGGATTGTCAAAATATATTCCACCAATTCCATCTGTACCTGCTAGCATTCCAATTCCTAAGAATAAAATAAGCGTAGGTACACCAAATTTGTAAGACGATTTTCCAGCGAGAATGCTAATAAACAAAAGTAAGGAACCAATTAGTAAAATGTTTTCGGTGGTAATGTTCATAAATTAAAAGCCATAGTTAATTTAAAATGGTCTAAAATAATCGTCAGAATTGTAAAAATACGGAATTCAAAAAAAATTGAATCCTGCATTTAGCTTAATTTCATCGACTTGACGCTAAAGTTATTTAATTCTAGGGGTTTTTAAATTATTAATCTTAAAAATTTATCGAAATTCCTCTTTTAGCTAATTCTCAAAACTTAGAATAAAATGGAATTAAATCTTATTGTAAATTATGAAATTAAGATAAAATATGTGAATATAACGATAAAATTTAGCTGATTTTGCGAAAGTAAATTTTAAACCATTATCTTGCAGGTTAAATTAATTTCTATATGTTTATTTCAAACTTTGCTAAAAAATCCTTTTTATTACTACCTATTGCTTCGGCATTTGTTTTTGTTTCATGCGATAACAAAGACAGTCAAGTAAAACCAGAAGTTAAAGAAGAGCTTAAAAATAAAAATTTTGTAGTTCCAGCAGAAGGAACAGCAGAAGAAACGAGTTCAGGTGATGTAGCACTTAATCCTGCACATGGTCAACCTGGTCATGATTGTGCGATTCCAGTGGGGGCACCCTTAAATAGCAAGCCAGCTTCAGGTCAAAATATGATGCCTCCGCCTGCGCCAGTTCAAAATCAACCTGCTGCTGCACCAACAGGTTCGGGAATGGTAAATCCTCCACACGGACAGCCAGGTCATGATTGTGCGGTACCAGTAGGAGCACCTTTATAATCTATAAAGTTGAAAGCAATTATTGCTTTAAAATGTTATAAAAAATCCACTTTTAGTTCTTTAAATTGAACTCTATATAAATGGGTAAATGATCAGAAATACCTCGGGCAAGCTCGAGGTATTTGCATTTTTGAACGAAGTCAATCGTTTCTGCATTGAGCCGTTCGATGCCAGGTAAAAAGTAAATATTGTCAATTGCATGGTTGATGTAATTACCTTCCTTGCATTTCATTTTTAGGGTAGTAGGTTGCTGATACAGCGAATTTGTGAAGCCCTTATGGTATAGTGGTTTCCATACAGCGTGATTTTCATCTAAATTAAAATCACCAGCAATCAATATGTTTTTAGTTTCTAATCGGTTTGGGTAATCGATAAAGTGAATAATTTCCTCTTCGGGTTTGTCGTAAAATTTCCTTGAGTGATAATTTATCACATAAAAATCCTCAGCGTCTTTTTTGGTCTTAAAATTGGCAATAAAGGGTTCACGATAGCAGATGTCTTCTAAATCCTTATCTAAATAAGCACGATGTTGAAGGCTTACATTAGAAGTCTTCCATAGAAAAGCATATCGTTCACTTATGTTAGATGATGGACTTTTGGTTGGGTCACTGATTTGATAATCCCATTTAGCGCCCATTCGATTGAGTTCATCTGCTATTTTTGCTACAGCTTGAGCGCCCGCAGGATCTTTAGCAACCACTTCTTGAATGGCAACAATGTCAAAATTTCGTAGAATTTTGGCCATAGCTAATATTTCTTCAGCTGATTTGGATCTTCCTAAATGCCGAATGTTCCACGAGATCAGTTTAATGGAATTCTTGTCTTTAAATTCCACGCGCACCGGTAACAAATCCTTCGGTTGTAGACTATCTTGAAAAATACTATCAACAACGATAGGAGGAGTTACCACTTCGCTCAACTCAGTTTCAAAAACCTCTTCAGAAAGTCCCTGAACTTGGGGTTGACAAGATAGGAGAGTGAATAATATTAAAATAAATGAGATGATATATTTCAGCATTTATTTGGAGTAATAATGTTGTTTATCAATGGGTTAAATCTTGTCGAGTAGATTTTTTGCTTTTTCTTTAAAGGTTTTTGGATACACATTGGTTTCTGCAACATCCTTTAATATTGAAATGACAGTTTCATCTCTCAAATATCGAAATAAACCCATATTCCAAGCTTTTAAATCAGGATTGGAATTACTATAATATTTCCAGAACTTTGGTCTTGTTGACTTAAAAATAATTGCTGTTTCTTTATCACAATGAAATCCTTCAAGGGTTTCTTCATCCTCCATGCTTGGTTCGATATGATTCATTTGGGCAATAGCAAAGATAAATCTCTCACTTTCTTTTTGATTGGGAGCCAATGAAGTAAATACTGCCATTTTCCCCATTTTGGCGTGTAAACTTGATATAGTAATATTGGCATCAAATTCTTCTTCAGTTGGTAAATCTAATTTGATGTCTTGATCAAAAACGCTATTATCTAGTGCTGATGAAACCTCTTCTTTAGACCAAGTTTGATGTTTAAAATTATAGGCTACTAACTCTTCATCAAAAACATGACTCCAATCTTCATTGTTATACTTCACCTTAAACGCAACGTTACCATCCTTAGATTTAGGGGGTGAACTCGATTCTTTTTCAATTTTCAAGTTGGAAGTCTCGTATAAATGGTGAATATCGTCTTTACTATATTGAATGATTTCAATTCCGTTTTTTTCTAAGGCAAGGCTAGAAGTCTTTGGAATGAAAGGAGCAGCTAAAATAATACGTGTTTTAAATAACTTATACTTCAGATTTTTAACCAGAAGATGATCCAAATCTGACTTGGATACGGTGGTTTGTTTAATTTCTAATAATACACGCTGATCATCTTTATCTTTAAAAGTTAGGTGAGTATTCAGGCCATGATCTGAATTTGGTTGTTTATCTATAATTGTAAGACCTTCTTCTATTAAATCTTTGTGAAATAATTCGAAAGCTTGTTCAATTTGTATTTTAGATAGGTTGTTCATGGGTTTATATTTGCTGATTTAATTAAATCACTTAAAGATAATTATTTTTAAGAGGGATATGAAAGATGAAGCCTTTAAATTATGCTGAAATCTTTTTATTAGAAAATAAAACTGTCCTATAAATGTGTATAGGACAGTTGATTATGTTAAAATAAATATATTGCGTGTGGTAAATTATATTTTCTTAACGTATTCTGTAATGATAACAATGGTTTGACCGTCCACCTTACCTTCGATAAAATTAGCATTTTCTGGGTCAAGCGAAATTCTTCTTACAGCCGTACCTTGTTTAGCCACCATGCTACTTCCTTTTACTTTTAAATCTTTAATTAAAACTACAGAATCACCAGGAGCTAAAATCACACCATTACAATCTCTATGAACCACTTTGTCCTCGTCATCAACAAAGTCTCCAGCAGCTTTAGCAAATTCTAGTTCTTCTGGCTCCATGTACATCATACCCAATAAATCTACTGGCCAACCTTCTCCTTTTAATTGGTTTAGCATTCTCCATGCAACCACCTTAACTGGAGTGTATTGACTCCACATGCTATCATTTAAGCTTCTCCAGTGGTTTGGGTCAACTTTTTCTGGATCTTCGATTTGAGAGATACAGGTTTCACAAGCTAAAATAGCGTGGTCAGCAATTTCTTCTGTTTTTGGTGGAACTAAATACATTTTAAGGTTTTCAGTTGCAGCACATAATTCACAGGTATTATCGCTCCTATCTTGTAGTTCTTTTAAAACACTCATTATTTTTAAATTTTCACAAAAATAGTGAAAATATATGGTGAAAAATTGCAAGATATATTTCTTGCACTTATCTAGATTTCAACTAAATAAAGAGAATTCAAAACGAAAATTAACTTTTTAAATAGCTTCTGTGCTACTTTCTTCAAAATACGCTTTCTCCAAAGGACCATTATCAGCCTGGTCAACAGAGAATTCACCTGATTGTGTACGACGAAGTTCGGTAAGATAAGCACCTGAATTTAAAGCTATTCCAAAATCATGTGCTAATGATCTGATATAGGTTCCTTTGCTGCATTTAACCTCGAACTCCACAAATGGCATATGGATATTGGTAATTTTAAAGGACGCAATTTGCACAGGTCTTTTTTCTGGAACATATGCCGAGCCCGAACGTGCAAGTTCGTATAATCTCTTTCCATCTTTCTTCACAGCGGAGTGTAGGGGAGGTGTTTGAAGAATATCACCCACAAATTGTTCTGTTGCCTGATGAATCATTTCCTCCGTAATATGCTCGGTCGGGTAAGTTTCATTCTCAGGTTGCTCTGTGTCGTAGGATTCGGTTGTAACACCAAGTTTAATAGTACCTGTATAGGTTTTATCTTGGTTTTGAAACTCAGAAATACGTTTGGTAAACTTACCTACGCAAATCACTAAAACTCCTGTAGCTTTTGGATCTAATGTACCCGCATGTCCGACTTTGAATTTTCGTATACCATGCGATTTTCTAATGTTCCATCTTATTTTATTGACTACATCAAATGAGGTCCAATCTAGAGGTTTGTCTATGATAAAAACCATTCCTTTCTGTAGTTCTTCTAATGGAATCATATAAGTTTAAGCAAAAAATAGTGAATAGATAATCGCGATGCTTCCCACGATCAAACAATAAATAGCGAAGTAAGTTAGTTTAGCTTTTTTCACTAAAGCAATCATCCAATTACAAGCTATAATTCCTGATATGAATGCGGCAATAAACCCAGCTAATAAAGCAGGCCCATTGGTGAACTCTAAAACTCCTCCAGCATCTAAAATCTTTTTAGCAATAGCTCCAAAAATCAATGGAATCACCATTAAGAAAGAGAATCTAGCGGCTTTAGATCTATCATCACCCAATAACACCGAGGTGGAAATAGTTGCTCCTGAGCGTGAAATTCCGGGTAAAATTGCAATGGCTTGAGCAATACCAATAATGATGGCATCTTTATAAGAAACAGATTTCTCTGTATGTTTAGCTTTGTCTGCAAAATAAAGCAATACCGCTGTGATTAATAACATACAACCCACGAGCAAAAGTTGACCGTCAAATAATTTTTCTAACCAATCTTCTAAGAAAAAACCAACCAATGCGGCAGGTATCATAGATAGAACAATTTTACCCACGAAATGAGTAGATTCATTGTTTTTGAACTCGAAGAAACCTTTAATGATTTCCCAAATGTCTTTGCGATAAACGACTACGGTACTCAAGGCAGTGGCAAAATGAAGCACAATAGTTAACATCATACTTTCTTCTTGATCGGTACCCAAAATAGCTTCAGCGATTTCGATATGACCACTTGATGAAACTGGTAAAAACTCAGTTAAACCTTGAACAATTCCGATTAGAATTGCATCTATTATATCCCTCATTTATCTACCTTCTTAGTCTCTGGATTCACCAAAATAGCATAAACCTCTACGCCAAAGCCTAACAAGACTAAAAATGGGGCTAGACGAATTCTACGCCACGAAAAAATATCTTCGTTCCAATAGTTTGGATCAAATGTGCCATCAGGTCTTGTGTTGGCATCTGGTCCTGTCATTAAGAAAAAACCAATGGTGATAAGCGCTAGCCCAATCGCCATAAGTATGTAATTCTTCTTTCCGAATAAGAAAGATGTATCTGGCGGAATTCTCATGAGTAATAAAGTTGATCTGTTCGTAATTTCAAATACTTCCAAGTTGCCCAGAATGTACTGAAGACAGCTATAATAATACCCGTAACAAGTAATCCAAGAATTAACCATTGGAATTTCTCATTCCATAAACCGAGGTCTAATTTTGGAGCAGCATAATACCATAATCCACCCAAGGCAAGAATGGCTAAAACAGCTCCTAATAGCCCAAGCCAAAAGCTCTGAACAATAAATGGTTTTACAATAAACCTACGTTTAGCACCCACCAATTGCATGGTTTTAATGGTAAATCTTTTGGAGAATATTTTAAGACGAATGGAGTTGTTGATTAATATGATAGATATAACTAAGAACAATCCAGCTAAAGCAATAAGCCAGAAGATAATCGTATCGATTCTTTCGTAAATACTAGCTAAAGACGATGTGTTGTTAACACTGTCTATAATTGGATAATTCGCCAAGACAGTAGTAATACTATCTACGCGCGTAGAGTCAACATACTGTGGACGAATTGTCATAACAACAGATGGAGGGAAAATTCCTTCTTCAAATAAAGCCAAATCCTCTTCGGTTAAACCTAATTGGTTCTTCGCCATTTTAAGTGCGTTTTCCTTATCAACATACTTCAAAGACTTAACGAAAGGTTTGGTTCTTAAGGAATCCAGGAAAGCTTTATGAACTTCTGGTTCTTTCTCAATATCCTTTTTGTCTTTAGCTTCCTTGAAATAAGCCTCAATCTCAAATTGGTTTTTCAGGTGTTCTGCATAATCGCTCGAGTTAACCACGATTAAGCCAAATAAACCTAAGAGAAATAATACCAAAGCAATACTCACCACCACCGTAATATTGGAGGAACGTAGGCGACTATTGTTCATTCTATCTGATGTCTTTGACATGTAAAAATAATTTTGCGCAATTTAGTAAAAAACATTCTTATCCCCACTTTTAGAATAGGCAATCTTGTTAAACCTTTACTAAAAACAGAAAAAGGCAAAGTTTTCGGTATGCCTCATTTTGAAATGTGTCGAATTCTAATATTCACAACGAATTTAGTTCGATTTTAGTCTATTCCACTAAGCTCAATTTTAAACATCCGCTAGAAAAGTTTTAATTACATCGTATTCGTAACCTTTCTGAAGCATATAACGGATGATTTTTTGGTTCTTCTTGTAAAGATTATTCTCGTTAAGACTAGCTGCTTTTTTCTCAATTAATTTCTCAGCTGTGTGGTAATAATCCTTATCATCGATTTCTGCCAAACCTTGAGCAATCAAGCGATCATTAATCTGACGTTTTTTTAACTCTACCTTAATTTTAATTTTTCCCCAATTTTTTTGTGAAAACCTACCTCTGGCAAAACTCGTGGCAAATCTCTCTTCGTTTAAGAAATTCTCGCGCATTAAATAAAGCAGAATATCATCTCTAACCTCTGGAATCAAGAAAAATTCATTTAATTTTTTCTCCACATCCCAATGACAACGATCTTGGTAAGCGCAGTAATAAGCTAGCTTTTCTTTGATAGCATGAATATCGGTTTCGGGATTTTTCTTCATTATTATGGTAAAATTAGGCTTTATTTTAAAATTCAGCCCATCATATTTAATTTTGAATCCTGATTTTAAGATTCATTTTTCTCGCTAAGAAAAATATTTATACTTTTACTCATATGAAAATCGGTTTATTTTTTGGCTCCTTTAATCCTATCCATATAGGACACATTATTTTAGCAAATCATATTCAACAATTTGGAGATGTAGACAAAGTTTGGTTTGTGGTAACGCCACGAAGTCCTTTTAAACAGCATGTGAAGCTGACAGATGATTACGAGAGATTGCATATGGTGAATTTAGCCCTAGAGGATTATCCTGATTTGGAATCGAGCAAAATCGAATTCGATATGCCACAACCCAATTATACTACGCATACGTTAGCTAAATTAAGAGAGGATTATCCACAACATGAATTTAGTTTAATCATGGGAGAGGATAATTTGGTGGGCCTTCATAAATGGAAAAATGCAGATTTTCTTGTAAAAGAATATGATATTTTGGTTTATCCGAGAGTTGCAAGTGATCAAAAGAAACCTAAAATCGATCTGCATAGAGTTAAGAAGATTAACGCACCGATGATAGAGATTTCCTCCACCTTTATTCGACAAAACATAAAGGATGGCAAGATTTACAGACCTTATCTACCACCACCTGTTTTTGAATACATCGATGGAAGTAGCTTGTTTAAGCATTAAATGTTTTTTTTGTGTGAAAAAATACTTCTAAAAACTTATCCACAAGCTTTTCATTTAGTAGGCTTAAGTTCTTAAAACCAATTGAATAAAAATCTAACATCCTATGCGTGCATAGCAAATAATATTTTGTATATTTACGGCTTAAGAATTTCGTAAAATAATCAAATACATGAAAATATTAGTTTGTATTAGCAGTGTACCCGATACTACATCGAAGATTAACTTCACTGCAGACGGTAAAGCTTTTGATAAGAATGGGATACAATTTGTCATTAATCCATATGATGAATTTGCCTTAACCAGAGCCATTTGGTTTCAAGAGAAGCAAGGAGCTACAGTAACTATTGTAACTGTTGGAGATGCTTCTGTAGAGCCAGTTATGCGTAAAGCTTTAGCAATCGGAGCGAATGATGCCATTAGAATCGACGTAGATCCTAAAGACAGTATTTCGACCGCAAAAGAAATCGCAAAATTAGCCAAAGAAAACAGCTATGATTTAATTTTAGCAGGTAGAGAGTCTATTGACTACAACGGAAATGCTGTACCAGCTTTTATTGCTGCAGAATTAGGTTATAGTTTTGTAAACAACTGTATGGGATTAGAAGTAGAGGGCGACAGCGCCAAAGCTACTTCAGAAATCGACGGAGGAAAAGAAACAGTTTCTTTCACATTGCCAGCTGTTGTTGCAGGTCAAAAAGGTTTGGTAGAGGAGAGCGATCTTAAGATTCCAAACATGCGTGGAATTATGCAAGCGCGTACTAAGCCATTACAAGTAGTAGCATCTAGCGGTGCTGAAGCAAAAGTTGTTGCAGATGGTTTCGAGAAGCCAGAACCAAGATCTTCAGTTACTTTAATCGATAAAGATAACGTGGATGAGTTAGTTCGTTTGTTGCACGAGGAAGCGAAAGTAATCTAAACTTAAAACAAAGAAATTATGTCAATTTTAGTATATACAGAAACAGAAAACGGTAAATTCAAGAAAAATGCTTTTGAAGCCGTTTCTTATGCAAAAACAATTGCTGATGAAGCTGGAGATACAGTTACAGCATTAGCTATCAACGCCGACGATGCTTCGCAGTTATATAAATACGGAGCGAGCAAAGTATTGGTTGCTAAAGGAGATGCTCACAAGGTTTCACCTGAGGTTTTAGGTAATTTAATCTCTGAGCATGCTGAGAACTTTGTGGTTTTAGCACACAGTAACGAGGGAGCTAGTATTGCACCTTTCTTAGCTTATAATTTAGAAGCTGGTTTAATTACCAATGCTTTTGAAGCACCACAATCAATTTCTCCATTGAAAGTAAATCGTAAATCTTTCTCTGGTAAAGGAATTATGTTGGCAGAAACTGCCGCGGACAAAAAAGTTGTTACCGTATCAGCTAACTCTTTTGGAATTAAAGAAAATGCTGTAGAGGGAAGTTCAGATGACATTAGTTTTGATGCGTCAGGCGGAAAAGTTAAAGTTGAGAACGTTGAAACTAATTCAGGCAAATTAGATCTTAAAGAAGCTGAAATCGTAGTTTCCGGAGGTCGTGGATTAAAAGGTCCAGAGAATTGGGGAATGGTAGAAGAGTTAGCGGATCTTTTAGGAGCTGCTACTGCTTGTTCTAAACCAGTATCTGATATGGATTGGAGGCCCCATAGTGAGCACGTAGGACAAACCGGTAAAGCGATTGCGCCAAATTTATATATTGCTATTGGTATTTCTGGAGCTATTCAACACTTGGCTGGAGTAAACAGTTCTAAGAATATTGTTGTCATTAATAACGATGCAGAAGCACCTTTCTTTAAATCTGCTGATTATGGAATTGTAGGCGATGCATTTGACGTGGTTCCAAAATTAATTGAATCAATCAAAAAATATAAGAATTCTTAATTTTTAGAATATATTTAATTTTAAACCTAACAACTCGAAAAAGTTGTTAGGTTTATTTTTTGTTAGTTATTAGAATTTAATCTTAAATTAGTACTTTTACGTTTCATGGATTTTGTTAAATTAAATATTCGTGGTATATCCTACAGTCAAACACAAGTAGGTGCTTATGCACTTATTTTGGAGGAAGAATTTGGTGGTCGTAAATTGCCGATTATTATTGGTAATTTCGAGGCTCAAGCTATCGCTATTGCACTGGAGAAGGATTTAATGCCACCTCGCCCGTTGACGCATGATTTATTTGTGAATTTCGCTAAGAAATTAAGCGTTATCATTAGGTCAGTTACCATTTATAAACTTGAGGATGGAATTTTCTATTCAAACATTGTTTGCGAAGATAAGGACGGAGAAGTCATCGAATTAGATTCAAGAACATCTGATGCGATAGCCTTGGCGGTTCGATTCAATGCAGCTATTTACGTGCTAAAATCGGTGATGGACCGAGCAGGTGTACAATTAGAAATGTTGACAGAAGAGGAGGAAGAAACGGTTCAGAAAGCACTTAAGGAAATAGAAGAGGAACTATCTGAAACACCTCAGGGACCGGCAGAAGATTTATATTCAAAATTCTCAATCAAAGAACTTAAATCCATGATGAATAAAGCAGTCAAATCAGAAGATTACGAAAAAGCTGCTCAAATTCGTGATGAGATAGAAAAACGTCAACAAGATAATGACTAAGCTTTTTACACTCTTTTTTTTATTATTAAATATTAGTGCCTTTGCTCAAGTTGTTCCAGAAATGGAATCGAGTGGCATCACCATCACTTCTATATTGAGAGGTGTGTTGGGAATGGGCGTTTTAATAGGAATTGCCTTTGCCTTAAGCAAAAATAGGTCTGCCATTAAATGGAGAACCATCGGAATGGCCATGTTGATTCAATTGACTCTTGGGATTGCCATCCTAAAAGGTGATGCTGTTGGATTTAACATAGGAGACACTAGAATAAGCTTAGGCTTTGTAGGGGATATGTTTGATGCCGTCGGAAAAGTTTTTATCAATATTCTAGGCTATACAAGAGCGGGTAGTGAGTTTCTTTTGGGGGATTTAATGAATGTAAATACCTATGGATTTATATTCGCCTTCCAAGTTTTGCCTGTAATCTTATTCTTTAGTGCATTAACTTCGGTACTCTTCTATTTGGGTATCATTCAGGTGGTTGTGAAATGGGCTGCTTATGCGATGACCAAATTAATGGGGATTTCTGGTCCAGAGAGTTTATCGGTAGCAGGTAATATATTCTTAGGTCAGACAGAATCTCCACTTATGATTAAAGCCTATTTGTCTAGAATGTCCAATTCTGAGATTTTATTGGTAATGATAGGTGGTATGGCAACCGTTGCAGGTGGTGTTTTAGGCGCATACATTCAATTTTTGGGAGGTGATGACTTAGAACTACAACAGCAGTTTGCCCGTCATTTATTGGCAGCTTCTGTTATGGCGGCTCCAGGAGCTATTTTAGTTTCAAAGCTATTATATCCGCAAATAGAAAAACCTACAGAAGATTTAGAAGTTAAGATGGAGAACGTTGGTTCTAACTTCTTAGATGCTTTGTCTAATGGTACTTCAGAAGGATTAAAGTTAGCCGTGAATGTAGCAGCTATGTTATTAGTGTTTATTGCATTCATTGCTATGATGAACGGCATTTTGGGCTGGGTTGGAGGATTATCTTTTGGTGAATCATATATGAGTTTAAACGAACTAATTGCTAATAAAACCAATTACCAAACCCTGTCTTTAGAGTTCATTTTAGGTTATTTATTAGCTCCCTTGATGTGGTTGATTGGAGTTCCAACAGATGATATTAGCTTGATGGGACAACTACTTGGAGTGAAATTAGTAGCGAGTGAATTCATTGCCTATATTCAATTAGCGGACTTAAAAGATCCAAGTTCAGCATTACATTTATCACATTATAAATCTGTGATCATGGCAACCTATATGCTATGTGGATTCGCGAATTTTGCTTCCATCGGGATTCAAATTGGAGGAATTGGTTCCTTAGCACCCAACAAAAGAACCTTACTTTCTCAACTTGGTATGAAGGCTTTGATAGGTGGAACATTAGCTTCATTAATCTCAGCTACCATTGCTGGGGTTTTATTAGGTTAAATTCCTTAAGGAAATATTAACAATTCAATTTTATTTTTATCTTGCAATAAATTAATAATTATGGAAACGTTTAGTAAAGATAATTTTGCTGCTCCGCAGAACTATATGGTATTAGCCATTATTTCAACTATTCTGGGATGTTGTTCATCGTTTGGATTAGGTTTTATAGTAGGACTAGTAGGGATTTATTTTGCATCGCAAGTAAATGCAAGGTACAATGTAGGAGATTATGAAGGTGCAGACAAAAACTCAAAATATGCTAGAAATTTGGCTTTTGTTGCTTTAGGCTTATTCGTGGTTTCTGCATTATATACTGCCTATGTTTTCAGCTTTCAGCCAGAGGTTTGGATGGAGCAAATGGAAATGGTTCAGGAAATGCTTGAACAAGCACAAGAAAATCAATAATCAAATTTGAATAATAATAAAACCATACGTAGAAAATGGTTAATAGTCGCGATAGGCTCTTTGCTTATAGCGACTATTTTAGTTTATTTTTATTTCTACTCTCCCATTAAGAACGATGCTTTCTTTCCTATTTGTATGCTAAAAGCTACCACAGGATATGATTGTGTAGGATGTGGAGGCCAAAGAGCTGTACATGAGTTATTACATTTTAGATTAATGTCTGCCTTAGATCATAATGCATTGTTTGTATTGAGCATTCCGTTATTGATATATTATATTGTCTATTCCTTGAGACGATTTATTTATGGTATACCTACACCTAATAGTTTTTGGTATAGTAGCAAATTTGGGATGTTCTATATTATGGTTGTTTTGCTATTTTTAGTCTTAAGAAATATAAATATTTTCCCTTTTAAAGTTTTAAATTCAATTTGGTAGGAAAAACATATTAGGATCAAAAATAAAAAGCACCCCCAAGCGGAGTGCTTTTTAATTTTAATATTTGAGAATTTTACGATTATTTAATCCATAACTTCTCTAAGCTTGTTGCGTTTTTAAAATTAATTTTCAAGAAATAAGCTCCTGAAGATAACTTAAGTTTAATCTCATTCTTACCTGCTGTTAATTTTTGGTTTAAAACAAGTTGACCCAAACTATTGTAGAATTCAACGTAAGCATTTTCTTCTATTTCTAATATCACAAAATCTTTTGCTGGATTAGGATAAAGCTTGGCTTCTGCACTAGCTACCAAATCTGTTGTAGAAAGGTTACAAGTGAAATTTGAGTAATCAACTAAACCTAAGTTTGAAATATCGGATTGATCGGTAATCACTTCAGCTACTTCATCTTCAGAAGATTCTTGACCAGCAATCCAACAATTTCCTTGTGCCATTATATCATTGGGTGTATTGTTGTAAAACGCATAGACAACACCGTCAAAACCATTTTCGCTAAAAGTATTGCCACCAGGAGATAATTCAGAACCGTCACCCAGATTAGCATAAGAATTTCCTTGCATAGTGATTCCCCACAAGTTGTTGGAGATATAATTATTTCTAATATAAATACTCTGAGAAATTGTCTCGCCACTTGCATTTAAGTTGATACCACTACCACCTAAGTTTGGATTTCCTTGGGTATTGTTATCACTGATTGTATTCTCATCAATATCAGCTAGGCTAACAGGACCAACTAAAGTTAAACCATATCGATTATCGGTGATTTGATTGTTTTTAATCACAACATTATTCACACTTCCGAAGAAGTTAGAAATGGCAATTCCACCAACATTATCCATATTTCTATCTCCTACAATGATGTTATCTTCTATTAAGATAGAACCTTCTGAACCACTTGGTCCTAAGTTGATTTGTGGACGATTTTGATTCGATAAGCCATTAGCATCTAGGGTATTCCCGATAAATTGCACAGCTACACTTTGATTGGCTCCGGATGAAATGGCAGGTAATTGATTTTGATAGAAATAAGTGTTGCTAATTACAGGAACACCTCTGGAAAATGAAATGGCTGCTCCAGTAGAAGCTCCAGCGGTTTGATATTTCACCAAACAATAATCCATATTAAAATCAGTAGATAAAACCTTAAAACCACCGCCATACTCAAAATTGGTCTTAGAGAAATTACTGATAGATCCTTCCTCAAACCTAAATCCCTCATGTGGATTTTCTGGGTCATCTGCGGTGATTAAAATATTTTCACCTTCCGTGCTTGTAGTCCAATTTCCTTCTATCGTAATTAAAACGTTTGGACTGATTTTTAATGTGATGGACTCATCAATTAAAAAGGTATCGCTAGAAGAAATGTTTAAGTCCGAAATCAAAGAATATTCTCCGGTATCAGATAAAATGACGATGGCTGGTTCCACCAACAATAAATTGCTTAGAGTGAATGTTTCTCCTGTGTTGGGCGTAGTATATTGCGCTTGTGCAAACACAGAAAACAGCAATATAAATAGTAAATTTCTCTTCATAATAAATTATTTAATAGCATAAAATTACTTATTTAATGTAAGACTAACCTAGGATTTGTTAAATGGATTTTAATTTCATTGAGGCACTAGAGAATATTTAAGATTTTCCTTAACATTGCAGCATGATAGAATTGAATAATATTTCGGTCCACATTGTGGGTAATAAAAATAGATTTGAGCATTTAGTTAAATCCAAAATGCCACTGGAATTAGATGAAAGTATGAAGGAATTAATGTTAAAATTTTTTCAAAATGCTTTTAAAGCGGATGAATACTATCATTTTTATCATGCTTCTGATCTAAGTATGAACGAAGTTTTTACTTATGTGACGAGAATCTTTGAAAATCCTGAAAGTTTACACGAAGAATCTATCAATTTAGCTCAGTTTTTATTTGATAAATCAGTGCACCCTAAGATTAAAGCGGGTGAGTTTTTTACGGCCTACTTCCAAAACTGTAATTACAAAGGTGAAATTATTGATGCCATTGGTTTGTTCAAAACAGAGAATAAGGATTTGTTCTTGAAAATCAAGCATGATAATTATTTCTTTGATTTGGAAACGGATAAAGGTGTGAATTTAAATAAGTTAGATAAGGCTTGTTTTATCTATAATACCAACAAAGAAGATGGATATGTTTTGTCAATTGCTGATAAAACCAATGGTACAGAAGCTCAGTTCTGGACAGATGAGTTTTTGCAAGTCAAGCAGGTGGAGGATGAGTTTTATAACACAGAAAAAACCATGTCTGTTTTCAAGAATTATGTGGAGGAGCGTATGCCTGAGGAGTTTGAGATGAGTAGAATAGACCAAGCTGATTTCTTAAATAGAACGATGGAATTCTTTCAGGAACAAGAAGAGTTTGAAACCGAAGTTTTTTCTCAGCAAATTTTGCAACAACCAGAATTAATCGAGAGTTTCAATAATTATAAGTCAGAATATGAGTTGGATACGCAAGAAATGTTGGCGGATCACTTTGGCATTGCCGAAAAAGCTGTAAAAAAGCAAACAAGACATTATAAAAGTATTATTAAACTGGATAAAAACTTCCATATTTATGTTCACGGTGACAGGAGCAAAATTGAACAAAGTGAAGATTCACAGGGTAAATTTTACAAAATTTATTTTGAGGAAGAGTCTTAAATTTTAATAAAATATCGATACAAAAAAGGGGTTAAGGTTTTAATCCCTTTTTTCATGATTAAATTTATTAACTTTAATTTATATTAAAAATTTATTATGAGATTTCTATTTCTTTCATTTTTCTTGGCTATCATGGCATGTTCGACCCAACAAGTGACTAAATCAGTCGATACCGCCGAACAATCTTTACGAATAGCTTCACAATATTCAAATGAAGAGTTAAGAGGTTCTAATACAGAGTATAGAAATTGGTGGAACGTTTTGCGTTATGATCTAGTTTTAAGGCCAGATTATGACAATAAGTATATTGAGGGAAGTCTCACTATGCAATTAGAAATAACTGGAAAAGAAGGAGATTGGATGCAAATTGATCTACAACGACCTATGGAATTAACCAAAATTGTTCAGTTGGCCAACGCTGATTTGAAAGTAAAACCACAGGATGAGCTTGCTATTGATAATGATCATTGGTTTAGATTAGAGAACACTATTTTTATAAATTATCATTCGCTTTCTAAAAGTAAAACTGGCGTTAAAACTTTAAAATTCTACTTTGAAGGAAATCCTACAATTGCTAAAAATGCACCTTGGGATGGTGGTTGGATTTTTACGGAAGATGCAAAGGGGCGCCCATGGATGACTGCTGCTGTGCAAGGTTTGGGAGCAAGTTCATGGTTTCCATGTAAAGATTTTCAGGGAGATGAGCCAGATTTGGGTGCGACAATTACGATGATTGTGCCCGAGGATTTAGTTGCAATTTCTAATGGTCGTTTGTGGGAAACAAGTTTTGTTAAAGGAGAAGTTGGAACTAATGTATATACTTGGGAAGTTCGAAATCCAATCAATTCCTATAATATTATCCCTTATGTTGGTCATTATGTTGAGATTAAAGATGCCTATATGGGTGAAAAAGGAACCTTGTCTCTAAACTATTGGGTGCTAGATTATAACGAAGAAAAGGCTAAAAAGCATTTCGAGCAAGTAAAGCCCATGATGGCGGCTTTTGAAGATTGGATGGGACCTTACCCGTTTTATGAAGATGGTTTTAAGTTGGTGGAAACGCCACATTTGGGTATGGAACATCAGTCTGCAATTGCCTATGGAAATAAATTTATGAATGGTTATTTGGGAGATGATAGGTCTAGAAGTGGCCATGGGCATAAGTTTGATTTTATAATTGTACATGAATCTGGACATGAGTGGTTTGGAAATAGTATCACCACCGAAGATATTGCTGATTTATGGGTGCACGAAGGCTTTACAACCTATACCGAGGCGATGTTTATTGAAAATAAAATTGGAAAGAAAGCAGCAGCAGAATATATACAAGGTTTGAGAGCTTTAATAAGTAACAATTCAAACATTATTGGAGATTATGGTAGGCAGGCTGCAGGTAGTGTAGATATGTATTACAAAGGTGCGAATATCATTCATACGCTAAGACATTGGATGAATGATGATATAAAGTTCAAGGGAATGATGCGTTCTATGAATCAAGAATTTTATCATCAAATCGTAACTTCTGCCCAAATTGAGAAATATATTGCAGATTATACAGATTTGGATTTAAGCTTCTTTTTTGATCAATATTTAAGAACAGCAAGCATTCCGACTTTAGAAATTAAGTCAAAAGATGATAAACAATTTTATCGCTGGATTAATGTAGTTGATGGTTTCAATATGCCTTTAAGGTTAAATAATCCTACGGAATGGATTCAGCCAACAACAGAATGGCAAACTTATACTGGAAAATCTGAATTAATAATCGATAAGAACTTCTATATTCATTTAAATTACAGTAGATGAGTTTAAAGAAAAAGGCCGTATTTAATTGGAGTGGTGGTAAAGATTCAGCTTTGGCATTAAGTAAAGTTTTACAAGAAAATGATTATGAAATTATTAAACTTCTTACCACCATAAGTGCAGAAAACCTTAAATCTAGTATCCATCAAATTCCTGTTGAAATTTTAGAAAAACAAGCCCAAAGTATTGGAATTCCTTTGAAAATTGTTCAGATTTCTAAAAACTTAAAGAATTACGAACAACAGATGAAAGAGGTTATTCTCGATTTTAAACAGCAAGACGTTAGGCATTTTATCTTTGGTGATGTTCACTTGTCGGAAGTTAAATCCTATAGAGAAATCCAACTCAATCCTTTCGGGATTCAAGTGATAGAACCTCTTTGGAATAAGACATCAGTAGAGGTTGTAGATGAGTTTTTAGCCTCGGGTTTAAAAGCTAAGATTATTGTCGCTCAAGTAGATAAATTAGACGAATCCTATGTTGGCAAGGATTTAAGTAAGGAAGTTGTGGATTCTTTTCCTGATAAAATCGATGTTTGTGGCGAAAATGGAGAATATCACACACTCGTTTATGATGGGGATATTTTCCAAAAGGAAGTGGAGTTTTCAATCCCTAATGTTTCTAAAATATCTTATGATTTCACCCTAGATACCGGTGAAGAAATTACTTCTTATTATTGGCAGGCCGAACTAGAATAAATTAGCCTACCACGTTCACCGCGCTAAAACCACGTCCATTAGGCACAATCTGAATTTGCGTTGAAATTCTTTCTTTCAAAGTTGTTACATGACTAATGATGCCAATCATTTTAGATCCTTCTTCTTGCAATTGCTCTAAAGTGGTGAGTGTTTGGTCTAAGGTTTCAGGATCTAATGTTCCAAAACCTTCATCAATAAATAAACTCTTGATTTGAACATTGCTAGAAGCTAAATCCGATAAAGCCAAAGCCAAGGCCAGAGAAAGAACAAAGGTTTCGCCACCAGATAGTGTTTTTACCGACCGCCTTTGTCCACCCATATCCATGTCTATCACTACCAAACTATCATCCTCATCTTTAGTAGCGCTGTCCATGATATAGCGTTTGCTCAACATTTTTAATCGCTGATTTGCCAGATGTAGGAGTTGCATTAAAGTTAGATCTTGAGCGAAATTATTGAAATTTTTACCGGTTGAATCACCAATTAACTCATTGAGTAAAATCCAATGGCGAGAGTTCTTATTTTCTTCTTTAATTTTCTCTTCAATCTCTTTAATTTTCTTCTCATAATCAGATTGATTGTGAAGTTTTCTATTGATTTCTTCCAAATCTTTTTTCTTAGATACTTCATTTGATTGCAAACTGGAAAATTGTGTGTTTAAATTCTCTAAACTCAGTGGATTATCCTTAAGTTTTAACGCATTAAGGGATTCTAGAATACTATTTTTCTTAATGGAAATTTCTTGCTTATGCTCTTTTAGCTTAGTCTGTTTTGCCTCTAATTGGGTTAAATCTTCATAACTTAATAAAGCAACATAAGCTTCTGAAATGTCTTGTAAATCAGTTTCTTTGATTTTATTCTCAATCTTTGGAGTTAAGTCTTGTAAATCTTTTTGAAGCTCTTTCTCTATTTTGTTTAAAGACTCTTTTTTGCTTTCAAGCACCTTATTTTCAGAAGTAATTTGATTCCATTTCTTTTCTAAAGAACTAACTTTTTGCTCAATGGTAGTTTCTTCCGTGTACAACTCTTTTAATTGTTTCTGAGTTGATTTAGCTTTCTCCAAAATTGCCAACATTTTTCCCATTTTAGGAATCGAAATCGAGACAATTTCTAATCTATTTTTAAACTCAATCGCCTTCTTATGAAGCTGTGTCTTCTCTTTGAATTCTTTAAATTTCTCATCCCAATCAGTGTCCAAAGCATAATTGTATTTTTCTTTGAACGCCTGATTCAACTTGGCCAAATTGCTTTCTAATTCTTTTATTTTGATCTTTAAAGTATGAAGAACTTCAGATTTTAATTTAAAAGTTGTTTTGTTAGAATTTAAATCGGTTTCTATCTTTTTAACCTTAGCTTTTTGTAACGCGATTTGCTTTTCCAACTCATCCGTAGTATCCTCTGGAATATCAGTTGCAAAGGGATGCTCCAACGAGCCACAAAGAGGACAGGGCTCACCGTTTTTTAAATGTTTTCTATGTTCATCTAATGAAGCTAATAGCTTTTGGTTTTCCGATTTTAAGCTAAGATTTTCTAAAAGTGTATTTTCTATTTTTAATTTCTCTTCCTCTTCAGAAATAGTCTTAGGCAAAGCTTTGATAATTTCTTCTATCTCATTGATATCCTTTAGGTTTAGCTTAATTTCTTTTTTTGTATTTTCAATATGAATAACATCAGCCTGAGCTTTCTGTAACTTTTCGGTTTGAGATTCAATCTCAGTTAGTTTTTTCTCTAGCTCAGCTGTAGATGCATCAGTGAAATTGTTTTCTAAAATAAAGCTTGAAGATATGTTTTGTATTTCCTTTAAATTCTCATCGACTTCATCATATTTATTTCTTTCGAAACTAAGATTCAGTGGGCGAATATCCGCAGAGATTTCATTTTTTAAAGCCTTCCCTTCATCGATTTGTTTCTCATAAGTATGCTGAAGCTGGATTACCTCTTGCTCGAATTTAGATAGCTCACGTTCATAGTCATCTTCTTTAATTTCTTTTTTTAAGAGATTTTTTAATTTAGACTTAAATTCAGCTTTAGCTATGTTGAGTTTTTCAAATTCTTTTGAATTTGCATCTAAAAGAGTTTTGTTTTCCTTAATTTCCTTCTGAATTCTATCCCAATTAATTAAATCTTGCTGAATAGGTTCTACCTGTTTGTGCTTTGAAAGAGCAACACCCTCATTGTTTTTAAACTTTTCAAAAGACTCTTGATTAGCCTTTTCCTGATTTTGCCAATGAGTCAATTCTTTTTGTGTACTTAAGATGTTATTTTTTAAATCAATAAAAGCTTTAAACTTAGTTTGCTCTTCTGATAGAGTTTTTAAGTCTTTTTCTAAATTTTCTTTATTCTTTTTTAATTCAGCAATAATCTCTTTTTCTAAGAGCTCAGCCTTCCAGTTTGCTTTATTTTTTTCTAAATCCTCTAATTGACCTTTGATATTTCTGTATTTATCAAAAGCTCTCATTCCCAATTTTCGATAAATATCTGTACCTGTTATTTTCTCTAAAAGCATGGTTCTTTCGGCTTTTTTTGAAACTAAAAATTCAGCAAATTCACCTTGAGCAAGCATCACGGATTTAATAAATTGGTCATACTTAAGACCAATTAACTCTTCGTTTTTAGCTGGTACTTCCGATTTTTTATCTACCAAAGAAGTTTGGGTTAAAACATCCGAAACTTGCATTTCATAATCTCTTAAGTTACCAGTTCTTGCTGTAGAAATCGACCATTCAGAGACGTATTCACCTTTTGTACACTCATAAGTTACTCGCGCATATGCATCTTTTTGTCCACGGGTAAGAATTGCTCCATTGTTCTCAATCTCACTTTTACTGATTTTAGCAAATCTAGGAGTTCGGTTAAATAAAGCCAACACAAGAATATCCAACAAAGTAGATTTCCCACTTCCTGTAGCGCCCGTAATCGCGAATAATTTATCGCCATAAAAAGGCGCATCTCTAAAATCTATAGAATGCTCACCTTGTAGAGAGTTGATGTTCTTAAATTCTAATTTTAAAATTTTCATTTAATCTTGTTGTTCTTGTTCCACTTCCTCTAAAATAATTTGAAATGCATTGGTTATTTCCTTTCGAGTCTCTTCTGTCATATCATGTTTTTCAATCATCTTATTGAAAACGTCTAGCGGCGATAATTCTGATAAGTTTTGACTCGCATCATATAGCTCACTGGTTCCTACAATTTTATTCTGAAATGCAATGGTTCTATGGATGATCTCATAACCACTTTGATTAAATTCATTAATCAAATCCTCTAATGCTTGAACTTTCTCTGAACTATATTCTTTTTCAGTCATATGAATTTCAATCAAAGAAGTTAATTTATAAGGTGCTTCCAATGAATTTAATTTTAAACTTATGTCATGTAAATCTCCTTGAATTCTAATCAATTTTCGATTCACGGGAACTGGAATAGAAGTAGGCTCAAAACCTTGTTCGGTATCAATCAATACAACTCTCTTTTCATCATTTCTTTCGCTGAAGGAAAGCGGATAAGGTGCGCCACTATAAAAAGTTGGCGTAGGGTTCGTAATTCTTTGAGGTTTGTGAATATGTCCTAAAGCTATATAATCATATTGATCACCAAAGCGAGTTGCATGAAACATAGCTTGATTCCCCATTTGAATATCTCTTTCACTTTCTGACGTGGTAGCACCCGCTGTATATAAATGACCCATGGCTATAATCGGGATCTTAGGAAAATTTTGATGGCAATAGGACGCAGCTGAAAGATAGATGTTTTCAATGCCTTTTTGATATATTTTTATTCGGTCTTCGTAGGTTTCGCCTTCGTTGGCTTTGCGTAAATCCGCATCTCTCAAAAAAGGAATGGCAGCAACCATCAATTCTGGTTTACTGCTATTGGGGAGTGCAATAATTTGTTCGTTTATGTTTTCTGGCATGCCTCCAATCACATGAATATTAAGTAATTGAAGTAGCTCTCTAGGGGCATTCAACATATTGGGCGAATCATGATTTCCACCTGTAATGATAATTTTACAATCAATTTGTTGAAATTTAATTAAGGATCTATAATATTGCGATCGAGCTTCTGAAGATGGATTTGCCAAGTCAAAAACATCGCCTGAAATCAATAAAACATCAATCCCTTTTTCTTGAATTAACTCAACCAACCAATCTACAAAAAGATCTACATCTTCTTTCAGGTCAAATTGATGCAATTTTTTGCCAATGTGCCAGTCTGCCGTGTGCAATATTTTCATTCTCCTAAAATAACAATCATTCGGTTCATTCTCAAAATTTCTATTACTTTTGGTTAACTTTTTTATTAATAAATGAACTTACTCATTCTAGACAATTATGACTCTTTTACTTATAATCTCGTGCAGATGGTAGAGGATATTCTGGATAAGGAAGTGAGCGTAATTAAAAATGATAAAATTGAATTAGAAAATTTAAATCAATTTGATAAAATAATTTTATCTCCGGGACCAGGTATACCTCGAGAAGCCGGTAAATTATTAGAAGTTATTAAATCTTGTAAAGAAGGTATTCCCATTTTAGGTGTTTGTTTAGGACATCAAGCCATAGCCGAAGTGTTCGGTGCAAAGCTCTTGCAATTAGATTTCGTGAAACATGGAGTTTCAAGTCAAGTTTTTGATACCGCTGACGAAGATTTATTTAGAAATTTGGAATTTCCCTTACAGGTAGGAAGGTATCATAGTTGGGTAGTGGACGAAAATAACTTTCCAGCAGATTTAGAAATTACTTCTAAAGATCAGTTTGGAAACATAATGTCTTTAAAACATAAATATTACCCAATTTCAGGAGTTCAATTCCACCCAGAAAGCATCTTAACTCCACAGGGTAAAACAATTCTGAAGAATTGGTTGAACCTTTAATCATGTGGAACAGAGTTTGAGAAAAGATTAAACAAAAATAAGGCATGTCTGATCAAATATATGATGTATTAATTGTGGGTGCAGGTCCTATGGGTATAACTGTAGCTATTGAAGCTAAAAAAGCTGGTTTAAGGCATAAAATTATCGAAAAAGGTGCATTGGTGAATTCAATTTATCACTTTCCAAAAAACATGACTTTTTTCTCAACTTCTCAAAAACTTGAAATTGGAGATGTTCCTTTTATGTCTAATTACGATAAACCCAAAAGAGATGAAGCACTAGAGTATTATCGTCGTGTGGTAGAAAAATGGGATTTAAATATCACTTATTATGAGGAGGTTAAGAATGTAACCAAACCCGATGATGATGTTTTTGCAATTCAGACAAAAAGAAACTTATACGCAGCAGAAAATGTGGTGATTGCTACAGGGTTTTATGGACAACCCAATAAACTCAATGTTCCTGGTGAAGAGTTAAAAAAGGTTAGACATTATTTTGACGAACCACATCCTTATATCGGACAAAAAGTTGGCGTAGTGGGGGCCGCCAACTCAGCAACACAAATTGCCTTAGAACTTTATTATAAAGGTGCTGATGTGAGTATGATCATCCGTGATGATAAAATTAAGGATAGCGTAAAGTATTGGATAAAACCTAATATTGAGAACAGAATCGAAGAAGGTTCCATTAAAGCTTATTTTAACTCAACGGTGGTGGAAATTAAGCGAAATACCCTTATTATTGAGCAAAATGGTAGAGAAAAACAATTAGATAATGATTTTGTTTTTGCGATGATAGGATATCATCCCGATTATGATTTTTTAAATAAAATCGGAGTGAATTGTGAAACCGATGAGAATAATACACCCTTATATAACCCAGAAACCCACGAAACGAGTATCGAAGGATTGTATGTAGCAGGAGTGGTTTGCGGAGGAAGTCACACAAGTAAATTCTTTATCGAAAACTCTATGGAGCATGCTGAGAGAATTATGTCAGGCATCACCAAGAATTAAGAAAATTAAATAAATTTTTATTTTAAATCATTTCGTAAATTTGCCAACGCATCAGAGGCCCCGTAGTTCAATTGGATAGAATATCAGATTTCGGCTCTGAGGGTTAGGGGTTCGAATCCTCTCGGGGTCACATCGTTTTATTTTTAAATTGAACAGCATCAGTTTTAAGGTTGCATGCAAGCTACCACTGAAATCTTTGTTTAATATTTATCTAACAAAAAAAATCCTTTGAATTGAATCAAAGGATTTATGTAATTTTCAAAGACTTAATTTTACTTAACTCTTTCCCAGTATTGTGTTCTTCCCAATAGCGAGAATCCCATATAACCTCTTAGTTTTAACTTGTTGGCATCTTCTAACTCAATAGAAACGGAATAGGTTTTACCTTTATTCGGGTCTAAAATAGTCCCATTATCCCACTTGTTTTTACCAACTTTTTTAACTTTCTCTAAAATAACTAAGCCATTAATTGGCTTGTTTTTATTAGCTCCCGAACATCCAGTACAAACCGCATTTTCTTTTCCTGGAGTTAAAATCTTAATAACCTTTCCATATAAATCACCATTTTGCTCATAAATCTGTACATGCGATTTTGCTTTTCCAGTTTCATCATCTATGGTTTTCCAAACACCAACAGGTGATTGTGCTAACATGAACGAGCCTAAACTTAGGAACAAGAAGGCTAATACGTAATTTTTCATAATTTAATTTTTAATTTCTTTATTGTAAATATAATAAAATATTATTCACGACTAATGAATTTCTAATATCTAATTCATAAATAATGCCAATTTTTCAGATAATGTTGGTTATGAGTGAAATATCGTCAGTTTACGAAGCCTAATCTTTAGGTTTTTCAGAAGATTTGTCAGTTTCAGGAAAAGGAATTGATTTTGATTATTACTGAGTGAAAATAAAAATTAAAAATTATTTTCAGCTAGTATTTTGAAATTAAACTAACTTAAAATAAAACCTAATGGACTTAAATAAATTTACAATAAAAGCACAAGAAACGGTGCAAAAAGCGCAGCAACTCGCGCAAGCCTCTGGACAACAGGCGATAGAAGTTGGGCATCTTATTAAAGGGATGTTGCAAGAGGATAATCAAGTGGTAGAATATCTTCTTAATAAGCAAGGTGTCAATATAGACTACCTTAAAAAAGAAATAGATGAGTTAATTCAAAGCTATTCCAAGGTTTCTGGCGGAAATATGCACGTGTCACAAAACTTATCTCGTGTTCTGAATGATGCAATGAATGAAGCTCAAAAAATGAAGGATGAGTATGTAAGTGTTGAACATTTAGTTTTAGCCCTTTCAAACTCAAACGATAAAGCAGCTCAATTGTTAAAAGATCAAGGGGTTAATCACAAAAGTACCTTAGAAGTAACAAAGGAGTTGAGAAAAGGTGAACGAGTGACATCACAATCCCAAGAGGATACTTATAATGCTCTGAATAAATATGCCAAAAACTTAATTGATTTAGCAGCTGAAGGTAAACTGGATCCTGTTATTGGACGTGATGAAGAAATTAGAAGAGTTTTGCAGATTTTATCTCGTAGAACTAAGAATAACCCTATTCTAATTGGTGAGCCAGGTGTGGGTAAAACAGCAATTGCTGAAGGTATAGCACATAGAATCATTGATGGTGACGTTCCAGAAAATCTTAAAAATAAGCAGTTGTTTTCCCTTGATATGGGAGCATTAATTGCTGGAGCTAAATATAAGGGTGAGTTCGAGGAGAGATTGAAATCAGTAGTGAAAGAAGTAACAGGCGCTGCTGGTCAAATTATCCTATTTATTGATGAGATTCATACCTTAGTTGGAGCTGGTGGTGGAGAAGGCGCCATGGATGCTGCTAATATCCTTAAGCCTGCTTTGGCCAGAGGGGAGCTGAGAGCAATTGGTGCTACAACTTTAAGCGAGTATCAAAAATACTTTGAGAAGGATAAAGCGCTCGAGCGTAGATTCCAAAAAGTGATGGTTGCTGAACCTAATGAGGAGGATGCTATTTCAATCTTAAGAGGTATTAAAGAAAAATATGAAGTACACCACCAAATTAGAATTAAAGATGAGGCCGTTATTGCAGCGGTAGAATTATCTGAAAGATATATTTCTGATAGATTTTTACCCGATAAGGCGATTGATTTAATAGATGAGGCTTCTTCAAAGTTAAGAATGGAGATGAACTCTAAACCGGAAGAACTGGATGTGATTGACCGCAAAATAACTCAAGTGGAGATTGAGGTAGAGGCCATCAAGCGCGAAGGTGATGAAAAGAAATTAGCTTTATTACGTCAGGAGTTATCAGAGTTAAATGAAACTAGAAATGAGTTGAATGCCATTTGGCAGTCCGAAAAAGGATTAGCGGAAAGTATTCAGAATTCTCGAAAGCTAATCGATGATTATAAAGTTGAATCAGAAAGAGCTGAGCGTGCGGGTGATTTTGCTAAAGTTGCTGAACTTCGCTATGGTAAGATTAAAGAAGAGGAAGCTAAATTAGAAGAACTTGAGTCTAAATTGGCCAATCAAGATTCTAAAATGATTAAAGAGGAGGTTGATCGAGAAGATATTGCGGAGGTGGTAGCACGATGGACTGGAATTCCGGTAACTAAAATGATGCAATCTGAACGTGAGAAATTACTTCACTTAGAGGATGAACTTCACAAAAGAGTCATTGGTCAACAAGAAGCGATTCAAGCAGTATCGGATGCGATTCGTAGAAATAGAGCGGGATTGAGTGACGAGAAAAAGCCAATTGGATCTTTTCTATTCTTAGGTCCAACCGGAGTTGGTAAAACGGAGCTGGCAAAAGCTTTAGCCGAGTATTTGTTCGACGATGAAAATTCAATGACACGTATTGATATGAGTGAATATCAGGAGCGTCATGCTGTGAGTAGATTGGTTGGAGCACCTCCTGGATACGTTGGCTACGACGAAGGTGGTCAGTTGACCGAGGCAGTTCGTAGAAGACCTTATTCGGTTATTCTATTAGATGAGATGGAAAAAGCACACCCAGATGTTTTTAATATCTTGCTGCAAGTTTTAGATGATGGACGCCTGACAGATAATAAAGGTAGAACAGTTAACTTTAAGAATTCTATCATCATCATGACATCAAATATAGGTTCGCATATCATATTAGAGAACTTTGATGATTTAGAGAATAAAGATTACGATTCTACGCTAGAGGCAACAAGAAATGATGTTTTTGGCTTATTAAAACAGAGCTTTAGACCTGAATTCTTAAACAGAATTGATGAAACCATCTTGTTTACTCCATTGGATAAAACACAAATTAGAGAAATTGTTGAATTACAATTAAAAGGATTATCAAGCATCTTGGCTAAAAAAGATATTGTATTAGATACAACCGATCAAGCCATAGATTATCTAGCAAAAGTTGGATATGATCCTCAGTTTGGTGCAAGACCCATTAAGCGTGCTATTCAGCAGGAAGTTTTAAATAACTTATCCAAAGAGATTTTAGCAGGTAATGTAAAAGATAATTCTGTGGTACTCATAGATTATTTTGAAGATGGAGGATTGGTGTTTAGAACCCAAAAATAGTACTAATTTATTTTTTCATATTTAATTTTTATAATAAATCCCGAGTAAAATGCTACTCGGGATTTTTCTTTTTCCGCAAACTTTTATTTAATTTAAAACCTTATGTATCTCATGTTACACAAAGCTTTGCTGAGATTTCATAATGTATTGAGCTATGTCTTTAACACAGATTAACGTTTCTTTAAGCCCGCTTTGGTTTGATTATTTCTTTAGACTCCACAAATATTTAAATTATGACCAAACAAATTATTCTAATCGGTGCGGCAGCTTTATTGGCCACGTCTTGTGTGTCGAAGAAAAAGTATGTCGAAATGGAAACTAAGTATCAAGAAACTTTAGCCGCAAAAGATAACTGTGAGTATAAAATGACTCAGGTTCAGCAAAAAGTAGATGATTACTATTCGAAAATTAACTCTTTGAAAGCGGAGAATGAAACTAAGTTACAGTATGTAGAGGGTGTTACTGCATTGAGTAATAAGTCACTTTCTTCTATGAGAGAAACGCTAAAGGATGTAGATCCTGCTAAACTAGCTGGTGCTAGAACGTTAGAAGATTCATTGAACTTGGCTGTATCTCATAATTTAAAGAAAGGTTTAGCAGAAAGTACAGGTTCAGAACCAGATGATATCGATATTAGCATCGACAAAACGGTGGTAATGATTAATATTTCAGATAAATTATTATTCCAACCTGGTAGTGCAGACGTGAGTAGAAAAGCATACCCACTGTTAGAAAGATTGGCGAATGTTATTAACTCAGAGCCAGCTATGGAAGTTATGATCGAAGGTCACACAGATGATACGAAAATTAAAAAATCTAACTTTAAAGATAACTGGGAATTAAGTGTTGAACGTGCAACAGCCATCGTTAGATTGTTAGAAAAACAATATAATGTTGATGGTAAGAAATTGATTGCTTCTGGTAGAAGTAGCTATAACCCAATTGTTGAGAACGATAACTGGGAAAATAGATCAATCAACAGAAGAACGAGAATTGTTATTCTTCCAAATTTAGACAAATTCTTGGCTATGCTAGAGTCAGAAGGAGAAATTGAAATTCAAGAAACAACGATAGACTAATTACTAGCTAAATTAGCTAATAAACCTAGACTATGAATGGGCCAGCGAGAAATCGTTGGCTTTTTTTATGGTTTAAAAAAAGAGCATGTTTAATTTTCATTTAAGTTGAATGGGGGTTTATTCAGAATACTTTAAAAAGAGTAAAACTTGCAGGATTTAGAATTGGAAACTGCTAATAGCTACTATTAAAGTATTTAAAATGGAAACAATTCATTACAAAATTATTAACTTTGCGTACATTAAAAAATAAAAACATGAAATACGACATCATAGTTATTGGTAGTGGACCAGGCGGTTATGTAACTGCTATTAGAGCTTCGCAATTAGGTTTTAAAGTTGCGATCGTAGAAAAAGAGAATTTAGGTGGAATATGCTTGAATTGGGGATGTATTCCTACAAAGGCTTTATTGAAAAGTGCTCAGGTTTTTAACTATATCAATAACGCAGAGGAGTTTGGTTTAAATAAACTAGACGATGTTTCTTTTGAATTTCCCAATGTCATCCAGAGAAGTAGAAACGTTGCTGGTAAAATGAGCAAAGGTGTCGAGTTTTTAATGAAGAAAAATAAAATTGATGTAATCTTCGGTGAAGCTAAAGTTAAACCAGGTAAAAAAGTAGCTGTTTCAGCTGACGGAGAAACCAAGGATTACTCAGCAGACCATATCATCATTGCTACTGGCGCACGTTCTCGTGAATTACCTAGTTTGCCACAAGATGGAGAGAAAGTAATTGGGTATCGTCAAGCAATGAACTTACCAAATTTCCCTAAATCAATGATTGTAGTTGGTTCAGGTGCGATTGGAGTTGAATTTGCGTACTTCTATGCAACTATGGGAACTGAGGTTACTATCGTAGAATATATGCCAAACATTGTTCCTGTAGAGGATAAAGATGTTTCTAAAGAATTAGAAAAATCATTTAAGAAAGCAGGAATCAAAATAATGACAAATGCTTCTGTTGAATCAGTTGATACTTCAGGATCTGGTGTTAAAGCTCAGGTTAAAACTAAGAACGGAGAAGAAACATTAGAAGCAGAAATTGTATTATCTGCTGTAGGAATTACACCTAACATTGAAAACATTGGATTAGAAGATGTGGGAATTGTTACAGATAAAGGTAGAGTTATCGTAAATGATTTCTATGAAACTAATATACCAGGTTATTATGCCATCGGAGATGTATTGCCAACGCAGGCATTAGCACACGTTGCTTCAGCCGAAGGAATTACTTGTGTAGAGAAAATTAAGGGTATGCATGTGGAGCCAATTGACTACAACAATATCCCTGGATGTACTTATTGTTTGCCAGAAGTTGCATCTGTTGGTTATACAGAAGAAAAAGCAAAAGAGGCTGGATATGATATTAAAGTGGGTAAGTTCCCATTCTCTGCCAATGGTAAAGCTACTGCCAATGGAGATACAGCTGGATTCGTTAAAGTTATTTTTGATGCTAAATATGGCGAGTGGTTAGGCTGTCATATGGTTGGAGTAGGAGTTACCGAAATGATTTCGGAAGCAGTTGCTGCAAGAAAACTAGAAACAACAGGTCACGAAATCTTAAAAACAATTCATCCACACCCTACTTTATCTGAAGCGGTGATGGAAGCTGTTGCTGCTGCTTATGATGAGGTAATTCATATCTAAACGGTAGTATATAATTAGAATATCTAAGACATCAACTTTGGTTGGTGTCTTTTTTTTATTGCCTTAACTCTAAAATATAAAAAAAGCCCCTCACTCCTGAGGGGCTTCAAACTCAACTTTTATGAAAAGACTTTTACTTCGATTTTATAAATGCAATTCGTGTGCCAAATACACTAAGTATGAAAAATATTATTTATGAATAGTAAATTTGAGGTATAAGTGCTTGAAGTATAATTTAATAGATTGGGAAAAATATTTCAAACAACAAAAAGGTCCCTCTTTTACTAGGGACCTTCTCTCAACTTTATGAAAAAACTTTTACTTCATATACACTTATCCAATTCATGTGCCAAAGCATGAAATTTGTGTTATTTACTATAATGATTTTTGTTAATTTAGTAAACATTAAGTTTATAATGCAACCTCTGTTAAATAATTAACAATTTAAATCATGTTTTTTAAGTTTAGCGCAAAAAAAGCCCACTCACTTCTGAGGGGGCTCATTATTCAACTTTTATGAAAAGACTTTTACTTCAGGATTATAATAACAAGCTATGTGCCAAAACAGAATTTTTGAGTCATTGTAGACATGACTTTTGTCAATTTCATAAATAAGAATAGGTTAATTACTCTATGATTTAATGATTTATAATCAATAAAGATTTAATTAAATTTTATGTAATAAAAAAAGATCCCTCATTGCTAAGGGATCTTCATTCAACTTTTATGAAAAGACTTTTACTTGGATTTTATAAATGCAATTCGTGTCCCAAATACACTTAGTCTTCAAGTTTAGCTTTAATGTATCTTTTATATAGAATTAGCAAGCCAAGAGCTTTAAAACTGTACAGGCTAAATGGAGAACAATGTCGAAGAAGACTACAGTAAATAGCTAGACAATTTTTAATTAGAATTAATCACAACATATTTTTTATATTTGTACTGCAAAATTATAACTATGAAATATCAACGAGTATTACTAAAATTGAGTGGAGAAGCGCTCATGGGTTCAAGAGCGTACGGAATAGATCCACAACAAATTGTTTCATACTCTAAGCAGATCAAGGAAATAGTTGATATGGGTTGTGAGGTTGCTGTTGTAATTGGTGGTGGAAACATCTACCGTGGTATAGCTGGAGCTGCAAACGGAATGGATAGAGTGCAGGGCGATTATATGGGCATGTTGGCAACTATTATTAATGGTATGGCCTTACAACAAGGTTTAGAAGATGTTGGAATGGAGCCAAGATTGCAAACGGCCATTGAAATGGAGCAGATTGCCGAGCCTTATGTCAGACGTAGAGCTATCCGCCATTTAGAGAAGAAGAGGGTGGTAATATTTAGTGGTGGTTTAGGAAATCCTTATTTTACCACAGACTCAGCGGCTGTTTTAAGAGCTATTGAAATAGAAGCTGATGTAATTTTAAAGGGAACTCGTGTAGATGGGATTTACACGGCAGATCCAGAAAAAGATAGTAGTGCAGAGAAATTCTCGAATATTACTTTCAAGGACGTTTATAAAAAAGGATTAAAAGTCATGGATATGACGGCTTTTACTCTAAGTGAGGAAAATGAATTACCTATTATTGTGTTTGACATGAATACAGAAGGTAATCTTAAGAAAATTATTTCGGGAGAGGATATTGGAACTTTAGTAAGTAAATAAAATTAAAAATATAAAAAATGGATATCGATAATATTGTAAAAGAAACGGAGACTGGGATGCAAGACGCTATTGCTCACCTACAAAAAGCGTTTAATAACATTAGAGCAGGTAGAGCAAATCCAGCGATGGTTTCTATGGTGATGGTAGATTACTATGGTAATCCAACGCCTCTAACTCAGGTAGCTAATGTGAGTGCGCCAGATGCTATGACATTAAGTATTCAGCCTTGGGAAAGCGCTATGATTCAGCCTATCGAGAAAGCAATTATGGAAGCAAATCTAGGTTTTAATCCTTCTAATAACGGAAACTCGGTTCTTATCAATGTTCCACCTTTAACAGAGGAAAGAAGAAAAGATTTGGTTAAACTGGCTAAATCCGAAGTTGAAAATGCAAAGATTAGCATTAGAACTTGGAGAAAAGATGCTAATCATGAAATTAAAAATTCAGATTTATCAGAAGATTTAAAAGCTAACCTTGAGAATGAAGTTCAAACGCTTACAGATAAATTTGTGAAATCTGCAGACGAGCATTTCACAGCTAAGGAAGCAGATATTATGAAAGTTTAATTTTTTTAATACGATATTTAACGTCCGTTACTAGCGATGTGCAGCGTTTCATCTAGGATGAATGCGAACTATTGAAGGTAATGGACGTTTTTAATTTTAACCCTTATCTATATCTTTTTACATTGAAGAATTCCTTTGCATTATTGTTGCTTTTTTTCGCTAGTTTTATTTTTGGTCAACATACCTTTGTAATTAAAGATAAAGCGTCCGATCAAGTATTAGATCAGGTTAAAATTTATAACCAAAATAGAGATTTACTTTCCATAAGTAATTCAGATGGTGTATTTATGTTAAACAATAAGCAAGAGCTTATCTATGTTGAGCACCCAGGATTCCCTTCACAGAGTTTTCAACTTCCTGTCGAACAAAATATCATTTATCTCGACTCTGATTTAGTTAATTTAAGAGATATTCAGATTATTGCGAATGACGATAGATCATTGAAGTTGATTAAAAAAGTCATTGAAAATCAAAAAATAAATAATCCTAAATCACTTAAGAACTACAAATATAACTCCTACACCAAGCTTTGGGCCGATGGACAAGGAGATTCGATTGTTTATATTGCTAATCCCAAAACAGCTCAAGACTCCTCTCAAAATAAAGCAAAAAAACTATTAGAAAATAGTATGCTCTTTATTAGCGAAAGGGCTATCAGTCACTATTATGATAATAAGATGGGGAGTAAAAACAAGGTAGAGGCCGCAAGGATTTCTGGATTAAGAACACCCTTGTATGAGCTAATAGCTCTACAGCCTATTTCTACTGAATTTAATGAAGATGAGTTTAATTTTTTCTTCAGAAAGTTCATTAATCCCTTGTCTTTGGCAGGTTTAAAAGCATACAATTATATCATTACTGATAGTATACAACAAGATGGTAGAAGTTTAGTTGAGGTTAATTTTAATACTAAGAAAAAACAAAAACAATCTCTACATGGTTATGCTCTGATAGATTTAGAGTCTTTTGCCTTGTCTAAATTTTATGCTGAAAATAAGACCAAAGCCGGTTCTTATACTTACATAGAAATGATATACGAACCCTACAAAAATGTGTGGATACCTTCAAGACAAGTTTTTAAGATAGATGCAGATAATTTAAGCTATAATGTGAAAAAGGATTCAATTAATGAAAAAGGAGAAAAGGTTGAATATAATCTTAATAAAAAAGCTAAATCTTGGTTGAACTCACATACAACATTTTCAAATTTTGAAGCTCCTGTTGAACTAGATGCTCATATTTTTAAAGGATATGAAAATGAAGTAGATAAAAAAGCATTTACCGAATTTAATGAGAATATTGGTTCGTATAGAGAAAGCATTTTAAATGAAAGAGAAGCCAATACCTATGTTAAGATTGATAGCATTGGTAAGGCTCAAAATGTAGATCGAAATATTCAATTGCTAAGAGTCATTAGTCAACAAGCGTGGTTGAACTTTGGAGTATTGGATGTGTATTTATTGGATTTGCTACAATTTAATGATTACGAGGACTATAGATTAGGTTTGAATATAAGGACAAGTCATAAATTTAGTCAGAAATTTGGCCTAAACGCAAGAACATTTTACGGAACCACAGATAAAGTTGTGAAATACGGATTGGGTGCTTGGCTCAAGGTTAATCACAATAATGATGCTGAGGTTTATGTGGATTATTCGGATGATATTGCCTCTGCAGCTAGGTTTTCTCATCCCAATTTGAATTTACTCAACACTTTAAACGAAAGAGCCGAACAATCTTCTGATTATTTATTTATCGATAAAATAAACTCCCAAATGGGGTATCGTCAAGACTTTTTTAGAAATCTTAAATTTGATTTGAGCTTTAATATAGCAAGGGAGAAAAGCCTTTTTGAATATTCTTTTAAAGATAATTCAATGGACAAAACCTATAAAAGCAATACGTTGCGTGCAGCTATTAGATTTGCACCAAAAGAAGAAAGTATTCAGACGCCGATGGGTAAATTTACCTTGAAAGCTGGACTGCCTACTTATTATTTAAAAGTAGAAAGAGGCTTAAGTTTCTTGGATGGAGAAACAGACTTTACAAGATTAGAATTCTCTACCAATCAAAAATTAGATATTTTTAAGACATCTACTCTTATAAACTTGAGAATGGGTAAGGTTTTTGGAGAGGTACCTATTTGGCATTATTTCGGCGGATTGGGTCGTGGTAGAAATAAAGAGCAATTTTGGCAACGTGCCCGAATGGGAGGTAGTCAAATATTTGAAACCATGTCGCAGGGCGAGTTCATTTCAGACCAATTTGTTTTTGGTAGCATCAAGCAACCTGTGTTGAATTTAAAGTTAATTAAAGATAAAAATATTCCGATTCATATGCTTTATAAGCTAGGTTATGGTAGCTTAGATAAAAAAGAAAATCATTCGGGTTTGATTTTTAATGAAATGGATCAGGTATATCAAGAGGTTGGTTTAGAGATTAACAACTTGGTAATGAAAGTTTTTGGGCTTGGGCTTTATTATCGTCTAGGTGCTTATAATACAGGAATATTTGAAGATGACTTTAGTGTCAAAGCAGTTTTTAATTTTGGTATTTAAGAATTATGTGGAAAAAGATAGCATCTCTCATTTTAAGAAATAGATTTACGATTTTAATCTCTTTGGTGATTATAATCTTAAGTTTAGTTGGAATTACCGTATACAAAGGGGTGAGATTTACTACATCTAATGCGCAACTATTACCATCTAGTGATCAAACAATGGTTGATTTCACTGATTTCCAAAACACTTTTGGTAGTGAGGATAACGTAATTGCAATTGGATATGATGATCAGAAGATGGCCAATCCCATTTATCTCAAGAAATGGCAGCAGCTAACCCGATCGATTACTGATTTGCCTGGAATAGATGGGATATTCTCTATGACAGAGGCGCAAAAGATGACACGCGATACCTTGAATGGCGGCTTCAAAACAGAGAATTTAATTCCAGAAGAACATTTGGATAGTTGGATTGATATGCGAACGGATATCAATAATTTCCCTTTTTACGAATCAATGCTCTATAATAAGAACAATGATGCTATGCAGGCGGTGATTTACATGAACCCTGCTATTGTAGACTCTAAACAACGAGTGAATGATGTTTTAGCGATAAATGATATGGTTAATCATTTTACAGAAGAAACTGGAATTAGTTTATATCTATCTGGAATGCCTGTGATTAGAACCATGAACTCAGAGCAGGTAAAAGGAGAAACAATCAGTTTTATTTTTGCTTCGTTGGGTGTTACCTGTCTAATTTTCTTTCTCTTTTTTAGGTCTTTTAGAGCTACCGCTGTTGCAGTTTCTGTAGTGGTTTCAGCTGTAGTTTTATGTTTTGCTATGTTGAGTTTATTCAATTACGAAATTACTTTGCTAACCGCGCTTGTTCCACCTTTGTTGATTGTGATTGGGATTCCAAATTGTATTTATTTAATCAATAAATACCAAGGCGAATTTGCTATCCATAAAAATAAAATCAAAGCTTTGCAGCGTATGATCATGCACGTGGGCAATACAGCCATGCTCACCAATCTTACCACAGCCTTTGGTTTCTTTACATTTATATTTACTCAAAGTTCAACATTACAAGAATTTGGTACCATTGCATCCCTCAATATTGTAGGAATTTTCGTGTTTTCATTGTTGATTATTCCGACAGCCTATAGTTATTTTCCGGAGCCTAAGAAAAGACACTTAAAGCATCATGAAGATAATTGGACCAGTAGTTTATTGAACTGGATGGAGAATGTTGTTTTAAATCATAGACCATGGGTATATCGTACTACTGCAGTAGTTATGATAGCAGCAATTATCGGTATGTTCCAAATGACACGAAGCGGGAATCTGTTGGACGATATGTCTAAAAATGCTAAGTTTTATCGAGACATAGCATTCTTTGACGAAGAATTTGGAGGCGTCTTGCCCTTAGAAATTGTGATTGATACCAAACAACCCAATGGCGTTACATCATTGAATACGCTAAGCCGAATGGATCAATTAAATCAACATATTGATTCCCTAGGTAAATCGTCAAAGACTTTGTCAATAACAGAATTAATTAAATTCTCTAAACAAGCTTATTATAGCAATGATTCGGCTTTTTATAATCTGCCTACCAACCAAGAAAGAGCTTTTATTTTAAATGAAATAAAGCAAACCCAAGGAGATGCCAATTTGGTGAATAACTATGTTGACTCTACTGGTAGAAAGGCCAGAATGACGACCCTGTTGAGCAATATGGACAGCAAGGATATGGAAGTCTTAATAGACGATGTAAAATCAGCACTAAACAATTACTTTCCAGAAGAAAGGTATGATACCTACGTCTCGGGAATGGCTTATGTATTTATGAAAGGAACCGAATATTTAATAAAAAATTTAATGGTTTCTCTTTCTTTGGCTATTTTAATGATTGCCATTTTTATGGCTTTTATGTTCCGATCGCCTCAGATGATTCTTATTTCCTTAATTCCGAATATAATGCCTTTGTTGGCGACAGCTGGATTGATGGGATACATCGGAGTACCCATTAAACCTTCTACGATTTTGGTGTTTAGTATTGCATTTGGTATAGCCGTGGATGATACCATTCACTTCTTAGCGAAGTATAGACAAGATTTGCACCTATACAAAGGAAATATCAAAAAATCGGTTAAACTTGCGATAGAAGAAGTTGGAAACAGTATGCTATACACTTCTATTGTATTGTTTTCAGGATTTGCCATTTTCTTATTCTCAGGATTTATGGGTATTGTCGCTTTAGGTGGCTTGGTTTCATTTACTTTAATGATGGCCATGTTAAGTAACTTAATTGTGCTACCGTCTTTACTATTAACTTATGAGAGACTTACCACAAAAGACTTTACAGATCCTGACGTGGATTATTTTGATGAAAGTGATGAGGATGATGATATTGAAGAGATTAAGTTAGATGCTTAATCTTCTCAAGTTAAAATGGATGGGTTTAATTTTTCTGCCTACCTGTGAAGTGCTCCATGGTTTTGTAAATGCCTAAGACATCGCCTGTAAACCAATCAAATATTTTGATAGGCATAAGACCTTGCCCAATTCTTGTAAGTCGATAAATATATCCAGGAATGGTGACCATTTTTTTGTTTCTTTCTATGGCTTTAACGATTGTTAAGGATGCCGCCTCTTCATCTAAAATTGGAATTTTTGAGCGAACACCGTCAAACATTCCTGTGTTAATATAATAGGGCATAATCGTCGTTACCTGTATGTTTTTTTTGAGCTGTTCCATTTCCAACCTCAAACTATCAGACCAACCGATTAAAGACCATTTACTGGCGGCATATACCGACATTTTTGGATTAGAAATCAATCCTCCAGAAGAAGCAATATTGCAAATATGTCCAACATTTTGCTCCATCATATCTTTTAAAAATATGTGTGTCATATGCATGGGAGCGGTTGCGTTAATGTCCATGGTTCGGTGTATCTCATCCAAATTATGTTCATGAAAATATTTCCCGACAATTATTCCAGCATTATTAATTAACACATCCACAACACCAACTTCCTGTTTAACTTTTTGAGCTGTTTCTTTAACTTGCTCAATATTAGAAACGTCGACTTTATATCCAAAAACATGGGGATTAGATAGATCGGATAAGGTAGCATCAATATTTTCTTGACTAATATCCCAAATAATTACTTTGGCCTTTCGTTCTAACATCAAACGCGACATGATTTTACCGATACCAGATCCTCCTCCTGTAATTAAAACAACTTTGTCTTGTAGGTTTCTCATAGATAGTTATTTAGGATATTAATTTCTTATTGTTTTTAGTACCTATTTTGTTTAATGAATTCAGTCGGGTCCACATAGCCCGTCGTATCACTAGAATATCCACCACCAATAGACATTCCAATTTCTTCTCTAATTTCTAAATGCAAATGCGCATAATACATCCCCTTATTATTACCGATGGTAGCAATCTGGGTTCCTTTTGCCACGTAATCACCTTAGCTCACTAGCATGGTGTCACAATGCGCATATAATGATTCAACTTCAGTGTTTTCATCGATGTGATGAACAATTCTCACTACTTTTCCCCAACCGCCGCCTATGTTTTCAGCAAAAGTAACATAACCATTGGCGATATTATAAATAGGATCCCCTAAATCTGTATTACCTCCACCAACACCATTCCAGTCGTCTCCTAAATGGTTGTTTTCCGTAAATTTCTGAGCATTATAATAACCTCTAGCATCGGGTATTCCCACAGGAAAATCAAAGCCATCGGCATAGATGATGTCTTTTTTTATATCTTCTTCAACTTGGTTTTCATTTTGACTACAAGCTATCATAGAGATTAACATGCTAAAAATAAGTGCTATTCTTTTCATATGAGTTTATACTTATTAGATATTTTTTAAGTTTAAAATCCGCTGCCATCAAGTTTTTACTCTTATAGCAGCGGAATGATTTGTTTTAAGATTTAATATTAAATCTAACTAAACATTTATTTTTTAAGGATTTTAAAGCTTTGCTGATCACCCTTTATAGTTGATAACTTTATAATATAAGCACCGGATTTAAGTTGTGAAATGTCAATTTGAATATTTTTTCCGTCCGCATATCTAGTCAGAACTTTTTGTCCAATTAAATTATAAACCTCAATAGATTTTAAGTTTGACTCTGACTTAATATACAGCAAATCCTTTGTGGGAACTGGATATGCCGAATAAGAATCAACTGCATAATCTTTTACTTTTAAGGTTCCAATATTTAATGTAAAATCAATCGCTTGACCATATCCTGCAAAAATTCCATAATCTAATATCGACATTGAAATTGCGCAGGGATCAACTACGGCAATAGATTCGTCATCAGTATAAACCTTTGTAATTCTAATCCTTGTTTGGCCTGGCACAGCATCCATAGGAACACTAATTTCCATACTCACATTGATGCCATCGTTACCGGTTGAGTTGCTTATGGTTCCGATTTCATAAATCTCATTTTCATCATCTAAAACTCCATTTTGATTCCAATCGATAAATGCAACAATATTATTATCAAAATTACCATAGGTATTTCCTTCAACCGACAGTGTGTAAGTTTCGCCTGGCGTTATATCTGCTATGCTATCTGTATGATCCACTAAAATTGAATCTATATTAGAGTTGTTAATGCTAATCCCAGCAAAATTAATGAGGTTAATCTCTTCAACAGAAGTATCCTCGATGTCGCAATAAGGATGTGGGAAATTTTGGGCTTGTATAGCAAAACTTGCAAACAATAGAAGTAAACCTATCTTTTTCATAGTCGATGAGTGTTAAATTAATCAGCAAGATAAGAAAAATTTGTTAAAATATTTAGTATTCCATTGTATACATAAGTGGGTATTTTACTTTTTTTTAATAATATCTTAAATTAATTTGAATAGAAAACTAAATTACCATTATAATCTTTCTTGTATTTTCCTAAAATATTCCCATACTTATCCCTTTTGATGAGGTCGCCGTTATAATCTTTGGAAAGCGTATACTGAACATTTCCATACTTATCTTTAACGACTTCGTTACCATTATAATCAGTAAATTGAATGGTTTTTTTATTACCGTATTGGTCTTGGGTAAGCTTATTTCCGTTGTAATCGGTAGTTTCAACTTCAATCACGTTTCCATATGGATCTTTCCACACAAAATCACCCTTATAATTTGTAGATCCCATAGCAATTAAATTTCCATAGCGATCCTTTGCCAAGGTGTTTCCGTTGTAGTCTTTAGAATAAATTACTTCTTGGGCCTGAGCAGAAACCCCAAATAAAATCAGGGAGAAAAGAAGAAAAAGCCTTTTCATAAAAATAGGTTTTAAATGATTAGATAAGTGTATTCATAAAAGTTTTAAGTTAATGAAATATTATAAAACTTTAACTATCAAAGTGCTAAAAGATTTAAATATGAGCTTGTTAGAAAATTAGCTCAATCAGACTTTATTAATCGCTAAAATGAAACTTAATTATTACTAGGATAAATTATTTCTCTAGAGTCGCTCTTCTATTTTTAAAGTTAAAAACCAATTTTTTATCTTTTACCAAACTTTTCCAATCTATGGTAAACATCGCAAGGAAAAATAAAACGCTTATAACAATACCAACTAGTGATTTTAATGAAAATGAATCTTGTATGATTGTTTGAATATTATCTTCGGCAAATGAACCCATATGAACTGCCAGCGAATTCGTAACCAATCTACCAATAAAGAATGCTGGCAAAATGTATAAAGGTTTAATTTTGGATACACCAGCGCCTAAAAATAAGGGTGTTGTTGGAAGAGGAAGAAGAGAATAGGTGAGGACCATCAATTGTCCTTTCCATTTACTTTCTTTCATTTTTTCACCCAATAACTGAAAATCTTCATTTTTCTTAGCGTCTAGAAATTTGTTTGCTAATCTTGACGATAACAACATCAGGGTATATCTTCCTCCAACCGAACCCAAAACTCCTATAAATACGACCAACCAAATATTTAAATCGAAAATAATTTGAAGTACGGACATAATGGTATAGGCGGGTAGAAAAGGAAATGGTATTACATCAAATAAAAATGCACCCAAAAAAACAAGAATATATTGCCACCACATACAGAGAAAGAATTAAGCTGCTAAAATAAGCTTTAAATTGGCAAGTAGTAAAGCAAACGAGGATTTAAGGTTTCATTTCCATATTGTTGCGGCTCCATTCGCTCCATGAACCTACATATAGTTTTGGGATTTCTAATCCAGCATACGCCGTGGCTAGAATAGAATGACAGGCCGTAACGCCCGAACCACAATGGAAAACAGCATCTCCGCTAGGAGTGTTTTCTAAGGCTTTTATATATTTCTGTTTTAAAACCTCTGGTGCAAGGAATAGCCCATTTTGATCTAAATTAGTTTCGTATGGAATATTTATAGCACCAGGAATATGACCTGCAATCAAATCAATTGGTTCACTTTCTCCACGATATCTTTCTGGGCTTCTTACATCAATAATTTTAAAATTCTTTTGTTTTTTGAGCTGATCAACCTCTTCGATTTTAACGGTTTTTAATTTCCAGTCGCTAACTTCTTGAACTTTTGATTGCTCAAATTGAAAACCTATATCATCTGTTGGATACCCAATTTCTTTAGCTGCTTTAAAACCTCCATTCAACACTTGAACCTTTTTGTGTCCAAAAGCTTTAAGCATCCACCAAAACCTAGCGGCTGCATTGGCGGCAAAACTTCGGTCGTAGACCACGACATGACTTTCAGGCTTAATCCCTAATTCGGAAACTAATTGAGCAAAATCTTGAATCTTGGGCAAAGGATGTCTACCTCCTTTAGAAGCATCATCTTTTATGTCAGAAAGCTGCGTATTTAAATCAACAAACTGTGCCTTCTTAAGATGTTCTTTTTCGTAAATATCTCGCTTACTTGCGTCAATAATGATTAAATCTTTGGAATCTTTTAGTTCTAAAAGTTCATTCGCATGAATGATGGGAGATAAAACAGACATGTTTTTAATTTTTAATTGATTGTACTAATGAAAGTTATTTAACTTTTAAGTAAAAGCTTTTCAAATATAATGAACTTAAACCTAGAATCCTAAGTACCAAGACGCGATCGAAAAATAGATTAAAACACCGCAAATGTCAGAAATAGAAGTTATTAAAGGTGCGCTCGCTGTGGCTGGGTCTAATTTTAGTTTGGTAAATATGAATGGCAGTAGCATTCCAATTACACTTCCAGTCATAACAATTAAAACCATGGTGGCGGCCACTACCATCACAATTTCTGGAGCTCTAAAACTTGCCACTAATGATACGGCTAATGCCATAGTGACCCCTAAAAGCATGGAAACCAATAATTCTCTACCTATTAATTTGTACCAGTCGGTAATTTTCACATCTCCCATCGCTAAAGAACGAATCATGAGCGTAGCAGATTGCGCACCCGCGTTTCCACCACTATCTATTAAAAGCGGGAGAAAGAACACCAAAGAAACCGTTGCTTGCAATACGTCCTCGAAGGATGCAATGGCAGTTCCAGAGAAAATATTCATGAAAACTAGCGCTAACAACCATAGAATTCTTTGTTTATAAAGATTGAAAATTCTCTCTTTTAATGGATTTGAAACCGCCGACTGAAAAGCACCAAACTTATGGAAATCCTCTGTAGATTCCTCTTCTTCAATGTCCATAATATCATCGAAGGTGGTAATACCTATAATTTTACCAACTTCGTCGACAACAGGAAGTGCGACACGATCGTAGTCTTTAAAGATTTTAACTGCAATTTCCTGATCTTCTTTAGGGTTTAATGCAATGAAGTTTTTCTCCATAATTTCACCAATGGTCTGTTCTGGCGAGGCGAGGAGGAGGGATTTAATTCTAACTTCACCAATTAATTTCCAATCTTGATCTACGGCATAAATTACATTGAGCGTTTCTGAATCTTTTCCAAATTTTCTAATATATAATAAAGTGTCGGCAATGCTATCTTCCGCTTTCATGGCGATATATTCCGGTGTCATCAATCGTCCGATACTATCTTTAGGATAGCCTAGGAGCTTAATGGCAATTTCTCTTTCTTCCGCGGTCAAAAGCTGAAGAAGATTTTCGGTAACATCTTTTGGAAGTTCTTCAAAAAAGGCAGTTCTATCGTCTGGTTCAATATCATTGATTAAGTTAGAAAGCTTTAGGTCATTTTCAAGTAAACCCTGAATAATTTGCTTCTTTTTGTTAGTAGACAAATGCTTAAAAACTTCTTTAGACAAACGTCGGTCTAAGAGACGGTACATGATGATTTCTTCCGTAGAAGACATCTCTTCAATAATCTTCGCCAATTGAACATTATTCATCTGGTTTACAGATACCTTTAATGTTCTAAAATCCTTTTTTCTGATGAGTTCGCGAAAGTTGTTTTTATTTACCTCCATGATGCTAAATTATATATCCGGAGTCTAAGATATAAATTAAAAGCATCTAGCACCTCTAAGTATAGCGGTTAATTGAAATTTTAAAGATGGCTCGGAATTTAATATTTAGAAATATAAATCCAAGCTTGTTTTCCTGACGTAGTTGTAGATAAAATTCTTCTGTAATTTGTGCTAAGAAGTTGGTCGAGTTTTATCAATTGATCGCCTAATACTTCATATAGATTTCCTACCATTTGGTCCTGCGTAGATTTTTTGGCAATGGCCTGATCTTGAATTGTATGCTCTTTGGTGAAACCTTTGATTACTTGCGCTGAATTTTCAATAGATTTTCCAAAATTTTGCATTTTCGCATCGATAGCTTCTAACATACCATAATCAAAAACTAAGTGTTTTTTATTCTTCTCAAATTGGATGATATTGGCTTTAATTTGCTGAAATACAAGATCCTTAGCTTCGGTGTAGGAAATACCATAAACTCTTTCAATTTTATTTAAATGTTCAGGATATTTAGAAAGTAAACTATCATAATAATCGTTTAAGCCAGCCTGAGTAGGTAAGTCATATTTTAACCTTAATTGAAATCTCCTCAATAAAGCAGAGTCAATGATGTCTAAGTGATTGGTAGCGCAGACAAGAATTGAATGATGAGATAAATTGTCGATTTGCTGTATAAAAGTGTTCACCAAGCGCTGCATTTCCCCAGAATCTTCGCTATTGTAATCCCTTATCTTACCCAAAAAATCAAATTCATCAATGAATAAAATTGCACGATCATTAGATGTCTGACGAAAAACCTCTGATAGGTTTTTACCCGTTTCCCCCAATCGAGAGGAAACAAAACCACCTAAATTTAAAACGACTACTTTTTTGTTTAAAGCTAATCCCAAAGCATGCGCTGTAGCTGTTTTTCCACAACCTGTATGTCCATGTAACAAAATTTTATTATCAATCGGAATATCAAATTCTTTTAAAGCTGATTGATAATTAAACTCTTCGATCAATTGGTTTAATTTAGCCCTATTTTCTTCAGATAAATAAATTTCATCTAGTGATAAAACCCTCGATTTTGTCTTCAGTGTTGTTTTGTGAAAAGACATAAGCTTAACTTAAGATTTATTTGTTTTTGAAGCTCCTGCCAAACGCCTTCTAATTTCCTTCATTTCAGCAGGCGTTAATTCTCTATATTTACCTAGCGGAACATCTAATTCAATGTTCATAATTCGGTATCGCTCTAGCTTTACCACTTTATTTCCACAATATTCAGTCATACGACGAATTTGTCGATTTAAACCTTGCGTTAAAATTATTCTGAATTTCTTTTCACCTAATTGCTCTACAAAACACTTTTTGGTAATAGTATCCAAAATCGGAACACCATTAGACATTTTATTGATGAACTTTTGATTAATCGGTTCTTTGGTGTAAACCATATATTCCTTTTCGTTTTCATTATCCGAACGTAAAATCTGGTTTACAATATCACCGTCACTTGTCATTAATATCAAGCCTTGGCTATCCTTGTCAAGTCTTCCGATAGGGAAAATTCTCTCGGGATAATTTATATAATCTACGATATTATTTTTCTCTCTTCGCGTATCAGTTGTGCAAACAATACCACGAGGTTTATTGAATGCTAAATAAACATGCTGAACTTCATCATTTGGCGTAATTAACTTTCCATCTAACCTTACTTCATCATTATGCGAAACCTTGCTTCCCATCTCTGCTTTCACGCCATTAATGGTCACACGCCCTTCTTGAACAAATTTATCGGCTGCTCGACGAGAAGAATGCCCAACTTCGCTGAAAAACTTATTGATTCGAACTAATTTATTTTCTTCCATACCTGAAAAATTACGCTGTTATTTTACCTTTAAATAATGATATATTCGGTTAAAATATATTCGCCGAAGTTAAGAAAAAACCAACTAGTACAGAAAAACATGCGTTTTAAGTATGGATGCTAATCAGCCTTAATATTGAATCTCATATAACTTCCTGAATTTCTTTATTTAATGCTATATTTACTAAATATATTTTGAATGAATTTGCTTAATAAATTCGCAAAGTTTTCAAAGCTATAAAATAAGTATGCAACCTAATCCAACCAATTTAAATTTAAATATCCCTACACCACAACAAATGGCTCCTGATCAAATGGCATTTAGACGTGGAGATGATGATAGTTTGGCTATTGAATATCTTGAGAATGGGAGTAGTGTATTAATATACGACTATTATCATGATGGGATTTTGCTTTTGAAAAGCATACATGAGTATTTGAAGAAAAAGCTTCCAAATAAAACTTTTGCTGAACAAAGAATTTACAGATCTAACTACCAGCGCTTATCCAATTTACTTTTAATTGAAATTAAAAATTCTAAATTAAATGTAAGAAAAGCGCCAGAAATAGGTTGGTTAGAAAAGTTTTATCCTAATCAATCCAACTTTTTACTTTCTTTTCCACAGGTGCAAGGACTAAATAGTTCTTGGCAGTGGTATAAAAATGGAATTCAACTTCCTGTATTAAAACAGAAAATACATCCTTTTTATGGTGTTTATTTTCCGACAAGATTTGAACATTTACAATTGTTTGATGATTGGCTTAAAAACTACAAAGGACCTAAGAAATCGGCTATAGATGTAGGCGTTGGTTGTGGTGCTTTATCGCTACAAATGCTTCAAGCTGGTTTTGAAAATGTATTTGCAACAGATATTAATCCTAATGCCTTATATGGATTGCAAGAAGTGATTGAACGTCAAAATTTGCAAGAAAAGTTTCATTTAGACTTTGCTAATTTATTCGGACAATGGGAAGAACCTACAGAATTAATTGTATTTAATCCGCCATGGTTGCCAGCTCCATTTGACTTGGACGGGATTGACGAGGCCATTTATTATAATCAAAGTTTATTTCCCAATTTTTTTAAAGAGGCAAGCAAACGTTTATTGCCTAATGGGAAATTAGTTTTAATTTTCTCCAATTTAGCAAAGATAACTAAAGTTTCCTCATCTCATCCAATTTTAGAAGAAATCGAGAATGGAAGTAGATTTGAGCTCGTTAAATGTGATACAAAAACTGTAAAGACAGCTTCTAGCAAAACAAAACGCAATGCGCATTGGCGCGCTGAAGAAAAGGTTGAGCTTTGGGAATTAAAACTTATTTAGCGACCAACCTTTCCCGGTTTTCCAGCTTGTAATCCCATGTAGAGTTTAACGACAGCTACCATCATCAAAAAGAACAGAGGATAATTCCAAGATTCAAATAAATCAAAAATACTTCCAATTAGAATCGGACCGGTAGCTGCAATGAAATAGCCAACAGATTGCGCCATCCCGGAGAGTTCTGTGGCAGTTTCGGTGTCGCGCGCGCGCAAAACCAAGAATAAGAGAGCCAATCCAAAACATCCACCTAAAACATAGCCAATCATCGAGATCCAAAGCCATTGCAACCCAAATTGAGGAAGCAATAAGCCAATGATGCTTATAACCTCAACGGCGACCAAAAATATTACTAAGGACTGTTGATTCGATCGCTTACCTGCAATAAATGGAATGGTTAAAGAGCCTAGAATCCCCGTAGCTTGTGATAAGGAGAGCATCCATCCTGCCGATTCATGATCGTAACCTCGACTGATTAATAAGTCGGGTAGCCATGCTAGAATAACATAAAATGTAAAAGATTGCAATCCCATAAACATGGCGACATTCCAAGCCAGGCGTTGGCCTAACATGTTTTTAATTGCTTGAATAGGATTTCTATTGGATTTAACTCTTTTCAAACGCCAAAGTTGTGGTGTCCAAAGTAGTAAAGCTAAAAATGAAACAATCGCCCATACTTGTAGAGAACCTTGCCAATTAAGTTGAAAATCTCTTGCCAAGGGTACACTAATTCCTGCTGCAAGTGCAGCGCCAATTCCCATCATTCCCGAGTATAAACTCGTGATTAAACCCGCCTTGTTGGGGAAGTTTTGTTTGGTGAGAGAGGGGAGGAGTACATTACCAAAAGCTATCGCTATTCCTAATAAAAATGTTCCTATGTATGCGGCAGGAAGCCAATCTAGAGAACGGATTATAATTCCTGTGGTCAATAGAATTAAAGCAAAAAATAATACGCGTCCGATACCTAATTTTTTGGTGAAAAATGCGGCCGTAATTGACACGAAACAAAAGGCAGCCAATGGCAGCGTGGTCAACAGACCCAACATAAAATTACTCAAGCCAGTGGCTTCTCTAATGTCATCTACCAATGGCCCAAGACTAGCCAAAGCAGGTCTTAAGTTAAATGCAATTAATAGAATTCCAGCGAGTAGAAGCGCTGTGTTTCTTTTATTTGATTGTATGTTCTGTTCCAATGTTAAAGTTTAAATAACTAGAAAAAAATTAAACCATACCTTTTAAAGTATGGTTTAAATTTTTTTTTTAAATCTTATTTACATTTAAGCTTCTTCTGCCCAATTCAAACGATCTGAATTGTTGAACTGCCACGGTGCACCGTTGTTTTCAACGTTTTGCATCATTAAGTTTAATTCCATAGGTGCAGCAGATTCTTCCATTACTAAATATCTACGAATATCCATAATGATAGATAATGGATCGATGTTTACAGGACATGCTTGAACACAAGCATTACAAGAAGTACAAGCCCAAATTTCTTCTGCAGAGATATAATCCCCAATTAATTTTTTTCCGTCGTCTACATATTTTCCGTTATTCTTGTCGATGTTAGCACCTACATCTTCTAAACGATCTCTCGTATCCATCATAATCTTACGCGGAGAAAGCTTTTTACCCGTTAAATTCGCAGGACATTCAGAAGTACAACGACCACATTCAGTACAAGTATAAGCATTAAGTAACTGAACTTTATTTAAGTCAAAGACATCTTTGGCTCCGAAAGTTTCAGGCTCAGTCATTTCTGTACCTGGTGCTGGCGCTGCAAAAGGATCAGCATTTGGATCCATCATTAATTTAACCTCTGAAGTAACACTCGCTAAGTTATCTAACTCACCTTTTGGTTGCAATTTCGCAAACCAAACATTTGGGAAGGCCGATAAAATATGAAAGTGTTTTGAATAATATAAATAGTTTAAGAAGAATAAAACTCCTAAAATGTGCATCCACCAGAAAACTCTTTCCATCACCTGAAGTGTTCCAATTCCAAAAGAATCAAAGAAGAAAAATAAATTCTTAGAAACAGGGAAAGCACCTGCCAATGCTACATCTTGTTTAGCATGTGCGTAGTAATCTGCGGCATTCATCCCAAGGAATAAAACCATTAAAGCAAATTCGATGTATAGAATATAGTTGGCATCGTTTTTAGGCCAGCCTTTCATTTCTGGCTTCCAAAAACGTTGAAGTTTGTGTATATTTCTTCTTACCCAAAATGCTCCAACCGCAATGATAACCAAGAGTGCTAAGATTTCGAAAGAACCGATTAAGAAATCATAAAATCCACCTAAAAATGAGAAGATACGATGTGTGCCGAATAAACCATCGATGATGATTTCTAACATTTCTAAGTTGATGATAATAAAACCAACATATACCAAAATGTGTAATAAACCAGCAATAGGTCTAACCACCATTTTGCTTTGTCCTAGAGCAACGCGTGCCATTAGAGCCCATCTAGATTCAGGATTATCTGTTCTATCGATAGGTCTACCGAGATTAATATTTCTAAAAATCTTTCTTACGTTATAAATAAAAAATCCAACACCGCTAATTAATGCGATGAGAAAAAACATTTGTGATAGATGGGTTAGACTTGTCATGGTTCTATTTCTACGTTAACTGAAGTTTCACTATTCTCTTCTTTAACCTCTACTTTTTTAGGTTCCTTGTATTTTTTGCCGAATACAGAAAATTGAACATATCGATCTGGACGTTCCTTGAGGTCACTCATTAATAAATTTAGATTTTCGGCTGTACTATTAAGATTATTATACAAATGAGGATCATTAATGATTTTGTTTAATGTTCCTTCAGAAGATTCAATTCGTTTTAAAGTTGAACTAAGAGCTGTGGTTGCTTCATTAATTTCATTTAAAGTTTTCTCGAGATTAGCATCATTAATTTTATCTGCCACTTTGCCGTATTTCTCGATCGTAGTGTTAGAAGTTCTGACCAATTTCCGAGAGTCTTGCGTCAAACCTTCAATACTTTTATTAGCGTTAGATAGCAAAACATCGGTATTATCGGAGGTTCGCTTCAATGAATTAGCTGTTTGACCCATAGCATAAATGGTGGCGTCTAATTGCCTTAAAACTGATTTCAAACTCTGATTGGTCTCTTCATCGGCCAAAGATCCAAAACGATCTAAAGCTGAGTTTAAGGTAACCAATACGCTATCAATTCTATTTTGTGTAGGCGCTAATTTGTTCGATAACATGGTCATTAAAGATTGATTATTCGCCGATACTAGCGTATCACCACTTTTTGCTAATCTTCCATCATAGCTAAGATTTAATTTGATCATCTTACCTGCCATTAAACCTGGCTCGTAAATTTCAGCTACAGAATTAACGGTAAAATCTAGATCTTGTTCTATGACCATCTTAACAATAAAGTAAATGCTGTCATTACCTTCTTTGATGATAATATCCTCTACACGACCTACTTTTAAACCATTCACATTCACAGGCTTAGTAGGTAGCAGGCCATCAACATCGTGATAAGTGGCATAGACCACCTTTCCAGAGGTGAACAAATTTTCACCTTGCAAAAATTTGAACAACCAATAAAAGGCGACAATCGATAAAATCGCTACTACACCTATTTTAAGTTCTTTAGATATTTTCAAACGTTAGTATTTATATAAACAAATATAATTAATTTAATATGACTCAAGAATTATAATTTCAATATCTTGAGCATTACACCACAATTATATAATTTAGGTTCATTCAAAATAAATGACCTAATGCATAAAGGTTTCAGGTATTAATTTAATTTCAGCAAATGAAAGTGCTAGAGTTATTCCTTTTTACCTTCTTTAAAACGAACTATAAAAGCATCAGCAAAGCCTCTATTTTTGATATTTGGAAGGTCTCTTCTCGCTTCATTTTCTGTCTTGTACCAGCCATAGAAATACTTATATAAACCATTGTCTACAAGTTTATCCACAGGTTTTACGCCTTTCATTTGTGGAGCATGAGCATCATAATTTCGTTGGGAAGTCAAGATTTGAATTCTATAACCATCTGTCGGAGTTTTGTCCGTTTTGTCGGCTATCTTTTCGTTAACTTGTTTATCGCCACTGTCTTTTTTGGTGTCAATTTCTACCACAAAAGCATCGGGAAATCCAGCTCTTTTTACCCTTTGTAAATTACGATCGCGTTGCGAAGCTAAAGAAGTTGGACCAAAATAATATTTATAAAGCTTTCCTTCTTTTAAGATTTCACTTGGCGTGATTCCTTTTAACTGTGGTGCTGTGGCTCTATACTTTCTTGAAGAGGTTAAGAATTGAATCTTAAACAATTTACCAGGAACTGGTTTTTCTACTTCTTTTTTGGCAGTTTCCTTTTTAGAAGAAGTTTTAGGTGCCTTTTCGCTTATTGGATTACCACGTTTAATGTCCCACTCGGTTTTATATTCTTTGAAAGCATTAAAAATAGATTCAGCCGTTTTTTTCTGACCATCTGCAGAGGCCAAATACGTTCCTTCTTCTGGGTTCGTAATAAAGCCCAGCTCAATTAAAACCGAAGGCGTTGCTGTGCGCCATAAAACTAAGAATCCTGCCTGTTTTACACCACGACTTTTTCTTTTGTCTTTGTTTACAAAGTTTTTCTCAACTTTTTCTGCGAATTTTAAACTATTATCTAAATAGATATTTTGCATTAAAGTTAATCCAATCACAGATTCTGGCGATGTAGGGTCAAAGCCTTCATATCGCTCTTCATGATTTTCCTCTAGTAGAATTACGGAGTTCTCTTTTTTAACAATATTAAAATTAGCACTAGATCTATGGTCTTCTGTTCCTAAAACAAAAGTTTCTGAACCAAATGCGCCAGGTCTTGCAGAATTACAATGAATAGAGATAAAAAAGTCTGCATCTGCCTTATTGGCAATATTTGCGCGCTCATGTAACTCCAAAAATCGGTCGTCGCGACGCGTATAAATTACGTCTACTTCGTTTTTGTAGTGATCTTCTATTAATTTACCTAACCTTTGGGTAACTTCTAGGTTAATTACTTTTTCGTTTTTTACTACACCTTTCGCTCCTGGATCATGACCGCCATGCCCTGCATCTAATACCAATACAAACTTATCGTTCTTCTTTTGTGCATAGAAAGTTTGCTGCATTCCTATGAAAAGTAAAAAGAAAATAATGAGTTTGATGTTAATATCCGTTATTCTATTCATTATGGGAGTAAATTTTTATTATTTTTGACGCTTCAATCATTGCAAAATTAAGCATTGTAATTTGGCATTTAACGATTTTTATATCAGCATTCGTATATTTTTTCTACTATTTTTCAACATTGTGCTTGCACAAGTTGAGACGATCGATACCTCTGTATCCAAAAATGATACCGTTGCAGTAATTCAACCGATAGTGAAAACCGATGTTGATGCTGCCAATGATACGGTAAAAAAAGAAAGATTGCAAGGCATTTTAGATTATGATTCTTATGACCAATACCACGATTACAAAAATCAGCATACTTACTTGGTTACAGATGCGGTAGTTAAATACCTCGACATGGAAATCCAGGCAGACTATATCGATATCAATTGGAATACAGGTGATATTTATGCAGTTGGAAAAGAGGATTCTTTGGGGAACATAGTCGAGCCAAGTAGGTTTAGACAAGGAAATAAGGAAATTGAATACAATAGTTTTAGCTTTAATATTAATACCAAAAGAGGTAAGGCTTTTAATGTAAGAACCGAAGAAAGTATGGGTTCAGATCAGGGTGTTGTGATTGCGGGTGTTGTTAAACAATATAATGACTCTGTTTCTGGAATGCGAAAGGTGGCGTACACCACAGACACTTACTTTATTCAACGAAAGGATTCTATTGCTGATTATCACATGGAGGCCGAAATAGCAAAGTATATGCAAGGCGAGGATAAGAAAGTTGTGACAGGGCCAATTGTGATGAAAATTTATGAAGTCACAACCCCTTTAGCTCTGCCATTTGCCTTTTTACCTATGGGAGATAATCGAAGCGCAGGTATATTGTTACCTAGTTTTGGAGAAAGAGAAGAAGTTGGTTTCTATTTACAAGGAGCTGGTTTCTATCTTCCGATTGGGGATTATATGGATATTTCTTTAACGGGAGATGTATATACTAGAGGAAGTTTGGGACTTCATGCCATGTCTCAGTATTTAAAAAGATATAGATTCTCGGGTAATTTTAGTTTTGACTGGGAAAAAAGAGTTAATGGAATCAAAGGTTTAGATGATTATAATAAATCCACCAACTATAGATTAGCTTGGAGTCATAGACAAGACCCGAAAGCGAATCCGAATTTGATTTTTAGTGCGAATGTGAACTTTATGAGTTCAAAATTCTATCGCGAAGGGATTAGTAATTATGGTATATCCTCTGGGAATTATCTTCAGAACAACGTAAACTCGTCCATTTCGATTAATAAGAATTTCCCGAACTCTCCATTTAGTGCATCCTTGACAGTTTCTCATAGCCAAAACACAAATAATAATTCCGACCAACAAGGAAATGCTACTTTCCAATTACCGCAATTGACGGTGAACATGAGTAATATTTATCCTTTTGCTCCGAAAGCTGGATCTAAGAAAGGTTTATGGCAGAGCATCGGGATGAACTATAATTTTAATTTACAAAACACACTGTACACCACAGAGGATGATTTATTTAGCTCGCGCATGTTTGATGATGCCAAAAACGGAGCAAGACATAATTTTAGTTTTAATACCGGAACGACCATCTTTAAATATTTCCCTCTAAGCTTTAATGCTGGATACGAAGAAGTATGGACTTTGCACACGATTCGCAAGCAGTACGATGATTTGTCTAATAGCGTCTTTGAAGAGCGTGTAAATGGATTCGATTCCTATAGAACTTTTAATGTTGGAACTGGAATTAGTACAACACTTTATGGTCAAGCTAACTTTGGGACGGCAGATGATGATAAAATGATCAAAGCGATACGACATATGATTTCGCCTCGTGTTAGTTTTAATTATCGTCCAGATTTTAGTACAGACGAATGGGGATATTATGATGCTTTTATTAATGGCGAGGGAGAGGAGATTCGTTATTCTTACTTTGATGGCGGTATATATGGCGCTCCATCACAAGGTTTATCTCAGAGTATGAGTATTGGGATTAACAATAATCTAGAAATGAAGATTAGGAGCAAATCAGACTCAACTGGGATCGAAAAAATAAAGATATTTGAAAGTTTTAATATTTCAACCGGATATAACTTTGCGGCAGATAGTCTTAAATTGAGTCCAATTAGTATCAACGGTAGAACCAGCTTATTTAAAAATAAAATGGGCATCAGCTTTAGAGCTACTGTTGATCCATATAAGAACTTAGTCAACGATGAGTTTCCTAATGGTAAACGTATCGATGAATTAGGCAAGTTTAGATTTACAACTATGGGGCTTAGGTTAAATTATAACTTAACAGACGCATTGTTTGGAGATCGCCAAATGGATTATGAAAAACGTGGTAGAATACGTTATGAGGATTATTATTTTGACGATGACAATTATGCTCAATTTTTAACACCTTGGTCTTTATCGGTGGATTTAACACATACCAGAACAATGTCCTTAACGGATGAGATACGAAATACAACTTCGGTGGGATTACGTGGAAGTATTTCGCCTACGCCACATTGGGCGTTTAGCGGAAGAACCTCTCTGGATGTTCAAGAAATGGATTTTGCTGGAACATACTTTACATTTTCGAGAGATCTCCGTAGTTTCGTAATAGATTTTAGTATGAATCCATTTGGACAATACAAAACCTGGAATTTCTTTATTGGTATTAAAGCAAACTTCTTGAGAGATGCTGTTAAATACGAAGAAAGAGAATTTAATTCAAGAACTAATACATTTTAGAAACAAAAGATTATGAAACATATTAATACACCCAATGCGCCGGCAGCCATTGGTCCTTATAGCCACGCAGTAGTAGTCAACGGAATGGTTTACACCTCTGGGCAAGTAGCAATGAATCCAGATACAAAGGAAATTGTTAGCAGTGGTGTTGCAGACGAGACCCATCAGGTAATGAAAAATTTAGAAGCTATCCTGAAAGAGGTTGGAACTTCTTTCGACAAAGTAATTAAAGCGACCATTTTCTTACAAAACATGGATGATTTTCCGACGGTGAATGAGGTATATGGATCTTATTTAACTGAAGGTAAATTTCCTGCACGTGAAACGGTTCAAGTTGCTAGATTGCCTAGAAATGTGAATGTAGAAATCTCAATGATTGCTTTAGTATAATGTGGGTTAGAAATACATTGGCCATTTTAGCAGGATTAGCCGTAGCCATGACACTCATTATGTTGGCGATTACAGCCAATAAAGTTTGGTTCGATGAGCTAGACAACATTGTTTTGTCACAAAAAGGCGATGTCTTCTATTATTGGCAAAGTGTGATAAAACAAGCGCCTACCAATTTCTTCATTGCCTTATTGGTTTCCTGTGGCGTGGGAGCAACGATTGGTGGTATAGTTACCGCTTATTTGGTCGTAAATGCTAGACAAGCTTATGCACTGTTTTTAGGTTTAATTTTATTCTTAATGGCAGTTGCAGACATTATTATCTTTACCAATCACCCAACTTGGTATGAAGTAGGATTGTTCTTTATATTTTTTCCGTTCTCTTGGTTAGGAGGTAAAATTGTGGATGAATTAATGAAGAATAAATTAATGCCCAACGATAAATAATCGGGCAATAAAAACTTAGGTCTATTGAAGTGTTATAGACTTTCGCTTATAAATTTTCACGCTCTTATCGGGCGTGAATTCTTTTTCTATAGCATAATGTTTTTGTAAGCAAGTTGTATAGTATTCCATTATGATAGAGTCACCACGTAATTGATTTCGGTCTTCGTCTACAATAATAAAGTTCGGCTTCTTTACCTCTAGAATATATCTAAGTTCACCCAGAGGGTCTTTTTGACTGTTCTTAACATGCTCATAGGTTGTTTGCCTCATTAAATTTGAGGGATGCATCGTAATCGCGGTGGGTGGCATAATATTCAATATCCAATATCCAATATGCTCATTGAGAAAGAAAGAATTCTTAGGAAGTTCGGTTCCGTAGTTTTTTATTAGATAATGAGCTGTATTGTATCCTTCGCCGTTATAGAATCTATTGTATTTCTTCTTAGAATCGATCAAGGTAGTTATTTCTAAATAAGACTCTATCGGTAATAAAATCAACAATGCAATAATAAGTTTAGGCGCAATTTTATGAATACTCTTAGGGAAATTGATCTTTGAGAATAATCCAAGAAAAATGATTAATAAAAATGGAAATACTTGAATTAAATAATGACCATTTACTTTACCACTTATTAAAAACATAATAGCTTGACCGAAAAGCATGCTAAGCAACAAGTAAAAATTAAATCGATTTTCTTTAGGAAGAATAAATTTATATGCTAAGCCACAAAGTAGTGATATTACTAGAATGAGCGGCAATGTTTTTAAGGTTTGTTTAGATGCAGAACTATAGGCAATAGAAGCATCAATCACAGAAGTTTTTATCAATGGTAATTGATGGGTGAGGATATAGGGGAGTAAGCTTAAAATAACAGCAAATATGCTTCCTAGGCTTAAAAAGACACCTTTCTTAATTCCTGTTTTGTTCAACCCTGCATGTAGACAAACAAAAGCATTCACAAAGAAAATAGCATAAGCGAGATTAAGTCTAAAATTGATAGCTAAACCAAATAAAAATCCAACAAGTATTAGGTTTTTAGATGAGTGTTTTTGGGTTAAATAATACATTCCCAATACTAAGGGAAGCGCTGCCAAATGTTCGGACATAACACCTTGCATAGCACCGAATAAGCTCAATAAATAGATACTGAGTAACCCCACAAAGAAGCTAGGTATTTTATCTAAATATGCTCGACTTAATTTGAAAGAGTAAAAGGCAGTGAAAGCAACTACTAAAGCTCCTGCAGCGCGAATGGCAATCATGCTTTTTCCGAAAACGGCTATAATTCCGGCAAAAAAATAAAAAACCATAGGTGGTTTCAAATCCCAATATTTGGTATATGGCAAATAACCGTTCACCAAAGCTTGTCCCATTAATATAAAAGTACTTTCGTCGTGGTCTACATAATCCCGATAAAAGAAGGGGAATCGAATTAAAAGCGCTACAACAATAAAAATTAATAAGATTTGAAGCGGAGAAAGTTTAACTATTCTACTCCACATATATTATCGCGTAAAAACTAATAAATCGTCAGTCGAAAGATTGTCATCATAAGCATAACCCATTCCGTCAAACTTTTTCAAGTCATCTAGTGAATTAGCTTTCGTTTTTGCACAATACAAAGCCATTTCACCTCTCGCTTTTTTGAAATAAACCGTGATTTGTTTTAACTCACCATTTCTGAAGTCTTTAAACTTAACATCAATCCATTTTCCTTTCATTTTATCTCTATTTAAAACAGAAATATATTCTTTGCTAGAAAGGTCTAAAAGAAGTTCATCATCAGCAATTTGATCATTCACATAAGACGTAATTTTGTCCGACCAAAATTCATATAGATTGTTGTGTTTACCAACTTTTAGGTCAGTCCCCATTTCTAATCGATAGGGCATTACGGCATCCGTAATTCTTAAAGTGCCATACAAACCAGATAAAATAATCAGGTTTTCTTGAAAATACTTAATTTCATCTTTATTGAGTTGACTATCTCTCAAACCTCTATAGACTTCGCCGTCGAACATCCAGGCAGCTGGATATACATTTTCACCTTTGGTTTGTGCTTGCCATGAATGATTTCTTTCGTAGTTTAAAGCAGCTAAATCACTAGAAATCTTTTGTAAGTTCTGTAATTTACGAGGAGATTTTTTGCTCAAACTCTCCATGATAACTTTCGCATCTTCTAAGAACTTTGGAGCGCTAAGTTCGGTTGGGATTTGATATTCTTTTTCATTCAATCGCTTCGCTGGTGAAAGAAATATTTTCATGGTTTTAATTTTGGTTAAAGATAATCAACATCAAGCCTCAAAGCAAACTTATTCGATCATCTTGTGTTATATATATCTAGTAAATAGATGTATTTATGGAATCTGATAAAATTTAAAACAATAAAAAAACCGCAACTTAAAAAATTGCGGTTTTCATTATAATCAATAACTAATTAAACGTTATACATTTTCTCATAATAATCATGTGCCATTCTATCAGAATCGAAGAAAGGAACAACCTCTGTCATAGCATTCATTACCTTCTTGTACCAAGCTTTCGAATCATCATAATATAATGGAACAATTTCGTCTTCTAATACTTTGTACAAGTTATCTAAATCTTGTTGGTCTTGCTCGTAAATAGGAAGTTTGTGATCTACAATCGGTAAAACAAATGAACAATCAGGACTCATTTCGTGGAATTCTCTAATCCACCCATCATTTGTAGATAGGTTTAAAGATCCATTCATAGCTGCTGTCATTCCACTTGTTCCTGAAGCTTCTCTAGTAACTCTCGGGTTGTTTAACCAAATATCCGAACCATCTTTTAATAACTTAGAAAGTGCTAATTCATATCCAGCCAAAACAGCCATATTTTTAAGTCCAAAGCTCATTTCTACTAATGAATCATACTGTCTGATAGCGTTATAATCCATTGGATAAGGCTTACCGGCAAAAATAATTTGAACTGGCTTTTCCGGATTATTTAATAATTTCTCAAAACGAGCAAAATCTCTTGTGATTAAGTCGGCACGCTTATATTCCGCAAATCTTCTTGCCCAAACAATCGTTAGAACATCTTCGTCAAACCATTTTCCTGTTTGATCCGCAACTTCTTTGAATAATTCTCGTTTTAGCTCCTTTTTGCGGGAAACTAAGTTTTTAGCATTCTTTTTAGCTCTAGCTTGTTCTAATCTATCATCTGCCCAATACAGTTTGTTTTGAGAGTTGGTAACATGATCTATTTCACAAACACCATCATATTTTTCCCACATGCCGCGAGCTACCTCACCATGTAATTTCGAAACTCCGTTGGCTTTTCTAGCTAAACGTAGAGCAACTAATGAATGGTTGAATTCATCGTCTTGAATACCAGAAATAGCTCTCACATCTTCTAGTGACATCCCATTGAAAAAGCCCATTTGATCTAATTCGTGGATATTATGTTTTTCGTTACCAGCCTCCTCTGGTGTATGGGTAGTGAAAACTAATTTTTCTCTTAATTTTTCTTGTCCTATTTTTGGTAACCAGTGGAAAACAGCAGATAATGCATGAGCTTCGTTAAAGTGATATACTTCTGGATCGTAGTTTAATTCATCTAATAATTTAGCTCCACCAATTCCCAACACCATACTTTGTGCGATTTTGGCTTTAGGATCAGAATCATACAATTTAAAGGTAGTAGATCTTGCCAAGAAGTCATTTTCTGGAACATCTGTACTTAATAGGAATAATGGCACAGTTCCAAATTGCTTAGGATCTAAGTAATAAGCTTTCACCCAAACTGGATGACCAGTAATATTAATAGTGAACTTGATACCGGTGTCTTGTAAGAAATGATAAATCTTTTCTTGGAACAAAGCACCCATTTTTCTGTCCTCTTTTTTATATTGGTCATAATAGCCATACTTCCATAAGATACCAATTCCAATTAAGTTTTGTTTGGTATCATATGCAGATCTCATGTGAGAACCCGCTAGGAAACCTAAACCTCCAGAATAAATTTTTAAACTTTGGTCGATACCGTATTCCATGCAGAAATAAACAGATGACTTTTTATATTTCGGGTCGAATTTATACGGATGCTGAAATGCTTTAAGCAATTTACTCATGTTAATTATATTAAAATATGGTCACAAAAGTAAGCTTTATTTACCTAAAATAAAAACTAAGTGTATAAATAACACTTAATCATATAATGTTTTGTTAAAGTTTCGCTTTTTCATAGCAATCAGAGAGTTAAAATGCTTTTTATCATAGCTATATTTTAAGGTTTAGATGCTTTAATTTTGTAATTTTGTCCTATGACACAAGTATTAACTTCAAAAGATTTTGTATCTGATCAAGACATCAAATGGTGTCCTGGTTGTGGAGATTACTCTATCCTAAAGCAGATGCAAAGCGTTTTGCCTGAATTAGGCTTAGATAAAGAAGATATTGTTTTTATTTCAGGAATCGGATGTTCATCTCGTTTCCCATATTATATGGATACCTATGGAATGCACAGTATTCATGGTAGGGCTCCTGCAGTTGCTTCGGGAACCAAAATTGCCAATAAAGACCTACATGTTTGGGTAATTACGGGAGATGGTGATAGTTTATCCATTGGTGGAAACCATTTTATACATGCTTTCCGTAGAAATATGGATTTCAACATTTTATTGTTTAATAATGAGATTTATGGTTTAACAAAGGGGCAATATTCACCGACATCAACCCAAGGTCTTAAGACGAAATCCTCACCTTATGGTTCATTGGATTATCCTTTTAATCCTTTGGGCGTTGCCTTAGGTGCAGATGCTACTTTTGTAGCTCGTTCTATGGATAGAGATCCTGTGCATCTAAGAGAAATGATGCGTCGTACGGCAGATCATAAAGGGACTTCGCTTTTAGAGGTTTATCAAAATTGTCCCATTTTCAACGATGGAATTTTTGAAGAATTCACCGATAAAAAGAAAAGATCTAGCAACGCTATTTATGTAGAACATGGTCAACCAATGATTTTTGGAGCAGAAGAGGAGTTAGGTTTAGTATTAGACGGAACCACAGCTCGCGTTGTAAAATATAAAGAATTGGGGATGAGTGCAGATGATTTATGGATTCATGACGAACAAGACATTACCAAAGCCCAAATTTTGAGTCATCTATTCGATGATCCCAAAGAAACTGAATTCCCAAGACCTTTTGGTGTGCTCTATTCAATCGAAAGACCAACTTATGAAGAGTTGTTGTTTGAGCAATTGAATCATGTAATGGAATCGAATCCATCGCCTAAATTAGATGATATTCTTGCTGGGAAAAACACCTGGGAAGTTAATTAGGATAATTTAAAGTTTTAAAATAAAATCTCATGATATCCAGATTGTCATGAGATTTTTTTTATGTCTAAAACTCTAAATTGGATCCGATTTAAATGAATTAGCCATCTACCTCATCGAATGATTATTTGCTCTACATTTAAGCATTATTTACTAGATATAAACCCAATAATCTTCATTATAATATAACAAAACATAAATTTGTTTTTAGTAATTAATTTATGAGCGTGGTCATAAATTTGAATTTTAGAAACAATATAAATTATAGATATTCAGAGTTTTTGTATGCTTTTTTGGATAATATGTAATTTTAATTAACTAATTTTAACTAATGTGAAAAATCTAGTTCTATGAAGAAGATTTTTAGTTTTAGTTTAATGTTGGTATTTGGATTTGCTTTAGCACAATTCAATATTTCAGCTGAGTTACGTCCTCGCTTTGAATACAGACATGGTTACAAAACCTTAATGCCAGATGAGGTTAAAGCAGCTTCTTCTGTCTCTCAAAGAACAAGATTGAATACTCATTATATTCACGAGAATTTAGAATTATATTTAAGCTTGCAAGATGTGCGTGTTTGGGGGGATGTTCCGCAGTTAAATATTTCTGATAAGAATGGGTCGATGATTCATCAAGCCTGGGGTAAATTCAAGTTTGGAGAAGCATCTTCTATTAAATTAGGTCGACAGGTAATCTCTTACAACGATCATAGATTCTTTGGTGATGTTGGTTGGACACAACAAGCCCGAAGCCATGACGCCGCTCTTTATTCCTATAATAAAAATATCTTTAAACTGGATTTAGGATTAGCTTATAACCAAAGTTCAGAAGCTCTATTTGGGAATGATTTATTGACAACAGATACTTATAAATCTATGCAATATGTTTGGATGCATAAGGATTGGGCTAATTTCTCTGGGAGTCTATTATTTGCAAATATAGGATGGCAACATTTGGATGCAACGAATGCAGATAACAATGAGGCTCGTTTTAATCAAACGATTGGAACGCATTTAAAATATGGTCGAGGTGCTTTAGCTTTGAGAGGAAACGCCTATCATCAATTTGGAAAAGATGTTTTTGATAATGATTTAAACGCATATTTATTAGGTTTAGAAGTAGATTATAACTTCACAGATCATCTTAAATTAGGGATAGGAGCAGAGGTTCTAAGTGGTAATGACAATAATATAATCCATGAGGGCGAAAATAATGCTTTCACGCCTTTTTTTGGTACTAACCACAAATTCAACGGATGGATGGATTACTTCTATGTTGGAAATCATGCAAATTCTGTGGGATTAGTTGATTTGCAAATTAATGGAAAATTTAAAATTCAAGATAAATCAAGTTTGCAAATGGCTGTGCATCATTTTATGACAGCTGCTGATTTTGAGCAGAAAAATTTAGGGACTGAAGTGGATCTTTCTTTCAGTCATCAGATGCAGAAAGATGTGAATTTGCAAGTAGGTTATTCGCATATGTTCCCTTCGGAGGGATTGGAGTTGTTAAAAGGAAATGATGATGGAAATACAAACAATTGGGCTTGGGTAATGTTTAGTATTAATCCAACTTTATTCACATCAAATAATAATCAATAAAAAAATGCATTATGCGTTTTAATAATTTTTTACCTGAAGATGCTAAATGGAGAAACGTTGCTATAATTCTATTAGCAATTACGGTGGGTTTAGGTTTTTTTATGGCCAGAGAAGCTAAGATTTTTTCTTATCTCTCAGATGATCCACAAGCTTGTGTGAATTGTCACGTAATGACTCCGGTTTATAATAGTTGGATGCATAGCTCACACAGAGAATGGGCGAGTTGTAATGATTGTCATGTGCCGCACAATAATATTTTCAATCAATATTATTTTAAGGCGAAAGATGGTTTATTTCATGCATCCGTGTTCACGGCGAGAGCAGAACCAGACGTTATGTTTATGCGAGTAGCTTCAGAAGAAGTGGTTCAAAACAATTGTATTCGGTGTCATGTTCAGCAAGTAACACAGGTTAAATATGATGGGTATATAGAAGATCATTATAGTAATCGAACAGACAGACAATGCTGGTCTTGTCACAAAGAAGTGCCACATGGTAAAATTCATGGGCTAACCACAATAAGGAACAATATAGCACCGATTCCAACTGATACAGATGGAACGGTGGTGCCTAAGTGGTTGAAAGAACAAATTAAAGAAAAAGCAAAAAACAAATAAGATGAAAAATTGGGTATTATTCATTATTACGGCAGTTGTTGTATTTCTATTAGGCTTGTTAGCTTCGAGCATAATCAATAGAAAAAGTGAGGCGAAGTATCAATATGTTCCAAAAGTGGACATAGCGAAAAACGAGCCTAGAAATGAGGTGTGGGGAGAAAACTATCCCGCAGAATATCAATCCTTCAAGCAAACAAGAGATACAACATTCGCGTCTCTATATGGTGGAAGTCAAATGGTTGATATGTTAGAGGAAAATCCAAATTTTGTTGTTCTTTGGGCAGGTTATGCCTTTGCTAAGGATTATAACCAAGGTCGTGGTCACCAATATGCCATTGAAGATTTAAATAATACCTTGAGAACAGAAGGGCCGACCAGTGCGGAAGATGGATCAATGCCAGCTACCTGTTGGACCTGTAAAAGTCCTGACGTGCCAAGGTTGATGAATGAAATTGGAATTGCAGAATTTTATAAAGGTACTTGGGCTTCAAAAGGTCACGAAGTAGTGAATCCTATTGGTTGTGCTGATTGTCATGATGAGAATTCTATGAAGTTGAAGATTACACGTCCTGCTTTGGTAGAAGCATTTCAAGCTATGGGTAAAGACATAGATGATGCAACCCACAACGAAATGCGTTCTTTGGTGTGTGCCCAATGTCACGTTGAATATTATTTTGACAAAACCAGAGTAGAAGGAGCTTCGTTTGTTGCTTTGCCTTGGAAAAACGGAATGAAAGTAGAAGATATGGAGGCATATTATGACAATATGGAGTTTTCTGACTGGACACACAAATTGAGTAGAGCGCCTATGTTAAAAGCTCAGCATCCAGACTATGAGATAGCCCAAATGGGTGTTCACGCCGATAGAGGTGTTTCTTGTGCCGATTGTCATATGCCATATAAGAGCGAAGGTGGGCAGAAATTTACCGATCATCATATTCAATCACCTTTAAACAATGTTCAAAATGCTTGTCAGGTTTGTCACAGAGAAGAAGCTGGAAAGTTAGTAGAGAATGTATATGAGCGTCAACGCAAGTCTTTAGAAAGTAGACAGAAATTAGAAGAAGCTTTAGTGAAATTACATATCGAAGCAAAAAAAGCTTGGGATTTAGGAGCTACAGAAGAACAAATGAAACCAGTTTTAATGAATATTCGTCATGCGCAATGGCGATGGGATTACGCTGCAGCTTCGCATGGTGGATCATTTCATGCTCCAGTAGAAATGGGAAGAGTAATTAGCAGTGGATTAAACATTGCGCAAGAAGGAAGGATTAAAGCAGCTCGTGTATTAGCCAATCTTGGACATACTCAGCCGGTTGCCATGCCAGATATTAGCACCAAGGCAAAAGCACAACAGTATATTGGTCTTGATATGGAAAAATTACGTAGAGAAAAAGAAGCTTTTAAAAAGAATTTATTGCCAAAATGGATGGAAGCTGCTAAAAAGAGAGAAGCTCAATACGATAGTAAGAAGATCTCTAAAAATTAACTAAGAAATTATCCCTCATTTTATGAATAAGAAATGGTTTTAAGTGCACTTAAAACCATTTCTTATGAAATCTATGCTTATGCAAACACTCAAAAGAATATTTTCATCTTCTAGTTTAGCCTTATTTCTATTGCTTGTTTTTGCCATTGCTATGGCGCTTGCAACTTTTATTGAAAACGACTTCGGAACACAAGCCGCTTGGGTTGTTATCTACGATGCATGGTGGTTTGAACTGGTTATGTTGGGATTGGCGATTTGTTTTATAGCTAATATTTATAAATACAAATTACTAAGAAAAGAAAAGTGGCCGATCTTATTATTTCATTTGGCTTTTATCGTCATCTTATTAGGCGCTTCGATTACGCGCTATTCATCTTATGGAGGAGTGATGAGGATTCGCGAAGGTAAAAGTTCTAATATATTGATATCTGATAAGAATTATTTAACGCTTAAAGTGGGTGCAGGAGATGATATTAAAGTTGTTCAAAAACCGATTAACTTTTCGAATCTTAAGAATAATGACTTCAGAATTGAGACAGAATATCAAGGAAATGACATCGTTGTCTCTTATAATGAGTTTATAGCGGATGCCATAGCAGAAGTGATTGATAATGTAGAAGGTGGTAAACCTTTGTTAGAATTGGTAATTACTGTGGGAGAGGGTCGAAATACTATTTACCTGGAAAAAGGTGAAGTCCAAAGAATTTCAGAAGATTTTACGATAGGTTTTAATGCAAATCAAGAAGGTATAGTAAATGTTGTAGAAAAAGATGGTGCTTTTAGCATCGATTCGCCAGAGCCTCTTGATTTTTTTAAAATGCAAACCCAAGAAGCAGGAAAGCTTGAGGGGAACAAGGATATTCCTATCAGCTTAAGAACGTTGTACAGAAGCAAAGATGTATCTTTTGTGCCTTTAGCTTATTACGAAAAGGGAGACTTTGAAATTAAATCTGCAGCTGAGAAACCAAAAGATAATGATGCAGCAAAAGATGATGCATTAATTGTGAATGTCCAGTTAAACGATACCACCGAAAAAGTTAACTTACTGTACCGACAAGGTTTTATTCCTTTAGAAAACAATGTTATCATAGATGAGATTCCCATAGAATTATCATATGGCTCTCAAGCGATTCATTTACCTTTTTCTATTCGTTTAGAAGATTTTCAATTAGAAAGATATCCTGGTTCATCAAGTCCATCGTCTTATGCAAGTGAAGTCACGGTATTGGATGATGGAAAAGAAATGCCTCACAGAATCTTTATGAATAATGTGCTGGATTATCGAGGTTATCGCTTTTTTCAGGCGAGTTATGATACGGATGAATTAGGAACTGTTCTCGCCGTAAACAAAGATATGCTAGGTACCTGGGTATCGTATTTTGGATATTTATTAATGACCATCGGTATGATCTTCACCTTTTTTGGTAAAGGCTCACGCTTTAATATTGTGAACCGTAAATTGAAGCATTTAAAGAAAAATATTGCAACCATTTTTCTTCTAATGCTTGCTTCATATTCTGTTCAAGCTCAGACTGCAATTGATTCTATGCGAACTGTTCCAGATGGGTTGATTAAAACACAAGTGGTTGACAAACAGCACGCCGAAGCTTTTGGGAGATTGTTGGTGCAGGATTTAGATGGAAGGATTAAGCCTATTAATACGTTGGCTTCAGAGTTTGTGCGCAAAATTTCTAGAAAATCTAAGTTTGAATATCCCACCGACGATGGTAATATAGAAATGGATGTGAATCAAGTTTTTCTTGCTATGCATATGTCACCCAATATTTGGCAAAGAGTACCCATCATAAAGGTGGATTTCAAGAAGATGGGAGATTTACTAGAGGGGGTTAATCCAGGAAAGAATGATTTGATTTCTTTCACTGATTTATTAGCTGACGATGGCGCCTATATTTTGGCTGATGCGGCAGAAGAAGCTAATATGAAAAAACCTGCCGAACGAAATGAGCAAGACAATGAAGTAATTAAAGTAGATGAGCGTTTTAATATTTTATATAATTTATTGACGGGGAATTATTTAAAAATATTCCCAAGAATGAATGATATAAACAATACGTGGTATAGTATGACCCACGATTTTGAGAATTTCACGGAAGAGAATGCAAATTTTGCGAAAAGTATTATTCCTAGTTATTTTAAAGATATAGCCTTAGGTGATTATAATGCAGCTAATGAAAAGTTGGATTATATCGTCACTTATCAAGAGGTTTTAGGAAAAGAAATCATTCCTCCTCATGAAAGAATCGAGGCAGAATTATGGTACAATAAAATGAACCTAAATTTCTGGTTATTTCCTGTATTATTTGTGTTAGGTTTTATCATGCTCATATTGGCAGTAATAAGAATGTTTGTTCAGAAAGCTTGGGTAGATTATGTTTGGAATGGATTTATAATTTTGACTTTAGTTGCTCTAATAATCTTCGCGGGGAATATTGCTTTACGATGGTATGTAGCACAACACGCACCTTGGAGCAATGGATATGAAATGTTGGTATTCGTAGCACTCATGTTACTTTTTTCAGGCATGCTGACTTTCAGAAAGTCTGATTTTGCATTACCATTAGCTACTTTATTTTCAGGTGCATTGTTGTTTGTAAGTTACTTGGATTGGATTAATCCAGAAATCACGAATTTAATGCCTGTATTGAAATCCTACTGGTTAAAAATACATGTGGCAACCATCGTTAGTAGTTACGCACCTTTGGCTTTGTCAGCTGTTTTGGGTCTAATGGCTCTATTGTTTTATATTTTTAAAACAGAAAAAACCAAACATATAATTGATGTAAAAATTCGTGAATTAACCTACATCAATGAAATGTCTATGACAATAGGCTTGTTTACGCTAAGTATCGGAACATTTTTAGGTGGAGTCTGGGCTAATGAATCTTGGGGAAGATATTGGGCGTGGGATCCAAAAGAAACTTGGGCATTGATTAGTATCATAGTATATGCCATTGTTTTGCACTTAAGGTTTGTTCCTAAATTGAATAATAATTTTGTGTTGAGTGCTGCGAGCATGTTTGCTTTTTGGTCTATTATTATGACTTCTTTTGGTGTAAACTATTATCTATCTGGCTTGCACAGTTATGCAGCTGGTGACCCAATGCCAATTCCTACCTTTGTTTACTTCTTAGCTGCTTTTATGTTCATAATAGCAATTGCAGCTTATATTAGGTATAAAAAATTCTCGCGCAAGAAAATAAGAAAATCACAATAATGAAATTGAATTAAAAACTAAACTCCACGATAAGCGTGGGGTTTTTTGTTTTAATAATTTAAATATTTCACTCAAAAAGAATACTTCTATGCATTAATTCTGAAGCTTTTTCGGAAGAAATTGCATTTAATCTCAATCTAATTGTTTTAATATATATAAAATTAAATACTATACTATCAAACAGTATGGATTGGGTGGATATCAATAAGGATATGTCAATCTTAATTTTTTTTTAAACAATGCTTCATTAGATTTGTATAAATTCTACAATCCAATGAAGCAATATTTTTATTTAGCGGTCATATTGGTGACCGTTTTCGCATGTAAGAAAGAAACCGAACAAAAACCAATAGAAGAAATTTCAATGCCAGCCGGTATTAATGTGTCTTTAATGGATACAACAGTTCGTCCACAAGATGATTTCTATAATTTTGTGAACGGAAATTGGATGAAAAACACAGAAATCCCTTCGGACAGAGGTAGATGGGGAAGTTTTGATCAATTAAGAGAATATACTGACTCTATATCTTTAAAACTTTTAAATAAAACCTTAGCCGAATCTCATGAAGCTGGTTCAGATAGCCAAAAAGTAGCGGATTTGTTTAACTCTATCATGGATACGGTTGCAAGAGATAATGCCGGCATCGATCCCCTTAAGAAGGATTTAGATGCCATCGAGAAAATTGCGAGTTTAGAAGATGTTCAAACCTATTTGGAGAAGCAAACTGCTAAAGGGCAAAATCCTCTTTATTCTTTTTATGTAAGACCTCATACAAAGAATAGCAATAAAAATGCTGTTTATCTAGGCGGGCCTAGCTTAGGGATGAGTAGAGATTACTATCATAAAGATGATAAGGAGTCTAAGGAAAAGTTGATGGCGTACCAAAACTATTTAAAAAATATTTTTGGATATATAGGAGATGAAAATGCGGAGAAATCGGCACAGGAAACTTTAGAGTTGGAAAAAAAATTAGCAAATGACATTTGGAAATTTGAGCAGCTGAGAGATGCTAACTTACAATATAATCCTGTTGCGACAGCTGATTTAGAAAATTTAACAAGTGCTGTAGATTTTAATAAATACTTTGATTTCTTGGGTGTTGAAACAGATACTGTAATTATTCGTGAGATCAATTATTACAAAAACTTATCTAAAGTTTTAAAAGAGGAAAATTTAGATAAAATTAAAAAATACCTTAAAGCTGACTTAGTAAATGGAAATGCTCAATTTTTAAATAGAGATTTAGAGCAAATGCACTTTGATTTTTATGAAAAAGAATTAAAAGGTATCGACGAAATGCGCGCAAGAGATAAACGTGCATTAGGTACGGTTAACTCAACGATTGGACAAGCATTCGGGAAAGTATATGTAGCAGAGTATTTCCCTGCAGAGGCAAAAGAAAAAGCCGAGGAAATGGTGAGATATGTTAGAAAAGCTTTTCAGGATCATATCAATAGCAATACTTGGATGACCGACTCTACCAAGGTGAAAGCATTGGCTAAATTAGAGAAGTTCAACGTTAAAATAGGATATCCAGATCAATGGAAAGATTATTCAGGATTAACGATCAAGAGTCCTATAGATGGTGGCTCGTTGTATGAAAATATGAAGAATATTGCAGCTTGGCAATTTCAAGAGAATCTAGATAAGATTGGAAAAGATGTAGATAAATCAGAGTGGTTTATGCCTCCTCAAATGGTTAATGCTTACTACAGCCCATCGTTTAATGAAATTGTATTCCCTGCAGCTATTTTGCAACCACCTTTTTATAACTTCAAAGCAGACGCAGCGGTTAACTTTGGCGGTATGGGAGCTGTAATCGGACATGAGATTTCACACGGTTTTGATGATAGTGGAGCTAAATTCGATGGAGATGGAAATCTAAACAATTGGTGGTCTGATACGGATAAGGAGCAATTTTCTGTTCTAGGAGATGCTTTGGTAGAGCAATATAATTTATATGAGCCTTTAGCGGGCGTGTTTGTTAATGGTCGTTCTACATTAGGAGAAAACATTGCTGATTTAGGTGGGGTAAACGTAGCTTATGATGGTTTGCAATTGTATCTAAAAGACAAAGGAAATCCAGGTAATATCGATGGCTTTACGCCAGACCAAAGATTTTTCATTTCTTGGGCTACCATTTGGAGAACTAAGTCAAAAGACGAAGCTTTGAGAAATCAAGTTAAAACAGATTTCCACTCTCCTGGTTATTTCCGTGCAATTGGACCTTTAGAAAATATCGATGCATTTTATAACGCGTTCCATGTAAAAAAAGGAGATAAAATGTATAAGCCAGAAGATCAACGAATCAAGATTTGGTAATATGCTAATCCCCAGATTATTTGGTTGGTTTTCTCGAAAAAAGAAAAAGAATGCTCCGGTAAAAACCACTTTTGACGCACTTAGGCATGATGACACCCTATATGTAGATGTGAGCACGGAGTATTCTCTGAGTGGTGAAACCTATGAGACTAGCGTAAAATTAAATCGAGAAAATTTAGCTGAATTCGAACTTGAATACAGTAAGGATTTACCCATTATATTATTTGGGAACAACAAAGGCCAATTAAACAAAATGCACGATGCCCTAGAGCAAAGGGGATTCACCAAAGTTTTTAATGTGGGACGATTAGAAGATCTTAAAACAGTAAAACAAGAATTAGAATGATAAAAGTAAAATATTTTGTATTCCTTTTAACCATGATAGGAATGTTGGCATGTAATGCTAAAAAAGAGTCTGATGTTTCAGAAGAAAATTCAGTTGAGATAGTTGAAAGATCAGCGAGTGAAATTCCTAATTTCAGTGATCCAGACTTTCAGAAATTTGTAGATGATTTTGATAAATATGTGGACGAAGGAATTACTAAGCACGAAAATAATGAGTTTTCTACCGGCGAGGGGAAAAAGGCTTTAGCGAAGTATCAGAATAATATCAAAAAGTATTTTTATAAACTTGAAATAGATAAAGCTAAAAAAGATGAAAAAGAACAAAAGATGCTTACAGAATATTTAGCAGCCAAAAAGCTTGAAATAGAAGAGAAGGCAAGAGTTCTTTTGAAAGATTAAAAAATTAATAATAATCAATGGAAGGCTTTGATTATTAGAAATCAATTCATATCTTTGCCGTCCAATTTTTAAAAGAAAATCATGTACGCAATTGTAGAGATAGCAGGGCTTCAGTACAAAGTAGAGAAAGACCAACAGTTGTATGTTAATCGTTTACAGGGTAATGCAGGTGATTCAGTATCATTTGATAAAGTATTACTAACTGACAACGGTAGCATCACAGTAGGCGCCCCAGTTATAGATGGTGCAGCAGTAGAAGTTAAAATTCTAGAGCACTTAAAAGGAGATAAAGTAGTTGTCTTCAAAAAGAAAAGAAGAAAAGGATACCGCAAGAAGAATGGTTTTAGACCATCTCTAACTAAAATTGAGGTATTATCTATCCCAGGATCAGATTCTTCTAAATCAGCCGCTAAGTCTGAAAAGAAAGCTGAGCCTAAAGCAAAGGCTTCTTCTAAAAAGGATAAATTAACTGTTGTTGAAGGTATTGGACCAAAAGTTCAAGAGCTTTTAAACGAGAACGGAATTGTTACTTTTAGAGATTTAGCCAATACTTCAGTAGAGGCAATCAAAGCTATTTTGGAGCCAAAAGGTGGTATTTATGCTGCAATGGACCCAGGTACATGGCCAGCACAAGCTGAAATGGCAGCAGATGGTAAAATGGACGAGCTAAAAGCTTGGCAAGATGAACTAAGCGCTGGTAAATAATTAATTAATACTAAAAACTTAAAACAATGGCACATAAGAAAGGAGTCGGTAGTTCGAAAAACGGTCGTGATTCAATATCCAAGCGCCTTGGCGTAAAAATGTTTGGTGGTGAGATCTGTAGAGCAGGTAACATTATCGTGAGACAAAGAGGAACAAAACATCATCCAGGTGAGAATGTAGGAATGGGGAAAGACCATACTTTATTCGCTTTAACTGATGGAAGAATCGTTTTCACAAAAAAAGGAGAAAACAGATCATTTGTTTCAATTGAACCAGTTAACTAAGAATTAATTTCATAGTAGATATATCAACCGTTTCATAAATGAAACGGTTTTTTTATGCTCTAAAATCTCAAGCACATCAATATTAACCTAAATTGTAACATTTCTTTCAAAAGAACTACCTATACAACGTGAGCGAAGAATCAAATAAAATAGAATTCACCAAGCTGATAGAGGAGAATCAAGGGATTGTCCACAAGGTTTGTCGAATTTATACCGATGACGCAATGGCACACAATGATCTCTTTCAGGAGATTGTTTTGCAATTGTGGAAATCTTATGATTCGTTCAAAGGAGATTCTAAGTTTAGTACTTGGATGTATCGTGTGGGTATTAACACTGCCATCACCCTATATCGTAAAAAGAGTAGAAAACCAAGAATCGAGAGACTAGATGACCATCATTTCCATATTCAATCAGAGGAAAGAGATGAGAATGTTGAGTTTCAAATTAAAATGCTGAAAAAAGCAATTCATCAGCTCAATGACATCGAGAGAGCACTTGTTCTCCTATATTTAGAAGAGCTGCCGTATAGAGAGATTGCCCAAACTATGGGGATAACAGAGGTGAATGCTCGTGTTAAGATGAATCGAATAAAGAAAAAATTGAAAACCATGTTAAATCCATATAGACCATGAGCAAGGAATTAGACTTAGATAGCCTAAAAGACGCTTGGCAAAGTCAGATGAACGAGAAAAAGTTCAGTTCTGATGAGATATTTGCTATGCTGAAAAGAAAATCTAGCTCTTCGGTGAAGTGGATTTTTATGATAAGCCTTACAGAGCTAATTTTGGGAATTGTGATGTACATTTTTATGTTCTCTAATTTCTCAGTTAGTGATTATCATAACCATCTTTTAGAACAAATGGGATATTGGGCTATTATATATGAGGTGATATCGTTTATTATCTACGGTGCAACATTTTTATTTATCTATATTTTCTTTAGAAGTTATAGACGTATCCATGTGCAAGACAGTATTAGAGAATTATCTAAAGACATTATCAATTTCAGAAAAGTGGTGAACTATTTCATTTATTTTAATTTAATTGTCGTTTTTGTGGTATCATGGATATTCTTAATTCCTATGATTTCTCAAAACCCAGAGTTAATGGGCATGGACTGGACTTCGGCAACAGGTATAGGATTTATAGTCGGTATATTATTATCCTTTGCAGCTCTATTAGGGGCTTTTTGGTTGTATTATTATTTAGTGTATGGTACTTTTCAAAGACGCCTTAAACGCAACCTAAAGGAACTTGACGCATTAGATTAAATAGTATTTTGAATTAGTATATGAAAAAACTTGGAATTATTGGTTATGGTTGGTTGGGATCTAGAATTGCCAATCATCTCTCAAGTCAATTTGAAATTTATACTACCACCACAAATCCCGAAAAATTAGCTGATTTAAAATCCAAATCTATTGAAGTAGAGCTTGTTGAATTCCCCGACGAAAATAAAGCTCATCAAATTACTACTTGGGATGTGATTTCTAGCTTAGATGCAGTTATTATTACTATTCCATTTTCTTCGCGACAATCTTGCGCTAGCTCGTTATTTAATAAAATTCAAAATATTTCTGCATTTTTAGGAGATTATAAGGGGCTGCTTTTTATGATGAATTCCACTGGAGTTTATCCTCAAGAAGAAAAGTTATATACAGAAAAGAATCAAGCCATAAATAATGTTAGTAACGAAAGATTATTTAAGACTAATTTCCCGCAAATCAATATTCTTAGATTAGCTGGATTAATGGGGGATGACAGATTGTTGAAAAATTATACTATATCCAATCCAGAAGCTACTGTGAATCATGTGCACTACATTGATATTGCTCGTGTTATAGAATCAATGATAGAACTTGAGATGAATGCTAAATTGTACAATGTTGTTGCTCCTGAACATCCTTCTAAACAAGATGTAATCAACGCTCAAAATAATGAAGTATATGATGTAGAAAAAGATGCAATAGGTAGAATTATTTCTTCAGCTAAATTAATTGAAGAGTTAGATTTTACTTTTAAATTTCCAGATCCTAGGGTTTTTCATTTATAGAAAAGGCTTAAATTAAACTTTTAAAATTGATTCATCATTGTTTTTTTTCGTTCCTAGGGAAACCTTAAGAATATCGTATCCTATTCCCATTCCAAACCAAATTTTACCAGTTGATTCCCACCAGTATTCACGTTGATTGTTTATGTGATCTACTCCAACATATATACCTGCGTTTACTCTGTGATACTCCAACAGTAATCTAGTAAAAAAATTAAGGGTTCTAAATATCTCATTGAATCCTTATTGTCTCAACTTATATTATCTAAATTTTTAACGTGTAAATGAGTGGTTAGTCTAAGGGTTTCTCCTGTTTTCTGCCCCAAGCAATAAGTAGAAATTAAAACGATACTAACTAAGTAAACTAGATTTTTAAATATTTTCATAATAATTGAGTTTTATTTAATAAATCTATAATAATTTTAAATTAAATTAATAAAAATTTAATTATAATCAATAAATTTTATTGATATATCAC
>JBLWWH010000009.1:0-119067 GCA_048268105.1 Weeksellaceae bacterium
TTAAATAAATTCATATCTTTATTCTCTGTAATTCAATGCAATATAATACTTTTAGGCGAATTTACGGACATTCATATTATTTAATAACAAAAGAGCTTACATCTTTCTTGGTAACAGGATTATCACCTAAGATGATCAATCTCTCAACAACGTTGCGTAACTCTCTAATATTACCTGTCCAAGATTGAGCTTTTAGCGCCTCAATAGCATCTTTACTAAATTCTTTCTTGGCCTCACCGTGACTCATGGCAATTTTTTCTGCAAAGAATTCTACTAAGCTTCCAATGTCATCTTTTCTTTCATCTAAGCCTGGAACCTTAATTAAGATAACCGCCAATCTATGGTAAAGATCTTCTCTGAAGTTTCCCTCTTCGATTTCTTTAGTCAAGTCCTTATTGGTTGCTGCTAGAACACGAACATCTACATTTATTTCCTTATCTCCACCAACACGTGTGATTTTACCTTCTTGCAAAGCTCTCAGAACTTTTGCCTGTGCAGATAAACTCATATCTCCAATCTCATCTAAGAAAATAGTTCCCTTATTGGCCAATTCGAATTTACCAGCTTTGTCTTTGTGCGCCCCCGTAAATGAACCTTTCATATGCCCAAACAACTCGCTTTCAATTAATTCTGAAGGAATCGCTGCACAATTCACCTCAATCATTGGCATTTTGTTTCTATCGCTTTTCTCGTGAATATGATGCGCCACTAATTCTTTTCCTGTTCCGTTGGGTCCCGTAATCAATACACGCGCTTCTGTAGAAGCAACTTTATTAATCATTTCTCTAATTTCATTGAGAGCATCGGAATTACCAATCATTTCATATTTTTCGCTCACCTTTCTTTTAAGCGCTTTGTTTTCATCTTGCAGGGTGCGATTCTGCTTAATTAATGATTTTCTATCAAGTGCTATCCTTACACTATTGAGTAATCTGTTTAAATCTGGTGGTTTAGAAATATAGTCGTAAGCTCCTTTTTTAATACTATCCACTGCTGTTTCTATATCACCATGTCCCGAAATCATTAAAAAAGGTAGATCTGGATTTATATTTAATGCTAATTGCAATACCTCTAAACCATCTTTTTTGGGCATTTTTATATCACAAATCACTAAATCATAATCCTTCTTTTTGATCATTTCTATCCCTTCTTCCCCGTCTGTGGCTTCTTCTACCTTAAAAGACTTATCTTCATCTGTTAATATGTCTCTCAGCACATTACGGATAGCTGGTTCGTCTTCGATAATTAATATATTTGGCATAGTATTCTAGTATTAGCTGGCAAAGATAAGCTTATTACAAAACATTGTCGCGTGAAATTAATAAAAGCATATTAGTTATAAAAATTAAAATTTTGTTCATTCTAAAAAATATGTACATTTGCTCGAATTTAAAATTAATTAAACTATGAAAAAGGTATTTTTAACATTAGGAGTTGTAGGTTTCTTATTCACTGCATCTTGTAAAGAGGAAAATAAAGATGTTGTTGTTGAAGAAACTACAGTTGTTGAAGAGTCTAACGAAGTAGCTGAGGCTGCTGAAGCTGCATTAGTTGATGCTGAGGCTGAAGTAGAAGCTGCACAAGCTAAATTAGATGCTGCTGTGGAGGCTGGAGAGCAAGATGCCATTAATGCTGCACAAGCTGAATTAGACGCTGCTAATGAGTCATTAGAAAACGCTAAATCTTCCATTGAAAAATTAGGTAACGATATCGAGGCTACTATTGACAATACTGTTGATGGAGCTGCAAATACTATCGAAGCTGTTAAAGATGGAGCTCAAAATGCTGCTAATGACGCTAAAGAAGGTGCTGAGAATGCTGCAAATGCAGTTAAAGAAGGTGCTGAAAACACAGCTGATGCTGCCAAAGATGGAGCTAAGAAATTAGAAGACGCTGTAACTAAGTAATTATTACAATAAAATTTTCAATACAAAAGTCTCGTTCTAACGAGACTTTTTTTATATCTCAACTTTCAGGTTGTGATTTTAATATTATTTAATACCTTTATTTTTAAATTAGAAATATTATGAGACAGGAAATTTTGGATACCATCGTTCAACATCAGCAACAACTAGTAGATAATTTGCATAAAGCCTTAGAGACTTATGAAACCACTACAGATTTGGATGAAGAATCTACGATAGATTTAGACGATCAATCTCATCAGGCCAATGTGCAGGAGCTAAAATTGGAGATGAATCAAAAGCTACAAATGGAGCAAAACGATTTGAAGCATATAAAATCTTTACGTTTAAGAGATGCATCAGAAATCAAAGAAGGTGCTGTAATAGAGACTGACGAAGCCGTTTACTTTATTGGATTTACCTTTGCTCCTATTAAAACAGATAATAAAACAATTTTTGGCGTATCACTAGAAGCTCCTGTTTTCATTAATAATGAAGGTAAAAAGAAAAATGATAAACTTATGTTAGGCGATAAAGAACAGAAAATCTTAAATATTTATTAAAAATCCTACATGTTACAATCAAACCATCTTTCTATAGATGGTTTTTTTTATATATAATTGTTAATCAATTACTTAACAAAATTCCACGAAACAAAGTTTTATTGCTAAATTGACGAAAATATAAAGCGTTTATACATTAATCTTTAATTACTTTAGTTTTTCATTAACATTTGGCACACCCTTTGGCTTTTAGCATATATTAATCTTAATAATCATCCTCATGAAACAATTATACTACTTATTCGTATTGCTCATTTTTGCATCTTGCAGTTCTGTAAAGCAAGCAGAGAAGTCAATGAATTCAGGTGATTATGTAAAAGCTTATGATTTACTGATAGAAGAATATCAAAAAGGTTTAACTGCTAAGAAAAAAGAAAAGCTTTTACCTATTTTTCAAAAAGCCTATATGAAGATGGTGGCCAATCAGGAATCTAAAATTGAACATTTGAAATCTGTTAAGAACCCCGCTTATTCAGGTGAAATTTATTACACTTTGTTAGAACTGCATAAACGCCAAGAGGATTTACGACCTTTCTTACCTATATATCATAAAGGGAAAGAAATGCTGTTTAAAACAAAAAATTATTTACCTGCTGTTGACCAAGCTAAAAATGATTATGTAGCTTATCTATACCAATCTAGTCTCAAAAAATTGGACTCTCAAAATAAGCAAGAAATTCGGAATGCACATGGGGACTTAAGAAAGATTCAGCAGTTGATTCCAGGCTATAATGATGTAGAAAATTTATTAAAAGAAGCTCATTATTTGGGAACAGATTACGTGCTTATACAAATAGAAAACAGATCGAATCAGCTTCTTCCAAAGCGTTTGGAAAATGATCTAACTCAAATTAGCACGTATGGTTTAAATAATTTTTGGACTGAGTATCATCAAAAAAAGCAAAAAGATTTCCAATATGATTACTTAATTAGAATGGACATTGAACATATTATGGTTTCTCCAGAGAGAATGAATGCTAGGCAGCATCAGTTCGAGAGAGAAATAATCGACGGCTGGGAATATCTTTATGAGAATGGTAGAAAGGTGTTAGATAGTTTAGGTAAGCCCATTAAAGTAGACAAAGTTATTCTGGTTAGCGCACGTGTAGAAGAAGTTATTCAAGAAAAGGATGCATTGGTTCAAGGTAGAATCGAATTAATTGACTTATCGCTTAATCAAATAGTTGACACCCAAAAGCTAAATAGTGAGTATGGCTTTAGAAATCATTTTGCTAAGTTTTTTGGAGACCGAAGAGCCTTGGATGATCATATGCAAAAGTTAAGTTACAATCAATTTATACCCTTCCCTTCACACGAGCAAATGGTTTTTGACAGTGGTGAAGAAATTAAAGCGCAGTTAAAACGTCTTTTAAAACGAAGGTTTAATTAATTTACAATTAAGTTAAAATAAAAAAAGCTAGCTATTTCTGCGGAGATAGCTAGCTTTTAGTTTTAATAGAAATTACCTAGAATTACTTCTTGATAAATTTGTGAGCGCTTGCACCCTTCTGGTCTTTGATACTAATAATATAAGCACCAGCTGCTAATGAATTCACATAAACTTGGCTATTACTTACTTTTTCACTCTTAACAATCTGACCATGCGAACTAATGATTTGAATTTGGGCATCACCCTCTAGTCCAGAGATATTCAATATATCACGAACAGGGTTAGGATAAATACCTACTTGCTTATTTTGTAAGTCCTGGGTTGATTGTGTAGCTAATTTAGCTCCCGAAACTACAAGAGCGTAGGCTTGCGTAATTCCGGCAATTCCATTCTTATGGTTCACTGTTAAGGTATAAGAACCAGCAGATGGCGCTGAAATTAAAATTTGCTCTACATTATCTAAGATATTATCACCAGGCACTGCTGCCGCTGAGGGGTTCTCAACATCCAAAGTCCATGGCATATATTCTGTGAAAGAACTATTTTCAATAATTCTCATATCTAAATCATTCACCAACATGGGCGTTCTTCCGTTTAAATCAAATGATAAGGAACCAGCGCTCTTTGCTGGATCTATCCAAACTAAGGTTGCTCTAATGGGTTGATCTCCGGTAGCTGTTAATGCATATGATTTTTCGCTTAAAGCTTTAACATCATGAATGATAATAGCATCATTATTCGATTGATCAACAATCAAGTTAGCTGCATTAAAAGCATTTACTAATCCAAAACCATATTGATAATCAGGACCTGGATGAGCGCCTGTTTCATTAGTTGTATTAATAAATAAAGCTTTTAACTGAGCTGCGTTTAAATATTCTGAATTTATATCCGAATAAAGTTGTTGTAATAATACTGCGATACCCGTTACACTTGGTGCAGAGAAAGAAGTTCCACTACCTTGACTCCAATATCCATTATTTGAAGTTGGCACAACAACCGAAGAACCTTGTGTTACAACATCTGGCTTGATTCTACCATCATCAGTTGGTCCAAAACTAGAGAATATAGATGGCGAAACGCTAGAGGGTCCATTGTATCTTCCGTTTCCACCTACTTGATTGGTAGAACCAACGAGTAAAATATTTTTGGCAGTTGCACCATATGGTAAACAATCATATCCAGTGGTACCACAGTTGACAGGTCTAAAGGTATTTGAAATCTCCCATTCATCTTCGTCGTTTAGAACGGCATGCTCTGTAGCTGAACTTGGTCCTGAATTTCTATCGTTTCCAGCTGATTTAATCATTAAGTGCTGTGGTGCATTTCTAGCAATATTATCAATGTAACTATCTATTGTAGAATATATTCCGTGGTAAGCTGATTCGCTATCCCCCATAGATGGATACCCAAACCAATACCAGCCTTCACCTAAACTCTGATCGTACTCACCATATTTCCACCCTGCTTGATAACCATAAGAGTGGTTAGATATCATGTAATCTAAATTATTTGCCGACTCTGTAACAATCTCGTTGAAATTGTTATAAAAGTCATACCCAACAACATTAGCACTAGGCGCCATTCCTTTGGCTGCTGGTGATACACCAGCTGCTATCATAATTCCTGCAACACCTGTGGCATGATCAGAAATTGGAGAATCAGCCATTTCCATGTTACTTGCTCTATCATCAGTAAACTCAGTGTGAGCTGTATCTATACGTCCGCCATCCCACTGATAAACCGTCATTCCGTCACCCAAGACGGCAACACCAGCAATAGTGTTGTCATATAATTTATCTACATCTGCTAATTTAATCTGATCACTATCTGTGTTATCAATGTAAACTAAATAATCTCCGTACTTACCAATAAAATGCTTCTTAAGTTGATCTTCGTCCCAACCTTTTTGCGCTGCTAATTCTGAAATGAACTTTAAATTGGCTTCGTGTTCAATTTGAAATTGAATTCCTAGCTTTTTCAATTCTTCCACATTAGTTTCTTGTCCATACGTCAAGCTCATCAAGCCTACGCCTAAAAGAAATATATATTTCTTCATCCTGTTATTATATTTTTTGAATTTCAAAGATACTTATTTTTGTCCTAAAACTTCCATAGTTGATGGTAATGGTTTCATTCTCTATCTTATCGATCGTCCCTACACTGGTACTATCTTTAATCCTTACCCTATCACCTATTTTAAGTGATGCAATTTTGCTTGCTGTCTCCTCTTTTTGTTTTTTCTCAATCTTTTGTTTAACCTCTTGTAGTTTGCCTTTATTCTTATTCAAGTCATTTTTCAATTTCTTTTTGATGACTTGTTGTTTCTTTTTGGTTTTAAAATGGTCTTTTGGCTTCTTAGAAGCATTTTCGATCTCAATTAACTTCAAAAATTCACCGATCAACTTTTTACGACTTCGCTTTTTCAGGTATTCATCGGCCATTTCATCCACTTTTTTACCCAGCTGCATCATTTTTTGCTCATTTTCATATAAGCGCTGAAAATCAACAAGCTTAGACTGAATTTTGTCTTGGGTTTGATTTAGCACTTCGTTTTTCTCTTCAGATTTGGATTGAAGTTCTTTTAATTGTTGCTTGGTTTTTTGAACATCAAATTTTTCTTGCTGAAGTTTTAAAATGGTTTTATCTAAACGAATCTTATTGCGTTCAATTTTCTTTTTAGCACGATTTATTAATCTAAAAGGTATTTTATTTTTCTGTGCAACTTCAAAAGTAAATGAACTTCCCGCTTGCCCAATTTCTAATAGATAAAGTGGTTCTAATGATTTCTCATCGAATAACATGGATGCATTTTTGGCGGCTTCCATTTGTTCAACAAGAATTTTAATATTCGTATAATGCGTTGTAAAAATCCCAAAGGCTTCCACATCATAGAATTCTTCTAAGAAAACTTCAGCCAAAGCTCCACCTAATTCCGGATCTGATCCAGTTCCAAATTCATCGATTAAAAGCAACGTATTCTCGTCCGACTTTCGCAAGAAATATCTCATCTGCTTTAAGCGATAAGAATAGGTACTCAATTGATTTTCTATGGATTGGTGATCACCTATGTCTGTGAAGATGGCATTATAAAACCCCATCTTACTCTTGGGGTGAACACTAACTAGTATTCCACTTTGTATCATCAATTGCAATAAGCCAATAGTTTTTAAGGTAATACTTTTTCCTCCTGCGTTGGGTCCAGAAATTACCAATATCCTTTGGTCATCACTTAAACTGATAGTCTGAGGGATGATTTTTTTTCCTTCTTGATGATGTTTTAGCCACAAAATAGGATGATATGCATCTATCAAATGAGTTGATTTCTCATAATTTATAGTGGGCAAAACTGCATTAATTTCGTAGGCATATTTAGCTTGAGAAGCAATTAAATCCAATTGAAACAAGAAGTTCTGATAAGAAATTAATTCAGGTTGAAATTCCTTCATCATATTGGTTAAATCCAATAAAATGACATCAATAATTTTCTTTTCATCTTCCTTGAGTTCATCTAATTCTCTTTGAATTTTAAGAACTGATTCTGGTTCGATGTAAGATATAGAACCCGTTTTACTAGAACCTACAAACCTACCCGCCACTTTTTTACGATACATAGCAGAGACGGCCAAAACCCTTCTCCCATCGACCACAGATTCTCCAATATCATCTAAAAATTCACGATGGGCTCTCATAGCTCCATTAAAAGTAGCACTCAGTTTACTCGTAGTAGCTTTAATGCCTTTTCTAACGATTTTTAACTCAGAGCTCGCATCATCTTTAATTTCTCCATGCTTATCAAATACCTTCTCAATTTGTTTTAATATATCTTTTTGAAGATCAATTTTTTGAATTCTATTATGAAATACTGGAAAATAATCTTCAAAATTGGTCAAAAATTTCTTGAGCTCTATAATCTGAAGCATATGCGTTCTAATCGCCAAGAAAGACGAAGAAGGCATTCGGTAGTTTTCAACTTCTAATTTTTCTAAATCTTCGCGAATATCGTCGTAATCACCAAAAGGGAATCTATTGTCCCCTTGCAATCCAGCCAGAAATTCGTTGGTGGCCTTTAATCTAAATTCAATAGCCTTTTTGGATTCAAGCGGTCGAATTTGCTGAATAACACGTTTAACACGTAGGGTTTTTGCGTACTTCTCTATTTCGGCTAAAACCTTATGAAATTCTAAATCTTCTAATGTTTTATCAGGAATATTCATTGTGACAAAAATACAATGAATATTCAGCTTTAATTATTTATTATGGAATATATTTTTTTAGCTTTGATTAAAAAGAAATTAGGACTTGGAAAAACAACTTTCAGAAAATTGGTCAAGACTACTTAAATCAGAAATTCAATCTGATTATTTTGTGAAATTAAAGGAATTTTTGGAATTAGAATATCAAACTAAAACCATCTACCCTACTTACCATCAATTATTTAATGCTTTCAATGTACAACCTCAGGATATTCAAGTGCTTATATTGGGACAAGATCCATATCATGGAAAAGGTCAAGCTCATGGATATAGTTTTTCGGTTCCCAAAGGCATTAAAATTCCTAAGAGTTTACAAAACATTTACAAAGAATTGAAGTCCGATTTGAATTTAAGCATTCCTAATCATGGAAATCTGGAGCATTGGGCAGCGCAAGGTGTCTTGTTATTAAACGCTGCTTTGAGCGTAGAAGAAGCTAAGCCTCTCTCCCATCAAGACAAAGGTTGGCTGAAATTTACAGATAAAGTAATTTCCATTGTATCTGATAATTGCGAAAATGTGGTTTTTATGCTTTGGGGAAAGTTTGCGCAATCCAAAACATCATTAATCGATGAAACAAAGCATTTAATCTTAAAAGCTCCACATCCATCACCACTCTCTGCCTATAGAGGATTTTTTGGATGCGAACATTTTTCTAAAGCAAATGCATATTTAGAACAAAATCAAAAAAAGCCAATTCTTTGGTAAGAATTGGCTTTCATGAGTTTTTATGGTTTATGAATTATTCGATATAGATTATAAAATCTGTTTCAGAAGCTTCTTGGTCTGAGTTTTCAGCATCTAATAAGCCAACAACTTCATATTCACCTGGATTTAAAGAAATTGTTGAAGCTTCTGAAGTTGCTTCTTGAACAACTTTTCCATCTTTTTGTTTAACTAAATATTGTACTCCTGAATCCACAGACTCGAGTCTAAAACTATATTCCTTGGCTTCGTTCAGAACATTAAAAGTAAAACTTTGGGTCTTAGGTGATGAAAATGAACCTCTGAATTCTTGTTTTTGAAGTTCGATATTTTCATTAGCTACCATATTGTTATTTTCATCATCTAGACCAGTACTTCCTTGATATTGTTCTGGAGTTTGATCACCTTCTAACACCTGTTCTGAGGTCGTATCCTCTTCTTGAATATTTTCTGCTTGTCGCTCACAAGCTACATTAATTAAAGAAAATGAAATTAGGGCTGTTAAAAATAGATTTTTCATAATTATTAAATTTTGTTTTATGTTAATGCTCAATAAGTAATCCAAAGTTAAATGTAAAATGAAAAAACAGCATAAATTTTGACAAATAATATTAATATTATTTGTCAAAATTGCGATTGATAAATTAAATCCTTTATATACCAACAAAATAATTGGTTTGAATTATCTTTGAACCCATATTGCTTAAAAATAACAATGACTAAGGTTTCACAATTAATAGATTTAATACATCTAGAACAGCTAGAAGATCAAATTTTCAAGGGCAGGAATGAGCCCATCGGCAGTCCTTCCATTTTTGGTGGTCAAGTTATTGCCCAAGCAGTTTATGCTATGAGTCAATCTGCGCCAAAAGGAAGATTTTGCAATTCATATCACTGTTATTTCATATTACCCGGTGATTTAAAAGAACCAGTTTATTACGAAGTTGAAACTATTCGCGATGGTGGTAGTTTTTCTGTGAGACGTGTTAAGGCCAAGCAAAAAAATAGAGTTATATTTTTTATGGGTGCTAGTTTCCATGGGTTAGAAGAAGGCTATGATCATCAATTAGAAATGCCCAAAGTACCACATCATGAAGGACTCTATAGTTGGGATCAGATGTATGAACAATTAAAAGGTTTCTTACCAAAGTCGGTTGAACAATTCTTATCTATTGAACGACCTATTTCATTTAAACCAACTGTTATTAACAACCCGATTAAAAGAAAAAAATTAGATCCTTTTCAAAGCATCTGGTTTAAGATAAAGGGAGAAATGAAAAATGATCCAATTTATAATAGAAGTATTCTTTCCTATATTTCTGATTATAATATATTGACCACGGCGCTACATCCGCATGCTGAAGTTGCACATTTTGGCAATACACAAATGGCAACTTTAGATCACTCTATGTGGTTCTTTAGAGAATGTGATATCAACGAATGGATGTTATTTAGTATTGAATCTCCTAGCGCTTCGGGTGCAAGAGGATTTGCGAGAGGCAACATATTCTCGGAATCTGGTCAGCTAATTGCTAGTGTGACCCAGGAAGGTTTAATGCGACCAATAAAATAATTAATTAAAATAATATAAGATAAATGAAAATTTTAAAGAATTCATTAGGGGCTTTGTTAGCAACGATGTTTATTATGACATCATGTGAAAAAGAACCCAAGAACTATGCAACTTTCTCTGGTGAAGTAGCTAACATTAATGCTGATATGGATAGTGTAATTGTATTCATTCCGAATGGATACAGAAAAGCTATTGTTTTAAAAGATGATGGAACTTTCAGTGATACATTAAAAGTAGAAGAAGGAAAATATCGTTTTAAGATTGGTGACGAATACGGAACGATGTATTTAAAGAATAATGAATCTCTTCATCTTAAAACTGATTATAAGGATTTCGATAAAGCTCTAAAATTCACGGGGCAAGGTGGGATTCTTAAGAAAACGCAAGCTGAAACTAAACTTTTGCACCTAAATATGGAGACATTTAGCGCAGAAGTAGCTGGGATGGAAGAAGAAGCTTTTAATCAAAAAATGGCTGATTTTAAAAGCAATTATGACAAGTTAAAATCTGAATACAAAGACTTAGATCCATCATTTTGGAAAGAGTCTGATGAAAGTGTAGAAAAAAGCATTGAAGGATTTAAAGAGTATAGAGCTAGTAAAATTGCCATTGCAGAGAAATTTACCGGCATTAAATCACCAAGCTTTGCGATGGAAAACATCGATGGAGAAACGATTAAATTAGAAGATTTTGCTGGCAAATATGTTTATGTAGATGTTTGGGCGACTTGGTGTGGACCTTGTAAGAGAGAAATCCCTTCATTAAAGAAAATCGAAGAGCAATACAAAGACAAGGATCTTGTGGTGGTAAGTATGTCGATTGATGAGGCAAAAGACAAAAATAAGTGGAAAAATTTTGTGAAAGATGAAGATTTACAAGGTGTTCAGATTTTCGCTGAAAATGCTTGGAAATCAAGTTTCGTAACAGAGTTTGAGATTAAATCGATACCACGATTTATCTTAATTGGCCCAGATGGAATGGTAGTTGATCCAGATGCTCCAAGACCAAGTGATCCAGCTTTGGTTGAATTATTTAATGATTTAAATATCTAATTCAATTATTCTAAATTAATGTTGAAATTGTGAATTTCACGTAGTTTAGCTTTTCTTACATTTAATTTTAATAATTTTGTAACTCTTAAAAATTTAATATGACCGAAAAGACATTTAGAGAAGTGATCGCAGAAGCCATGAGCGAAGAAATGCGTCGCGATGATTCTATATATTTAATGGGAGAAGAAGTTGCTGAATATAATGGTGCCTATAAAGCGTCTAAAGGAATGTTAGATGAATTTGGACCTAAGCGTGTTATTGATACGCCCATTGCAGAATTAGGATTTTCTGGAATTGCTATTGGTTCTGCCATGAACGGAAATCGCCCGATTGTTGAATATATGACTTTCAACTTTTCATTAGTGGCCATTGATCAAGTAATCAACAACGCCGCTAAAATGAGACAAATGTCGGGAGGCCAATGGAATATTCCAATCGTATTTAGAGGGCCTACAGCTTCTGCTGGACAATTAGGAGCTACTCACTCACAAGCTTTTGAGAGTTGGTATGCCAATTGTCCGGGACTGAAGGTAGTTGTACCATCTAACCCATATGATGCCAAAGGTTTATTGAAGTCAGCGATTCGTGATAACGATCCTGTCATCTTTATGGAATCTGAGCAAATGTATGGAGACAAGATGGAGATTCCAGATAGCGAATATCTGATTCCTATTGGTGTTGCAGATATTAAAAGAGAAGGAACCGATTGTACCATTGTTTCTTTTGGAAAAGTTATAAAAGAGGCTTATAAAGCAGCAGAAGAATTAGCCAAAGACGGAATCAATGTGGAAATTATCGACATTAGAACAGTTCGTCCATTGGATTATGAAACTATTTTAAAGTCAGTTAAGAAAACAAATCGCTTGGTAATTTTAGAAGAAGCCTGGCCATTTGCTTCTGTATCTTCCGAAATCACTTATATGGTTCAGCAAAAAGCATTTGATTATTTAGATGCGCCTATTGAGCGTATATCTACACCAGATGTACCTGCACCTTATTCGCCAGCTTTATTAAAAAATTGGTACCCTACTCCTAACCAAGTAGTAGAAGCAGTAAAAAAAGTAATGTATAAATAATAAAATCTCACATGGAGAAATTTGATGTAATTGTAGAAATCCCTAAGGGTAGTAGAAATAAATACGAAATGGACAAAGATACTGGTAAAATTCGCCTGGATAGAACCATCTTCTCGTCCATGCACTATCCAGCGGATTATGGATTTATTCCAGACACCTTAGCGCTAGATGATGACCCTTTAGACGTTTTAGTTTTAGTAACTGAACCAACGTTCCCAGGTTGTATTATAGAGGTTAAACCAATTGGAGTTTTCCACATGGAGGATGAAAAAGGTCCAGACGAAAAAGTAATCTGCGTTCCACTAGGTGATCCTGTTTGGAACAAAATGGATTCTTTAGAAGATTTAAACCCACATCTTTTAAGTGAAATTGAACACTTCTTTAGAGTTTATAAAGACTTAGAAGATAAAAAGGTTGATACCCAAGGTTGGGGAACCAAAGAAGAAGCAATCAAAATTGTAAAGGATTGTTTTGCTCGATACGAAGGATAAAATCATATTATAGTATATCTGAATAAATAGAAAAAGCCGCAAGATTTGCGGCTTTTTCTATTTTTAATACTTTCTAACTCGAGGGTCTAAAAATCCATATATGATATCAACCAAAATATTAATAATTATAAATGAAATGGCAATAACCAATACAGCACCCATAATCACAGGCTGATCTAATGTATTCAAAGCATTTACGATTTCTTTTCCCAAACCATTCCAACCAAAAATAAACTCTACAAAAACAGCTCCTGCTAACATTCCTGCAAACCAACCAGATGCTGCTGTTATCACTGGGTTTAAAGCATTTTTAAGCGCATGTCTCTGAATTACCTGACGTTTACTTAAACCTTTAGCAAAAGCAGTTCTAATAAAATCTTTGTTCATAACCTCTAACAAAGAATTTCTAGTTAATTGTGTGATAACAGCCAATGGACGTATACCTAAGGTTAATGATGGTAAAATTAAATTCTTAAGCGTTAAATGCTTTCCGATACCATAATCATCTACTTCATATAAACTTCCGGTCATATTAAGCTGTGTCCAATCGGATAATACATAGGCAAAGAACCAAGCCATTAAAATGGCGGAGAAAAATGAAGGTAAGCTCATGCCAATCGAAGTTAACACCAATAGTAATTTATCTATCCAACCACCTTTGTTCAAAGCCGAAACAATGCCCAATACTATTCCCAAAAAGAATGCTATGATGATAGCAAACAAAGCTAAAAGCATGGTGTTCGGGAGGGTTTCTTTTATAATTTGCAATACGGGTTTTCCTTGCTGTTGAAAAGATTCTCTTAAATAAGGAACTTTTACAGCTAAATCATACCCACCTATCGAAAATAGCTTACTTCCGTTGTGTTTGCTATCACTAAAATAGGTATAATCATCAAAATCTTGAGAATGTACTGATATAGGAGATAAATCATTTAAGTAGTAGAAATACTGTGTAAGTATGGGCTGATCTAAACCTAAATTCTTGCGAATTGCTGCAAGTTGTGCTGGATCTTCATTTTGGTCTAGCATCATTCTAGCAGGATCACCCTGCATAACGTTAAACAAAATGAAAATTACCGTAATCACACCCAGAAGAGTGAGAAAGCCATAACCAATTCTACCTAGAATATAATTTATCAATTCAATATTTTTTGAATTTCTGCCTCATTTGGAATATCATTCCAATTATATTTTCCTACTACAGTACCTTTTTTAAGCAATAAAATCCCTGGATTCGCACGAATCATAGTTTTTAAAGTCACAGGATCCATAAAGCAATTCGGCAATCCGTTGGACTCAATAGCATACGGTGACAAACTTAAAATTTCTAGATCGCTATCCTTTAAGTTATTAATCAATGTATTGATTTTCCCAGTACCTTTTTCAGAAGCTTTTGCAGGAATTGAAGTTACAACAAACATTAATTTGTCTACTTCAAGATAATATTCTGTTTTATCACCTTCATCACCACAATCAATCATAAAGTCAGAAATCGGAGGCTCATACCCTTTCTTAACAATTCTATCTTCAGTTTTCTCTATTTCCCATGGAGTGCCACCGGACCAATAGTTTTTATTTCCCAAATACTCATCCTCGGTTAACCTAACTTTCTGCTTATTTAATTTATTTTTAAGGTGATAAATCATTTCTATTTGGGTAGTTTCTAAGCCGAGTTCCTCTGCTGATTTCATTCCTTCGGTGATATTATTCCCCACTGCATAAGCTCTAAAATCCTTTATAGGTAAATGAAAAATACCTTGATAGGCAATAACAATAGAAGCAATCAATGCGGCAGCTGTTACATACTTTCCTAGCGGTTTTGCCAACATAGGTTTAATATGTTTTCTACCTGCCCATAATATTAAAATTAATACCAGAAGTATTACATCCTTAGTAAATGATTCCCAAGGTTCTAACGATATGGCATCTCCAAAACAACCGCAGTCTGTTACTTTATTAAAGTATGCCGAATAAAAGGTCAAGAAGGTAAAGAATACAATTAATCCAAGTAAGCTCCATAAGGTGAATTTTCTATATATTCCTAAGATTAAAAGAACCCCTAAGACTATTTCAAATATCACGAAGAAAGTTGCGATGGGCAACGCATAGGCTTCTAAAAAAGGAATATTAAATACCGAAGCAGAGAAATATTCTTCTAATTTAATAGAGAAGCCAATGGGATCTATGGTTTTCACTAAACCAGAAAAAATGAATAGCACTCCTACTACCCAACGTAAAATTAAAATTATATACTTCATAATTATTGATTTGAATCTTGTTCTGCAATATGAATTAAAGAAAAGACAGCATAATTCAACATATCTAAATAATTTGCCTTTAAACCTTCTGAAACCAAAGTCTTTCCTTGGTTGTCCTCAATTTGCTTTATTCTTAAAATCTTTTGTAAAATTAAATCTGTAATAGACGAAACTCGCATATCACGCCAAGCCTCACCATAATCGTGATTCTTTCTTTCCATTAAATCTCTAGCCTCCTTAGCCTGAAAATCATATAATTCTAAGGCTTTCTCATTTTCTAAATCTGGAGAATCAACAACACCTAACTCTAACTGAATCAATGCAATAATAGAATAATTAAGGATACCAATGAATTCACTTTTTTCGCCTTCTTCAACTTTCTTCACTTCATTCTCCTGAATACTTCTAATTCGATTGGCCTTAATATAAATTTGATCCGTTACAGACGATAATCTAAGAATCCTCCAAGCTGTTCCATAATCTTGCAATTTATTTGCAAACAACTCGCGACATTCTTTTATTACTTCGTCATATTGGTGTAATGTTTTTTCCATATTTTCGCAATGCACTCGTTTTTGGTAACGATTTTAGTGATTAATCTACAAAAATAATAAAACAAACAAGATTCCACGCATGACTATCAACTGTAAAGGCAAATTACTCGATTTAAGCTCTCCAAAAGTGATGGGTATTCTTAATCTTACCCCCGACTCTTTCTTTGATGGTGGCAAACACCACAACCAAGACAATATTCTAAAAACGGTTGAGCAAATGCTTGAGGATGGTTTGGATATCTTAGATATTGGAGGACAAAGCACGAAACCAGGTTCAGAAGTTATTTCCGCTGACGAAGAATTGCAAAGAGTTGAAACTATTTTAGATATAGTAATTAAGAATTTTCCTGATCTTATTATTTCGATTGATACTTTTTATAGTAAAGTTGCCCAACATGCTGTGGAAATGGGTGCTGCCATTATCAATGATATTTCAGCCGGGAGAATTGATAAGGATTTATTTAAAACAGTAGCCAAACTTAAGGTTCCCTATATCCTGATGCACATGCAAGGTATGCCAAAAGATATGCAAGCCGAGCCGCACTATGATAACATCATACAAGAGGTTAATTTATTTTTTGCAGAGAAAATTCAAGCATTGAAACAGCTGCATATCAATGATATCATTTTAGATCCTGGATATGGATTATTTGGAAAAACTTTAGAACATAACTTTCAGTTACTAAGAAATCAAGAATTATTAGGCTTTAAAGACTACCCTATCTTGGCAGGAGTCTCTAGAAAATCAATGATTTGCAAGACTTTAGGCGTAAATCCAAAAGATGCACTCAATGGAACTACTGCTGTCAATATGTTGGTGTTACAACATGGCGCTAGAATTTTGCGTGTACACGATGTTAAGGAGGCTAAAGAATGTATTAAAATTTTTGATTCCTATCAATCCGTACAAATATTGTAATTTTACCGCATGAAGGATAGAATTTTCGGTCTTAGACCTGTTTTAGAAGCTATTGAAGCTGGAAAAACCATAGACAAATTAATGATTCAGAAAGGTTTGCAGGGCGAACTATACCACGAATTATTAGAGAAAGTAACGGAATATGGAATTCCGATGCAACAGGTTCCATTACAAAAGCTTAATCGACTTACCGGTAAAAATCACCAGGGTGTATTTGCTTTTATATCGCCGATTGATTTCCATAAATTGGAGGATGTATTACCTAGTATTTACGAAGCAGGAAAAAATCCCTTAATTTTAATTTTAGATCGCATTAGTGATGTTCGAAATTTTGGAGCTATTGCCAGAACTGCAGAATGTACAGGAGTTGATGTCATCATTATTCCAGAAAAAGGTTCAGCATCTGTAAACGAAGACGCTATAAAAACTTCGGCGGGAGCACTATATCAAATTCCTGTTTGTAAAGTTAAATCCTTGAAAGAAACGATTAAATTTTTACAACTTTCAGGAATCTCCATCACTTGTGCCTCTGAAAAAACGAGTGACACCATTTATGATATGGACTTTAGTTTACCTACAGCAATTGTAATGGGAAGTGAAGACGATGGAGTTTCAAATGAATTGATTAGAATCTCTGATAACTTGGCCAAACTACCCATGTATGGTGAAATTGGTTCCTTGAACGTTTCTGTAGCATGCGGTGCTTTTCTATATGAAGTAATTAGACAAAGGCTATAATCAGACTGATTTTTAAATTCTTCTTTTAATTAAAAAACAACAACTATGACTTATTCATCTATCATTGGTTTACTCCTTACAGCGATTGGTTTATTTCTATACATTGTTCAAGAGCCGGATTATACTTATAAAGAATTTTATATAGCAGCTATGCTGGGTGTTGGTATCGGATTATTGATTGGTGGTTTCTTAGGTTATGCCCAAAAAAAACGCAAGAAAATTATTGAACCTAAGTTTGAGTCTAAAACTGAAGCTAGTTTTAAAAATGGCCCTATTAATAAGATAGATGATGAGAGCGGTTTGAAGCTTTAATCAAAAATTCAAGTTTTGCTTTATAAGCTTTAAAAATTTAGCTTAAAATTGGCTTAATTTTATTAACTTTATTTCAAATTCTAATATTATGAGAAGAAAAATTGTAGCAGGTAACTGGAAAATGAACTTAACTTGGGATGAGGCTAAATCGCTTCTACTAGGAATCAATAATTTTGTAAATAGGCATAGACCTGAATCTAAAATTATTGTTTGTCCACCTTTCCCATTTTTAGATAGAGCTAACGATATTTTTATTGGACATGCCTCTGTAGGTGCGCAGAATATTTCAGAATACGAAAACGGTGCATATACGGGCGAAATTTCAGGAAGTATTTTAAATTCAATCGGGGTTCACTATACCATTGTTGGTCATTCAGAAAGACGCAAATATTTCCACGAAACTAATGAGCAAATTGGGGAAAAAGTTCAAATGGCTATCAAAAAAGGGATCAAAACTATTGTTTGTTGTGGAGAAACTGGTGAAGAAAGAGAAAGTGGAAAACAGAACAAAGTGGTTAAAGAACAATTAGATGTCGCTTTGAAAAATATTTCTGCTGAGGATATGATTCGTCAAATAATTGCATATGAACCTGTTTGGGCCATTGGTACAGGACAAACAGCATCTCCAAGCCAAGCTCAAGAGATGCACGCCTTTATTAGAAACGAAGTATTAGAGCCATTATTCGGAGCTGACGTAGCCAACGAGGTTAGAATTTTATATGGTGGTAGTGTAAACTCTGGTAATGCAGATGATTTATTCTCACAACCTGATATTGATGGTGGATTAATCGGTGGAGCTTCTCTTAAATTAGATGACTTTACCTCAATTATACATGCAGCAGAAAGAAATTAATCAATGGATTTTTTAGAATATAATTTTACTATTTCACCTCCTACTCCATGGTCGGAAATATTATTAGCCAAACTATCTCAAATTGAATTTGATTCATTTGAGGAAAATGATACAGGTTTAAAGGCTTATATAAAAAGAGATTTTGACGACGAAGAGTTTGTCCAAGAACAAATTGGAGAAATGGAAGCTGCTCAGATTACCTATGAGAAGCAAAACATTCAACAGGTGAATTGGAATGAGGAGTGGGAAAAGAACTTCCAACCGATTTCTGTAGATGACCGATGCTATATTAGAGCCGAGTTTCATGAAGAGAAACCAAACGTTAAATATGACATTGTGATTCAACCCAAAATGTCTTTTGGTACAGGACATCACGAGACTACTCATTTACTAATAGAATTTATTCTAGATACAGAATTTGATAATAAAGTGGTTCTCGATATGGGAACGGGAACGGGAATTTTGGGAATCTTAGCCAAGATGAGAGGGGCCGAATCCGTTGATGCGATTGATATCGATGAATGGTCTTACGAAAATGCTATTGAAAATGCAGAACGTAATAAGGTTAATATTCAAGTAATGAAAGGTGGCGCTGAATCTATTCCTCCTTCTACGGAATACGATATTATTTTGGCCAACATCAACAAGAATGTTTTAATTGAAGATATGCCATTTTATGTAAATCAATTAAAGAAAGGTGGAACCCTCTTTTTGAGCGGTTTATATAATTTTGATGAAGATGATATCAGAAAAGAAACCGAGAAATATGGCTTAACTTTTGAGGCTAAAAGAATAAGAAATGAGTGGATTGCTTTAAAATTTAATTATTAAATTGATTTTAAAGTAGTCAGTAAGATTATAATTATGAAATATTTAAAGGAAGAATCAATTCATTTTCAGACTAAAATCAAGGAAAAAGAAGAGGTACTTGTTTTAGAAGAAGAAACAATTAAGCATCAGATTATTTTGCATAATGATGATGTGAATACATTTGATTGGGTAATAAAATGCCTCATCGATATTTGCGATCATGCCCCTATGCAGGCTGAGCAATGTGCTATGATAGTCCATTATAACGGCAAATGTGATGTTAAATCTGGAGATCTCAAGGACTTAAAACCAATGTGTGAAGCCTTATTGGATAGAGGATTGAGCGCAGAGATTATATAAATTTATACCATGTGAGGCATTTTTTGTCTCCATCATTAAAACCTAGGGTTATGTATTTTTAAGTAAATCATAACCCTAATTTACTTAAGAAAATATGTCTAAAATTCTTGCTATTGATTACGGAAAGGTGCGAACTGGATTAGCTGAAACCGATCCTATGCAAATTATTGCATCTGCTCTAGATACTGTTCCTACCAAGGAATTAGATAAATTTTTAGAAAAGTATTTAGCAGATAATGACGTTGGAGACGTGGTAGTTGGTCTCCCCATGAGAGCGCACGGTGTACCCGGCGAGATTGAAGAAGATATACAAAAGTTTATCACAAAATTCATTAAGAAATATCCTCAGATTAAGATTCATAGAGAAGACGAAAGCTATACCTCTATTCGAGCGTCTGAAGCTATTTTTGCAGCAGGCACCAAAAAGAAAAAACGCAGAGAAAAAGGTTTGATTGATCGCGTAAGTGCTACCTTAATTCTTCAACAATTTATGGATAGATCCTCTTAAAAAACACTCAAATCTTGTGAATTTTATTATAAAAAGCTAAAAATTAAGAATCTAATCTATCATAAAACAATTTACTTCTAAATCCGTTAGAGTATTTCTATTCATCAAAAATTGTTTAACTTTGAGCCCTAAATTTTTTAGCCTATGATATTACCAGTTCGCGCTTATGGCGACCCGGTTTTACGAGCCATGTGCAAAGACATAGATAAGGATTATCCAGAATTAGATAGTCTATTAGAAAATATGTTCGAAACCATGTATGCATCTCACGGTGTAGGTTTGGCAGCACCTCAAATTGGTCTTCCCATCCGACTTTTTATTGTTGATGTTTCACCCTTTGCAGAAGATGAAGAAGACGAGGAATTAATTGCTGAGCTCAAAGATTTCAAAAAAGTATTTATAAATGCTAAAATTGTTGAAGAAACAGGCGAAGCTTGGAAATTCAATGAAGGATGTCTCAGCATTCCAGGTATCAGAGAAGATGTATCTCGATTAGAGAACGTGACTTTGGAGTACTATGATGAAAACTTTGATAAGCACACCACAACTTTTACAGGCTTGCCAGCTCGAGTAATTCAGCATGAATACGATCATATAGATGGCATACTATTTACCGATTATTTAAGCGTATTTAAAAAGAGATTAATTAAAAAGAAACTTAAGAACATTTCAACCGGCGATGTAAGTGTTGATTATAAAATGAGATTTCCAAAATAAGAATTAAAGAATAATATGAACATAGATAAAGTAATTTCGATTTCCGGTAAACCGGGCTTATTTACCCTAGTTACCCAGGCAGCTAATGGTTTTATTGCAGAAAACTTAGACAACAATAAGAAAACTGCGGTTCCAGCATCTGCGAACGTGAGTTTATTGAATAATATTGCTATTTATACTTTAAACGAGGAGGTTCCTTTAGTAGAAGTTTTTCAAAAAATATATGACAAAGAAAATGGTGGTCAGGCGATTAACCACAAGTCATCTGAAGCTGATTTAAGAGCTTATATGTCTGAAGTTCTTCCAGATTATGACGAGGATAGAGTTTACAAATCAGATTTGAAAAAACTTTTCCAATGGTACAATATCTTACATAGAAATAATATGTTAGAGAGTATAGAGGAAGAAACAGTTGTATCCGAAGAAGAGGAATAAATGAATTCACGCGAAGCCCAATTACAGGCATTTGATAGATTGTTGACGATAATGGACCAATTGCGCGAGCAATGTCCATGGGACAGGAAACAAACCATGGAAAGTCTTCGTCACCTTACGATAGAAGAAGTCTATGAATTGGGCGATGCTATTCTCGATGAGGATTTAGAGGAGGTTAAAAAGGAATTAGGTGACGTTTTTCTACACCTTGTCTTTTATAGCAAAATCGGATCAGAAAAGAAAGCTTTTGATGTTGCAGACGTTTTAAATTCTGTTTGTGAAAAGCTAATACATCGTCATCCACATATTTATTCTGACGTGGAAGTGGCCGATGAAGAGGAAGTAAAACGCAACTGGGAAAAGCTAAAACTGAAAGAAGGAAAAAAATCGGTTCTGGAAGGAGTTCCCAAGGGGTTACCAGCCATGGTTAAAGCCTATAGAATGCAAGAAAAAGCTAAAGGCGTAGGATTTGAGTTTGATAATGTAGCGGATGTATTAGCTAAAGTTAAAGAAGAGATTTCTGAGTTTGAAGCTGAAAAAGATCTAGATTTAATGGAAAAAGAAATGGGAGATGTATTTTTCTCATTGATTAATTATGCCAGATATATCGGCATCAATCCTGAAAATGCATTAGAAAGAACCAATCAAAAATTCATTAAACGTTTTCAAAAGATGGAAGAACTTTCTAAAGACAGAGATCTAGTTTTTAATGAACTTAGCTTAGAAGAACGAGATGCACTGTGGACCGAAACTAAAAAATATATTAACTAACATTTAGCTGAAAATCTAATAATAATTAAAGTTCCACTTTTTCAATAGAGAAAGTGGAATTTTTATTTTAGCCTTATAAATAAATCCAGCTTAAAACTTATCTTTATCCTATGAAAATAATTTGTATCGGAAGGAATTATACGGAACATGCTAAAGAATTAGGAAATGATGTTCCAGATGAGCCTGTGCTTTTTATTAAGCCAGAAACGGCTTTGAATACCAGCTCTAACTTCGAGATTCCATCTTTTAGTGATGACATTCATTTCGAGTTAGAATTAGTGCTTAGGATATCTAAATCTGGAAAGAAAATACATGAAGAAGATGCACATCAATATTTTAATGAAATTGGTTTAGGCATTGATTTTACGGCCAGAGATGTACAATCGAAATTAAAAGCTAAAGGGCTTCCTTGGGAAAAAGCCAAAGCCTTTGATGGCTCCGCTGTTATCTCTGATTTTATATCGTTTAAAGAGCTTAAAAATAAGCAAGAAATCAATTTTAAACTTTATCAAAATCATGAATTAAAACAAGTAGGAAATTCAAGCCATATGCTGTTTAATTTTGATCAAATAATAGCTCATGCGTCACAATACTTTAGTTTAGAAAAAGGAGATTTAATTCTTACGGGAACCCCCAAAGGTGTAGGGAAAATTAATGTAGGTGATGTATTAACTGGAAGTTTAGAAGGAAAAGAATTATTAGCACTCCATATTTCTTAAAGTTAGAAAATTTTATCTCTGCCATAAGAAACTTGAAAATTCAATATTTTTTTCATCATCTGTGGAATAACCAAAAAGTTTAAGTCATTTTAGATATTAGTAATTGAGCTAGATTAATTATCTTTATATGGAATTCAACTCTTACTCCATATGAAAACTAGTTTCTCGATAATAATTATTGTAACGCTACTCCTATCTTTTACTAATTTAATACAAGATTCTACGCCAAGTCAAAAGCTGAATGATCTTATATTAAAAAATGATTTCAAAGAAGCTCAAATCTTATTTGATCATCAGTGGAAGGAATTCGAAAAGACAAACGAAATTGATTCACTTATTCCATATTTGCAGCATTATGCTTATATACAACAAGGTTTAAAAGAGGGTAGTGACATAGAGTTTAAGATTAGTTCTTTTTATCAGCAACTGGAGAATGCTTTAACTCATAAACAAAAAATTGATTTTTATGATGTTGCAGGAACCATCCATTATAGAACCACAAAAAAACTAGACAAATCTCTAGCATATTTTAGACAAGGTCTCCTATTAACCAAAGAGTCTAATCCTAAAAATCCGATTCGAGAAGCCGATTTTCATCATTTTATTAGTAGTGTTTTGATGGCTAAAAATAATCATGAAGAGGCTCGAAAACATGTGAAACTTGCCCTTCACATCAGAGAGCAACATAAAGAAGATGATATAAAGAAATACTTGGTTAGTTTAAATGCCTTAGGAAATAGCATGTATTTTACCACACAATTAGATAGTGCTAGGTATTTTTATCAAAAAGCTTATGATAAAGCTATTCAATACGAAGATAATCCATATGTAGCCTTAAAATTAGCTTCTCAGAATATAGGCAATATCGCGGGAATTCATTATGTGATGGGCGAATATGCAGAAGGCTTGGAATTAATGTACGAAGTTGCCGATAAACTCAAAAGATATAAAAGTGTTGCGAAGTCTGTAACTGAGCAAAACTCTAGTAATAAATTATTGATGCAGTGCATTTCAAATATTGCTTTTTTAAACGAAAGTTTAGGAAAACACAGCAAAGCCATTAGCGCTTACGAATATATAATTAAAGAGCTAGAAAGCGACCCAATGCATGATAAAGTTCTTTTAACCGATATTCAGAATAGCTTGGGAACCTGCTACCTACATATTAATGAATTTGAAAAAGCGATTGATTTAAAAGAAAAAGTGATTCAAAAAGAAGAAGAAAACACACAAGCTTCTCTAGCTCTAGCCGATGCTAATTATACCTTAGCGCTCATTTATGAAAAGTTGCGCAAACCAGAAAAAGCTGAATTATACTATAATACTACTTATAATTTATATGAAACCATATTGAATGGGGATTATGACTATAATTTTATCGATTTCATTCGCAATTATACTCATTTTTTAGCTAAAAATGGCCAAGTTGAAAAAGCCTTAGAGCTCGCATCTATTTCACAGAAATATCTTGAAGAAATGCAGCATGACGAAAATTTATTTTATGCTAAGCAAGAAAATAATTTATCTGTTATATGTAATATTGGAAATCGTTTTGATGAGGCTAAAAAATATGCACAATCTTCACTGAACAAGTATGAATCTAAGCTTAAAAATGCAAAAAGCCTAATAGACACTATTGCTATAGAGTACAATCAAACCGATGCTATTGCTAATTTAAACTACGCGAATTTACATTTAGATGCCTATCAAAACTTGGATTCTCTACAATCGATTGCTAAGAATATTCATCATGCTTTTGAAATACTAGAAAGGAGAAAACTTGCGTTTGACTCTGCAGAAGACTTGGCTTTTATGTATTCTACTGCTCAAAATATATTTAAGATTGGAGAAATTGTAGAACTTAAACTCTACAATAACACAGAAAACCCAAGGCATCTAGATAATTTATTGAAAATAAGAGAGTCTAAAACTTATAATAAAATTCGCTCTCACCTAAATCAAGCGGATAGTATTTCATTTTATGGGCTTCCTCATCATATTTTAAAGCAAGAACGTGAACTTAAATCTCAGTTATCTAATTACCATATATATATAACTGATTCTACAAAAAATATAAATGATTATAAGGGCTTAGAAGTTGAGTGGCAGAAGTATCTAAAAGATCTCAAAACAAATCATAAAAATTATTATCATCTAAGATATTCCAATTTATTAAAGTCTATAGAAAGCATAGATCAGTCGATTCGAGAGGATGAAAGCTTGGTGAGATATATGTTTATTGAAGATGAACTTTATGCTTTGGTAATGGATAAAAATTCCAAAAACTTAGTTCAACTAAAAACTTACAATTTAAATCATCAAATCATTGAATTAAAGAGTTCAAATGACATTCCCTATCAGCTCTCTTATAATCTATACAAAAGTATTTTTCAACCCCTGGAGGAGTTTATCAACTTTAAAAACTTGCGTATAATTCCTGATGGAGTTTTATTCAACTTAAGTTTTGAAACACTACTAACCCAACCCAGTAGGAACTCAAGTGAAATGATCGAAAATTCCTTGTTAAAAAAGTATATAATCTTGTATGACTATACGCTGCTGAAAGGCAATCAAAAACCCAACATTGACCCTAAAAGAACTTATGCAGGTTTTTCTCCAGGATTTTTTGAAGATTTAAAGTCCGATTATGCTCAAAATATTCATAATGACTTCAATAAAGATGATTACTATTTAAAACTACTACCGCAGCCCAATTCTGTAGAAGTGATTAAAGATTTTGATAAAAAATTTAAGGGTAAATCCTTCTTAAAGGAGAAATCGACCATCACTAATTTTAAGGAATACGCGAGCGGTAATAGTATCTTACATTTGGCAACACATGCCGATTTTGACAATCAAAACCCACAAGGTTCAAAGTTAATCTTCGCAAAAGAAGCGCCTAATTATACAGAATCCAACTATCTATTTCTAAATGATATCTATACATACAAGTTCCACAATGATTTGACGATCCTCGGAGCTTGTGAAACTGGAAAGCCTGGATTTGAAGACGGAGAAGGAATGGTTTCATTTACACATGCCTTAAACTATGCTGGTACGCCCAATATAATAACCAACCTTTGGAAAGTTGATGAGTCTTCTACATCTAAAATTACTTCTCACCTACTCAACAATATTAAAAATGAGCAACCTATTGCAGAAGCCTTAAGAAATGCAAAGCTTCAATATTTAAAAGAAAATCCAGAGAAATTAAGACATCCTAAATATTGGTCGGCCATGATTTTTATGGGTGATAATCACAGCATTAAAATCCCATCTAATCAAACTTGGATTTATTGGTTGTCAGGACTGGTAGCGATTGTAATTATTAGTCTCTTTATAATTAAGAAATTTAAGACTTAAGGTAGCTCCTTTAACAATTCACGTGCTTTTTCGGAGTCGAGTTCAAGAAGTTTTTCCTTGGCCCCAACATAGTTTTTATTCTTAATCAATAAAAGCGATTGAAACCAAAGTGCATCGTGATAGAAAGCTGAATTCGGTGAAATATTATCTAATTTTTCATTTGCCGATGTATAAGATTTAAGGTTTAAATCTGCCATAGCGAGATAGTATTTAAGCGTATCATTATCGGGATTTGTCTTTATTAATTGAGTCCATTTGCGTTGAGCTATTTTATAATTTTCTCTCTTATAATCAACCATTCCATCTAGAAAATCATAATTATTAGTTAAACCCATTTCCGTGGGTAAGCCCGGATCTGGTTCATAGTACTTATGATATAAATCTGATTGATTGAAGAATAAAAAATAAACCGAAATTGCAATAATTAATAAGGCTGCAGCGATTTTAAATAACCAAGTTGTGAAGCTAGATTTGCTTTCCTTTTTTGTTAGAGATAATTCAGGATTATCTTGCTGATACTCTACTCCTATTGCATCTATGGCGATAGTTGACTGCAATTGTTGTTGTAAACTAATTTCATTGCGTAGCATTTCATCTTGAGCCAATTCTTTTTCAAATTGGAGACGATTATCATCTGACATTTGATTCAACAAATAACGCTCAATACTCTCAAATAAATCTTGATCAATTTCTTTATAGAATTTTTTATTCTTCCTCATGATTACTTAAATAAATTTCTCTGAGTTTCTGCATACATCTGTATTTTTGAGTTTTAACCACAGAGGTCTTGTAACCCAACTTGTCTCCTATTTCTTTTTGACTGAATTTTTGATAGTAAAACATTCTCAACAATAGTTTGCATTTATTACCTAACACCGCCAGTGATTGCAATAATCTTTTAGTATCAATTTCATTATATCCATCATCTTCAGATATTTCAAATAACTGAAAATCGGCATAAAGCTTAGTAACTCTTTTCCCTTTAGATCTCAATTGATCTAACCATTTATGCTTTGCCACTTGATAGATATATCCATATAAATCTTCTTCACTTATATTGAGTTTACCTTGCTTTATTTTTAACCAAACTGCTAAAATGGCCTCTTGAAAAATATCTTTAGCTTCTGCTTCATTTCCAGAATTCGTCAAAATATACGACCTAACATTTGGATATAATTTCGCATAAAAATCCTTGGGGTTAAACGCTATTTCTTCTGTACTAAATTTCATTTAAGTTGATGTAATCAATCCTAAATGTAAACATATTTTATCAAATTTCCCCTCAAGCCAATTTCTAAATTGAAATCTACAACTAAATCATAGTCGCTCCTCTTTAATACCATATCGTTTTATATTCAAAAGGTGAACAGCTTATATTAATTTTCTAAAATAAGATGAATCACCCTTACAAGATTAAGATTCAATTTTTGAAGGATTAATAATTTTTATTAAAAATGAAAAGCCCTGTATTCTAATTGAAATACAGGGCCTTAAATATTATTTTAGCTAATAACTAGTCAGCGATAGCTCTAGAAATTACAATTTTCTGAATTTCTGAGGTTCCTTCATAAATCTGAGTAATTTTTGCATCACGCATCAATCTTTCAACGTGGTATTCCTTAACATAACCATAGCCACCATGAACTTGAACCGCCTCAACCGTAACATCCATAGCAACTTGAGAGGCTTTTAATTTTGCTATAGCACTAGATAAGTCAAAACTTTCTCCGTTATCCTTGTCCATTGCAGCCTTATAAACTAACATTCTAGCGGCTTCAATTTCGGTATGCATATCAGCTAATTTGAAAGCAATGGCTTGGTGACGCATAATCTCTTTGCCAAAAGCTTTTCTTTGTTGTGCATATTTTAAAGCTAACTCATAAGCTCCTGCAGCAATTCCTAAAGCTTGTGCAGCGATACCGATTCGTCCACCAGATAAGGTTTTCATGGCAAACTTGAAACCAAATCCATCATCACCAATTCTGTTTTCTTTTGGAACTTTAACATCCGTAAACATTAATGAATGAGTGTCTGATCCTCTAATTCCTAATTTATCTTCTTTTTTACCCACAACAAAGCCCTCCATATCTTTCTCCACAATTAAAGCATTGATTCCTTTGTGGCCTTTTTCTGGATCAGTTTGAGCGATCACCAAATAGATAGAAGCTGAGTTACCATTGGTTATCCAGTTTTTAGTACCATTTAACAAATAATAATCACCTTTGTCCTCAGCTGTAGTTCTCTGAGAGGTAGCATCAGAACCTGCTTCTGGTTCAGATAAACAAAATGCTCCAAGTTTTTCTCCCGAAGCCAGTGGTTTTAAATATTTTTGCTTCTGCTCTTCAGATCCAAATTTCTCTAATCCCCAACAAACAAGAGAATTATTTACTGACATGGCAACTGAACATGATGCGTCAATTTTAGAGATTTCCTCCATTGCCAATACATAAGATAAAGTATCCATACCACTTCCACCGTATTCTGGACTCACCATCATTCCCATGAAGCCTAATTCACCCATTTTCTTAATTTGGTCATGAGGGAATTTTTGTTGATCATCTCTTTCTATAACGCCTGGTAAGCAGTCAGTTTGTGCAAAATCACGAGCTGCTTGCTTAATCATTTGCTGCTCTTCTGTTAATTTAAAATCCATGAATTAAAATTTAAGACTGCAAATTAACAAAATTCCATGAAACTTCGCACGTATTAAGCTCTATTAAATAAAGATTTATATAGAATTTAAATTAAATGAGAAAGCCTCTTAACATTGTACATGGTACGCAGTTATGAGGCTTTCATTATAGATTCGTTACTTAGGCATATCGTAAATAATTTTCTTCTGAGTATATCGCTTCTTACATGAATTACAAACTTGATTAAATAATCTAATTAAGATGTTTAAATAAAATTCAATTTTCTATATTATATTACAAACCTAGTGTGAGATCGTTGAATATGTTTTGTTTTATTTCTATCAAAATTAATTGATGACAATAAAATAATTCAACTCGAAATTAAAATCTGTTAGCTTTCTAACTCCACTCATTTGAATTATTGAGCGCAAGATTTAAAAAATCATATGCTCGAAAATTATTTGGTATTTTGTTTTAACAAAATGAATGTCTAAGAACTCCTCTGCAATCAAATCATATCTTGAATTGATTGTATAACAAATATAGTCCAAGATTTTTAATTCTACAAATATTTATAGATCAAAGATTTAAACCACTTATTAACAGAGTTTACTAACAATTGTTGATAAGTTATAATTGCTTAATAAACAGTTAACTATACCTAAATACTATCGACTTAATATAACTTATAAACAATTATCACAATAGGTTTTTTATCTTCAATATCAAATTCGAAGTTTTAAGGTATCCATTTTTTCTCAAAATTGGGCTTACGCTTTTCTAAAAATGCGTTTCGTCCTTCTTCTGCCTCCTCTGTCATATAGGCTAATCTTGTAGCTTCACCAGCAAAAACTTGTTGCCCAACCATCCCATCATCTGTAAGGTTCATCGCAAACTTTAACATCTTAATTGAAATCGGCGATTTAGCTAAAACTTCTTGTGCCCATTCAAAAGCCGTTTCCTCTAATTCATCATGAGGAACTACAGCGTTCACCATGCCCATTTCATAAGCCTCTTGCGCGGAGTAATTTCTACCTAAAAAGAAAATTTCTCTCGCTTTTTTCTGACCTACCATCTTAGCTAGATAGGCAGATCCATATCCTCCATCAAAACTAGTTACATCGGCATCTGTTTGTTTAAAAATTGCATGTTCTTTACTTGCTAAAGTCATGTCACATACTACATGCAAGCTATGTCCTCCACCTACAGCCCATCCATTGACTACACAAATAACAGCCTTTGGCATAAATCTTATTAAACGCTGAACTTCTAAAATATTCAGCCTATGATAACCATCTTCTCCTACATATCCTTCTTTTCCTCTTGCTGCTTGATCTCCTCCACTGCAAAAAGCCCAGCCACCATCTTTTGGCGATGGTCCTTCCGAACTTAATAAAACCACTCCAACAGAAATATCTTCTTGCGCATCATGAAATGCTCTCAATAATTCAGCAGTTGTCTTTGGACGGAAAGCGTTTCTAACCTCTGGACGATTAAAGGCAATGCGTGCTACTCCATCACATTTTTTATACGTAATATCTGTAAAATCGAATCCCTCGACTTCTTTCCAGTTAATATTTCCCATTATGTAAATTTTTATTATTTAATTGGACGATCAAGCAAATATAATCGATTTAAGATTCATAGCCTTAATAAGGAATGATATAGGTATTTCAGTAAACTAAATGAATATATAAAAAAGCAAAACTGCTTATCCTCAAAGAGAATAAGCAGTTCTTTTAATATGTTAGCATTTATTTAAACGATGATATCAATCAACAATTGAATCAGCTTCGCTAGAAATAATAGGAATACTTGTATCATTTTTATTTGTTTTAATAATTATTGGATCTTCAGCCGGTTTAATTCCATGATTGTAATTCAAGCCCTCAGACGGATCTATATTTGTTGTATTTAAACAATTTACACACTTCAATAAGTTATTCTCAAAGGTATAAATATTTTCTGAATCCACATCATGCCATGTAAAACTTCCATTCTCATAACTCTCTACATCATCAACATTTCTGAAGATTATGTTCTTTCCTTCTGGTAGGTATACTGTGGTTTTAACATCTTGTTTTCGCCAACGTTGACCTTCTTTTAGGAATAAAAAGTTATCTAATCTAACTAAACTGTCTTCTACCGTGTAATTATATTTTGCTTCTTTAAGATTACTAGCCGCTTTGGCTTCGGTTCTTCCTTTACCAGTAATTTTTAATTCTATATAAGCGTGACCTGTAGTCGACTTTTTCAAGGTTAAATCATCATCCACTGGCACTGCAAATTCTCCATCTTTAATTTGAAAGATATCGTCAAAATCGAAATCACCATAATCATCTTCTCGCTGAACAATTATTGTATTTGCATGAGTGGGTATATTTACCGTTTCGGTGATAGAACTCGTGCGTTGGAAATCTCTTAGAGTAAATACGCTAACCGCCATAATACCCAAAACACCTAATATCCACAAAATAGGTAAAGCAAAGGCTATAAATTTTGGAACTTTATAGCGTGAAGAAATTAATCTAACGGCAATCAAAATTAATACTACAGCAGGAATAATCATCACCAAAGCAAGGCTTATGTAGGCTACAATTTGCTCCCAACTCCCTTCGAATAAATATGGTAAATATGAATTTAAACTAATGCCTGCTATTCCAATCCCAAATATAGCAACCATGAATGCAATTAATAAACTCAGGGCTAACATCAATAAAAAGAATATAAAAATAGCGGCCATTATTTTTACAATAATCTTGAGAACATCGCCAATTACACTTCCAGAATTTCGTGCCACCCGGCGAGCATCGTTTCCAAAATCCTTTACATTGTCACGAATGTTTTCCGGGCTGTTTCCAAAAAAATCTTTAATCGAATCAACGTTTACAGGCTCACCACGCATTTGTAATTTGTCTGATGTGGTTTTTGCTAAAGGAATAATCAACCATAATATAATATAGGTAAAAATTAACATACTTGTAGAAACACCAAGGAAAATAAAATCTAAAAATGGCATTAATACAAAAAATAATCTAACCCAAACTGCATCTACTCCTATATAATGAGCAAGTCCAGAACAAACACCACCTAACATCTTATCATCGGGATCACGGAACAATTTTTTGACACCAATTCCTGATTTGGTATTAGTTCTCCCACCAGAACCTGCGCTTGGCTCATCATCTAAAAATTCTTCATTATAAAAGTCTTCAGGCTGCCCCATGGTTTCAACCAAAAAAGCTACATCAGATGGATTCACAACTTCACGTCCCATCATTTTTTGTCTTAATAATTCGGCCATTCTATATTCTACATCATAAATGATTTCGTCTACTCCTGGTGAATTACGCAAAGAGACTTTAATGTCACTTAAATATCTTTTGAGCGAATTATAGGCTACTTCATCTATCATAAAAGCAAAGCCTCCTAAACTTATGTTATATGTCTTATCCATTTTCTTGAGTTATTTGGTTAACGGTGTTTTGTAGTTGATTCCAAGTGTGTTTTAAATCATTTAAAAAATCTTGACCTTTTTCGGTCAGAGAAAAGTACTTTCTAGGCGGTCCCGAAGTGGATTCTTCCCATCTGTAATTGAGTAAATCGGCATTTTTAAGTCGGGTGAGCAAAGGATACAACGTCCCTTCTACTACAATCATCTCTGCAGATTTTAGCTCCTCTATTATATCAGATGCATACAAATCTCCACGTTTGATGATACTCAAAATGCAAAGCTCCAAGATGCCTTTTCTCATCTGTATTTTAGCTTTTTCTGCATTCATGAATTGAATTTTTAATGGTTATTTAAACTTATTTCAATAGCTATATAGAACTATCTAATGCAAACATACAAACATTATACAGTACTTTGCAAAACAAAGTACCTTAAGTTAACTAATTTTAACATATATTTAACAATGTGTGTTTTTTAGAATATTTGATTTTTCCATGATAGTCTTAATGTCACTGGTAAATTAAAATACGCGGAACTTATGTATAATTAAACCTTTGATTTAAAAAAATTTAAAAAATGAATTCCAGAAATGCATAAATATTAATTTGAAAACTTATTAAAAATCATAATATTAAAGCTTTGTTGAAAACGGGTTAAATATTAGTTCGATCTAATTTTTGTAAACAGATACAAAGCCGTAAATTTGATTGATTTTAATTTCAAAGCATAATATGAGCGATTTACATTATTTTAATCCACAAGAAGCAGTAATCCAACGAATTAAAGAAAAGGGCGGTTGGGTGAATTGTCACGCACACTTAGACAGAGCTTTTTCACTTCAACAAGACACCTTCTCTTTTACCAATTCTTACTTAAAAGAAAAATGGCATTTAGTTGATGAAATGAAGAAAAACTCTTCTGTTCAAACTATTTATGATCGTATGGCGAGAGCGATTGAACTATTTCTAGAACAAGGTGCTCAAGCTGTAGGTACCTTTATTGACGTTGATGATGTGATGGAAGACAAAAGTATGATAGCAGCAAGAAGAATTAAAGAAGACTTTGGTTCTGACATCGAGATTCGCTTTGCGAATCAGGTGTTGAAAGGAGTGATTGATCCAAAAGCTAAAGAATGGTTCGATTTGTCTTCTGATTTCGTTGATATTATTGGAGGTTTGCCTGCTAAGGATTTCGGTCAAGAAGAAGAGCACTTAGATATCTTGATGGAAACAGCTAAAAACAAAGGTAAATTAGTACACGTTCACGTGGATCAGTTTAACACAGACGAAGAAAAAGAAACTGAATTACTGGCTCGTAAAACTATTGAGCATGGAATGCAAGGAAAAGTAACAGCTGTTCACTCTATCTCAGTTGCTGCTCATCCAAAAAAATATAGATACGAATTATATGATTTAATGAAAGAGGCAGACTTACACGTAATTTCTTGTCCAACTGCATGGATAGATCATAACCGTACAGAAAGATTAGCACCAAGTCATAACTCTGTAACACCAGTAGACGAAATGATTCCTCATGGAATTAATGTTGCATTTGGTACAGATAACATCAACGATATCTATAAGCCATTCTCTGATGGTGATCTATGGACTGAGTTGAGAGTAATGTTAGAATCTTGTCATTACTACGATGTTGAAAAATTATCTGATATAGCTACCGTTAACGGTTTGAAAGTTTTAGGTATTCAAAAATAAATTTTAAACATTTAATGCAAGTCCATTCAAATATTGGATGGCCTTGCATTTTTTAGTCTTTAATTATTAAGTTAATCACTCTTTTATAGATTTTAACACTGTTATTTAATTCAAGAATATTCAACTATTTTTAAATTAGATAGAAGGATTTATTGCCTCTTATTTTTAAATTTAAATGATTAACTTTAATCGCAATTTTTTAAATTAAAATCAAACACCTAACCACCCCCTTACCTACTGATATTACTATGCGCTACCTAATTTTTGATACTGAGACTACTGGATTACCAAAGAACTTTAATGCTCCATTATCAGATAGTGAAAACTGGCCAAGAATGGTTCAATTGGCTTGGCAAATTCATGATGAGCAAGGTAGACTCATAGAAAACCATAACCATATTATCAAGCCTGAAGGTTATACCATACCTTTTAATGCTGCTAAAATTCATGGTATTTCCACCGAAAAAGCCATGGCGGAAGGAGAAGACCTAGTTGAAATTATCAATAAATTTGAAAGTCATCTCACGCCTGATACCATCATTATTGGTCACAATATTGAATTTGATATAAAAATCGCAGGGGCTGAAATGTTCAGAAAAGAACTACCTACAGAAAACTTAACAGGTCTTCCTATCATTGATACTAAAGATGAAGGAACCAATTATTGTCAGATTCCCGGTGGTCGAGGCGGAGGATTTAAATGGCCGACGCTTTCCGAATTACACAATAAACTTTTTGGAACTCCTTTCGAGGAAGCACACAACGCGGCAGCAGATGTTAACGCAACAGCCCGCTGTTTCTTCGAGTTGGTTCGACTAGGTGTAATACCTTTTTCATTAACTAAATTTACACCAGAAAATTACGCTGCATTCAAAGAGCACTTTCCTGATGTTATAGAACCTTATAATATTGAGGTCGGTACTCAGATCGCAGATAGTCTTGCGGAAACCGATATTTCATTGAATCTTGAAGCTAAGGAAGATTTAAAAACAGATATTGATTCTCCTTTCTTCCATTTCCACAACCACAGTTCCTTCTCTATTCTATCTGCTACAACTAAGGTAAATGAACTTGTAGAACGTGCTATTAAAGAAAACATGCCTGCCGTTGGAATGACCGATATGGGAAATATGATGGGTGCTTTTCACTTTATTTCGGCTGCAGAAAAACTTAATAAAGAGAGAGAGAATCCAATTATACCTATAGTTGGTTGTGAGGTTTATATTTCCGAAAGATATCAACAAACTAAATTCACCAAAGACAATCCTGATCGTAGATATACGCAAGTATTACTCGCAAAAAACAAAGCAGGATATCATAATTTAGCTAAAATTTCTTCAACAGGCTACACAGATGGTTACTACATGGGTTTTCCGCGTGTGGGAAAAGAGGTTATTTTAAAATTTAAAGAAAACTTAATCGCCACTACAGGAGCTTTAACGAGTGAAGTTCCCAACTTAATCCTAAACGTGGGTGAGACCCAAGCGGAGGAAGCTTTTATTTGGTGGAAAGAACAATTTGGAGACGATTTTTATGTTGAATTAGTTCGACATGGATTAGAAGAAGAAAATCACGTAAATAATATTTTATTAGAATTTGCGCGAAAACACGACGTAAAAGTTCTTGCACAAAACAATACCTTTTATCTAGATCAATTAGAATCAGAAGCACATGATATTTTATTATGTGTGAGAGATGGTGAAAAACAATACACCCCTATCGGACGTGGAAGAGATTTCAGGTTTGGATTCCCTAACAATGAGTTTTATTTTAAATCTCAAGCTCAAATGGAGAAGCTATTTGAGGATATTCCTGCATCGATTAGCAATTTCGAGGATTTCATAAAAAAATTCGAAGCTTACACCCTTCAGCATGAAGTTTTATTACCCAAGTTCGATATTCCTGACGAATTCAAAGATCCTAAAGATGAGATTGATGGCGGTGTAAGAGGCGAAAATAATTATTTACGTCATTTAACCTATGAAGGAGCCAAAGTAAGATATGGTGAAATAACGTCAGAAATTTCGGATCGTTTAGATTTCGAATTAGAAACTATTGAGAAAACAGGTTATCCTGGTTATTTCTTGATTGTACAAGATTTCACTTCTCAAGCCAGAAAAATGGGCGTATCTGTTGGTCCAGGACGTGGTTCGGCTGCAGGTTCCGCTGTTGCATATTGTGTTGGAATTACCAATATCGATCCGATTAAATATGACTTACTATTTGAGCGTTTCTTAAATCCAGATAGGGTTTCACTTCCAGATATTGATATCGATTTCGATGATCGTGGCCGTGATGTTATTATTCAATGGGTTGTTGAAAAATATGGTAGTTCACAGGTGGCTCAAATCATTACTTATGGTACAATGGCTGGAAAATCAGCCGTAAGAGACACCGGTCGTGTATTGGATTTACCTCTATCGGACACAGATAGAATTGCCAAAAAAGTTCATGACAAATTGAACAAGATTTTAGATTTGGATGAGAACGAAATAAAGAAAAAATTCAATAGCGATCAGATTGGTGATATCATGGATTTAATTAAAATCTATAAAGACAACACCGAAGAATCTAGGATTATTCAGCAAGCCAAAGTAATTGAAGGTAGTATTAGAAATACAGGAGTTCATGCTTGTGGAGTGATTATTACGCCTACAGATATTAGAGAATTAATACCCGTGGCAGTAGCTAAGGAGAAAAGTGTTGATTCAAAAGAAAAATCCGAAAACCAAATCGTAACCCAATTCGATAACTCTGTTGTTGAAAATGCCGGTTTGCTAAAGATGGATTTCTTAGGTCTTAAGACTCTTACCATCATAATGGATGCCGTGGAGTTAATTAAGGAAACCTCAGGTGTTGCATTAATTCCAGACGATTTCCCTTTAGATGACCCAAAGACTTATGAAGAGATTTTCCAAAAAGGCAAAACCACTGGGGTCTTTCAATATGAGTCGGTAGGAATGCAGAATAACTTAAAGTTATTAAAACCCGATAAATTCGATGACTTAATTGCCATGAATGCCCTGTATCGTCCGGGTCCGATGGCTTACATTCCCAACTTTATCGACAGAAAGCATGGACGAGAGGAGATTCAGTATGATTTACCAGAAATGGAGGAATATCTATCTGAAACCTATGGGATTACAGTTTATCAGGAGCAAGTCATGTTGCTTTCGCAGAAATTGGCCAATTTCACCAAAGGTGAAGCCGATTCATTGCGTAAGGCAATGGGTAAAAAACTACTAGGTCCACTGGCTGAACTTGAACCTAAATTTAAGCAACAAGCAAAAGAAAATGGTCATCCTGAGAAAGTTTTAGACAAAATTTGGAAGGATTGGATTGCATTTACACAATATGCATTCAATAAATCTCACTCGACATGTTATGCTTATGTGGCTTTTCAAACTGCTTATTTAAAAGCTCATTATCCAGCAGAATTCATGGCGGCTGTTTTGAGTAATAACATGAACAATATCAAGCAGATATCTTTCTTTATGGAAGAATGTAATCGCTTGGAGATTCCTGTTTTGAGTCCAGATGTGAACGAGAGTAACTTATTCTTTAATGTAAACAAGCAGGGAGCGATTCGATTTGGCTTGGCGGCTGTGAAGGGAGTTGGAGCTGGTGCGGTTGAATCAATTGTAAAGGAAAGAAGAGAAAACGGTAAGTTCGAAAGCATTTTTGATTTTGTTAAACGTGTCGATTTAGGTCAAGTTAACAAAAGAACACTTGAAAATTTAATTCTAGCTGGAGCTTTTGACGATGTAGACCAATATCATCGTGGTCAATATTTTTACGAAGACGACAATGGTATAACAGTATTAGAAAAAATTGTAAAATTTGGTCAAGCCACACAAAAAGGCGGAAATGAAAATCAAATCTCTTTATTTGGAGAGGAAACCATGCAAGATACTATACAACCACCAGAAGTGCCATTCTGCCAGAAGTGGCCAGAGGTGTATGCCTTAAATAAAGAGAAGGAAGTAGTAGGTGTCTATATTTCGGCTCATCCATTAGATAAGTTTAAAAATGAAATTAATTTTTTCACCAATTTTGAACTCAATAGATTAAACGGTGATCTGAAAAGATTGGTGGGTAAAAGTGTTAAAGTTGGTGCCATTATTACAGATGCTAAAGAGTTTACTTCCAATAAAGATGGAAGTAAGTTCGGGATCATCACCTTAAATGATTACTCCGATAGTTATGAATTTAGAGTGTTTGGTGCTGAATATTTAAAACTCAGACCTTTCTTGGATATTAATCAAATGGTTCTTGCCAGATTAGAAATATCCGAAAACCAATGGAGTAAGAAAATATTTGCCAATATAAAAGATGTAGAATTGCTTTCTGAGGTTATAGAAAAAAACGCTAAAGAAGTTACCTTAAACCTAGATATTAATGACTTAAGCGAGGAATTACTACAGCAATTATTAAAAGTTGTTTCCGAACACAAAGGTCATCAAAAATTAACGGTCAATTTGAGAGATAAAGAATTAAGAAAAACTTTTAAAGCACAAGCACTTGGTACAAAAGTTGACATTCAAAGAGAGTTTCTAGATGCTCTGAATGATATTGATTTAATTTATTTCTCATTAAATTAGGTTCAAAAATTTATATAAGATTATTAATTATCTTTATAGCTAGAATTAGAAACAATAGAAATATTAACTAAATTTACATTTACAAACAAAAAATTATGGCATTAGAAATTACAGATGGCAACATCAAAGAAATTTTAGACACAGATTTACCTGTAATGATTGATTTTTGGGCAGCTTGGTGTGGTCCATGTAGAATGGTAGGTCCTTCTGTAGAAGCGTTAGCTGAAGAATTCGAAGGAAAAGCTGTTATTGGTAAGGTTGATGTTGACAACAATCCTGATACGGCTGCTCAGTTTGGAATTAGAAATATCCCTACAATTTTGTACTTTAAGAACGGAGAAGTTGCTGATAAAGTTGTCGGAGTTGTTCCCAAAGATCAGTTATCAAATAAATTAGAAGCTTTAATGTAAGCTCTTTTAAAATAGAAAATTAACAAAAACCATTCTATTAATAGAATGGTTTTTCATTTAAATCAAAACATAAAATAAATATCATGAAGAAATTTTATTCACTACCTCTTTTATTATTAACTGCTTTCATCTCAGCTCAAATCAACATTTCATTTGAAGCTGATGAAGCTTATAATTTAGGAAATTTACACGATCAGAATGGTTGGGAAGTAACCGAAAGTAGTGATGGCATCATTCAACATCAAACGATTTCAGATGATCTAGCATCAGATGGCGTTTATTCATTTAAAAATGGTCATGAGCCAGATTATGACTTTCAATGGTTTCCCATTTTTGGTGGATCATTATCTTTTAATGAAACCATCTCCAGTGATTTAGTATTTAGCATTAGTTATGATATTTTAGTTACTGGACAGCAAGGAGCCGATTTTGAATTTACTGTATTTGGTATAAACGCTAACGAAGAATATGAACCCATTGCAGGTGTTGGAATCGAAAACAGGGGTTTAATTTATGTAATTAATTCTGGTGAGTATGCATCACAATATACCGAAGCTAACTGGGAAATCAACGATTGGAATACGGTAATGGTCGAAGTTAACATGGTAAACATACTTTATTATTTAAACGATGAATTAATAGCTAGTGTTCCGAGATTTAATGAAATAGACGCGCTAGGAATTAACTTTCTCCACAATAATTATGGACATGATGCTTATTATGATAATATTGAAATTAATCATGAGGTTTTAAGTACCAACGAGATGATTTCTAAATCTGAATTTAGCATTTACCCTAATCCAGTATTAAATAATTTAAATATTTCTCTTGAAAATAATCAAATTGAAAATGCCATTATTTATGATATGAGTGGGAAAATTGTAGCTAAATATTTAGGTCATAAAAGTATGAATTTAGAAAAGTTAGCAGCTGGGAACTACATAATCCATGTTACTACAGCTGATGGCAAAAAATATCAGAGAAAATTTATAAAAAAATAAGTTTTTAAAGGAATTGAATTTCAACTTATTAAATCTAATAGCAGAACCTAGCGATTTAGAAAGTTGAATTTTCTTATAGTTTTTGTTTGGTTGTTATAATTTTTATCCTATTTTTGCAATCGCAATTCAGAGGAACGATAATTACAGAAGAAATTATTACTGATTAGCACACAAACAAAAACTTTGATCCGGTAGTTCAGCTGGTTAGAATACTTGCCTGTCACGCAAGTGGTCGCGGGTTCGAATCCCGTCCGGATCGCTTTTTTAAGCCTTAAGATTTTTCTTGAGGCTTTTTTTATGTTTTAAATTTGAAAAATCAAATCCCTTCTTTATTCAAAATCTCCTTCTTCAGCTTTTAAATCATTCATATTTCCCATTGTGAAACTTTGTACAAATCTTTTTAGCTATTTAAGCTACACAAAACGAATAAGTTCTACTTATAAACTAGATTTAAAGGATATTTTACGTTTAAAAATGTTTGTTAGTTTAGATTTAATTTCTATATTTGCAATCGCATTTCAGAACATTGGCAATTAAGAGAAGAAATTACTCCTGAAAAGCTAAAAAATTAAAAATACTGATCCGGTAGTTCAGCTGGTTAGAATACTTGCCTGTCACGCAAGTGGTCGCGGGTTCGAATCCCGTCCGGATCGCTTTTTAAAGCCTTAAGATTTTTCTTAAGGCTTTTTTTATAGCTATAATTTACATTCACTTTCTTCTATTAATTTCCTCTTAGGAATCGATTATTAATTGTGGAAACATTTTTGCATTAGAATCATTGAGATTTAAATCATTAATTTTCAATAATTCAAATCATATAATTGAAGAACTTTATTCAATTTTCACCTAAAGGTATTTACTGCATCCCAGGAAAATTTTATTTAGATCCATGGAAGCCGGTGGACTATGCCATCATATCTCATGGACACGCAGATCATGCACGCTCGGGCATGAAACACTATTTATGTCATCACTACACGAAGCCTATTATTCAACATCGAATTGGTAAGGATATTTCAGTAGAAAGTATTGGTTATAATGACCCGATTAACATTAATGGCGTGATGGTTTCGCTTCATCCTGCCGGTCATTTAATTGGATCAGCTCAAATTAGATTAGAATGGAAAGGCTATGTTTTTGTATTTTCTGGAGATTATAAAGTAGATGAAGATGAAATTAGCACAGCCTTCGAGCCAGTAAAATGTCACACTTTCGTTACAGAATCTACTTTTGGTTTGCCGATTTATAAATGGCAGAAAAATAATGTTTATAAAGAGCAATTAACCAATTGGGTAGGCAGAAATCAGAAAAATAGTAAAACAAGTGTGTTTTTTGGCTATTCTTTAGGAAAAGCACAGCGTATTATGAAATTAATAGAAGGCGTAGATGAAATCTACGTTCATTCGGCGATTGATAACTTAAACAAAGCCATCGAAAGTACAGGATACGAAATTCCAGATTACCATAGAATCGACTGGGATAATAGAAAGCAAATGGATGGTAAAATTGTAATCGTCCCTCCTGCCCTTTTAGGCTCAAACATGATTAAGAAAGTTCCCAATGCAGCGACGGCAATTTGTTCTGGCTGGATGCAAATTAGAGGTAACAGAAGATGGAAATCTGTTGATGCCGGATTTCCCATCAGCGATCATGCGGATTGGGATGGATTGATTTCTGCCGTAAAAGGAACAGAAGCCGAAAAAGTATACGTAACACATGGGTCTCAGGCTACCTTTGCAAAGTATTTAAATGAAATTGGGATTGAGTCTTTTGAGCTAAAAACCGAATATGGAGAAGAGGAAAAATCAGAAACCGAATCAAAGTCTTAGGCCATGAAACATTTTTCTGAACTCATATCAACTGTTGAAATGACCAATAAAACCAATGCTAAAATTGCAGCATTGGCTAATTATTTTGAGACTGCCGAGGATCGAGATAAACTTTGGTTAATTGCACTTTTTACAGGAAAACGACCCAAACGACCAGTAAAAACAACGCTTATGCGCGAATGGGCCATGGAAATTACAGGAATTCCGGAATGGCTGTTTTTAGAAAGTTATTCTGCAGTGGGCGATTTGGCAGAAACCATCTCTCTAATATTACCTGAACCGCAGCATGCAATTGAAAAACCACTTCACGTATGGATGAAAGAATTGAAAGCTTTAAAATCTAAATCAGATGAGGAGAAAAAGGAATATGTAATTAATGCTTGGAACGGATTATCCCAGCAAGATAGATTAATATTTAATAAATTAATTGGAGGCAGCTTTAGAATTGGAGTTTCCAAAAAAACCTTAGTCAACGGTTTATCAAAATATTCTGGACGGGACGCAAATCAATTAATGCATAGCATCATCGGTAATTGGGACATGGATTCCATTAGCTTTGATGAACTGATTTCTGGAGAGCACATTAACTACGATGACTCTAAGCCCTATCCTTTTTGTTTGGCGTATGCACTCGAAAAGGATTTAAACGAGCTTGGTTCACCCCAAGAATGGCAGGTTGAATATAAATGGGATGGAATTCGAGGGCAGATTGTTAAGCGTAATGATAAAATCTTTATTTGGTCGCGTGGTGAGGAATTAGTCACCACTCAATTCCCAGAACTAGTTGAGATTTTTAAAGGTATAAACGAAGATTTCGTTATAGATGGCGAAATACTTCCACTCAAAGACGGAAATGTTTTACTTTTTAATGATTTACAAAAAAGATTAAATCGTAAAAATGTCACCAACAAACTTTTAGAAGAAGTTCCTATTGGGTTCTACATGTACGATTGCATGGAATGGAATGAGACTGATATTCGCGAAAAATCATTAACATTTAGACGTCAAAAATTAGAAGAAATTACGATAGACGTGCCAAGTGATTTAATCAAACTATCTGAAATTATTCCTTTTGAAAACTGGGAAGAATTAAGAAAAATAAGAGAAGAAGCACGTTCTTTAAATTCCGAGGGTCTCATGTTAAAACAGAAAGCTTCTCCTTACCATACTGGAAGGAAAAAGGGAGATTGGTGGAAATGGAAAGTTGATCCTCTTACCATAGATGCCGTTATGATCTATGCTCAGCGAGGTTCTGGTAGACGAAGCGGGCATTATAGTGATTATACTTTTGCTGTGAAAGATGGTGAGAAATTAGTTACGATTGCTAAAGCTTACTCTGGATTAACTGATAAAGAAATTCAAGAAGTAAGTCGATTCGTTCGTAAAAATGAGATTGAAAAATTCGGACCTGTTAGAACCGTTAAACCCGAGCTTGTCTTTGAAATTGCATTTGAGGGAATTGCTTTGAGTAATCGCCATAAATCTGGAGTAGCTTTAAGGTTTCCACGAATTAAAAGATGGAGAAAAGATAAAACTGTGGATGAAATTGACACCATAGAAAGTGTAAAAGCATTAATTGACTCCCTATCTGTTTAATAATTTAAAGAAATACGCTCGTGTCTAAGTTTAAAAATAGTGAAGGATATAAAATCATTAGCGATTGGATGCATGCTAATGGGAATGAGGCATTTCCATTTCAAGAAAAGACTTGGGCTAAATACAGTACTGGGCACAGCGGAATGGTCGTTGCCCCAACAGGCTATGGAAAAACTTTTTCTGTTTTCTTAGCTGTTCTTACAGATTATTTAAATAATCCAAAGAAATATGCAGGCAAAGGAATAAAACTTATTTGGGTTTCGCCTCTACGCTCCTTGGCCAAGGATTTACAACGAGCCATGCAAGAAGTGATCAATGAAATCGGGTTGGATTGGTTGGTTGAAACTAGAAATGGTGATACGCCAGCCAAAGTTAAACAAAGACAAGCGCGTTCAATGCCAGAGGTATTGATTGTTACTCCCGAAACGCTTCACTTGCTATTCGCCATGAAAAATCATCACCGATTTTTTAAAAATATTCAATGTATTGCCGTAGATGAATGGCACGAGTTGCTTGGCAGCAAGCGCGGAGTCCTTACAGAATTAGCCATCTCTTATCTTCAAAAATTTAACGCTCAACTTAAAATTTGGGGTATTACTGCGACCATTGGAAATCTAGAAGAAGCTTTAGAAGTTTTAATTCCATATAACATCAAAAAAAATTCTATTGAAACCAAGTTGAAGAAAAAGACCGAAATTGAAACTGTATTTCCTGATGAAATTGAGGTTTTACCTTGGGCTGGACATTTGGGTTCTAAAATGGCGGATAAGATTCTTCCAATTATCAATCAGGCCGAGTCGGCACTTATTTTCACCAATACGAGAAGTCAATCTGAGATGTGGTATCAATTGATTTTAGCTGGCGATCCATCTTTAGCAGGATTAATTGCTATTCACCACGGCTCGATTGATAAAAACCTAAGAGAATGGATTGAAGATAATTTATCCTCAGGAAGATTAAAAGCTGTTATTGCAACTTCTTCATTGGATTTAGGAGTTGATTTTAAACCTGTAGACACCGTCATTCAAATCGGTTCTGTGAAAGGAGTTGCTAGGTTTCTACAAAGGGCTGGTAGAAGTGGCCATTCTCCTTTTGAAACCTCAAAAATCTATTTTGTACCTACACACTCGTTAGAGTTAATTGAAATTTCAGCGATAAAAGAAGCTGTTAAACAAAAAGTTATAGAAGTAAGATCACCCATGGTTTTAACTTATGACGTTTTGATTCAATTTTTGGTGACCTTGGCTGTTGGAGATGGATTTAGAGAAGAAGAAGTTAAAGAAATTGTTCAAAGAACGCATGCTTTTAAATTTTTAAATGAAGAAGATTGGGCTTGGGCGTTTAATTTTATAACTCAAGGCGGAACTGCATTAAAACGCTATGAAGAGTATCACAAAGTAGAAATACAAGAGGACGGAGTTTATAAAGTTACTAATCGTAGAATCGCATCCTTGCATCGAATGAACATGGGAGTAATTGTGAGCGATGTAATGATGAAAGTAAAATTCAAAAGTGGTGGCTATATAGGCATGGTAGAGGAATATTTCATTTCAAAAATGAAAATCGGTGATAAATTTATTTTAGCGGGTCGAACTCTCGAACTTTTAAACATAAAAGATACCATTGCGTATGTAAAATCATCTAGCGGAAAAGCTATTACGCCAAGTTGGCTAGGTGGACGCTTACCTCTGTCCTCGGATTTGAGTCATTTTATGAGAACTAAATTAGCCGATGCTTTACAACCTGCGCCTAAAGAAAAAGAACTTAAATTTTTAAATCCTCTACTCCTTCGACAAGAGGAAAGATCACACATACCGAAGTCAGATGAGTTTTTGGTTGAAATGATTAAGACGCGAGATGGTTATCATCTCTTTATGTATCCTTTTGAGGGAAGATTGGTACACGAGATATTCGCTTCTATTGTTGCGTATCGCATTAGCTTGATTCAACCGATTACATTTACTATTGCCATGAATGATTATGGATTTGAACTTTTAAGCGACCAAGAAATCCCATTGAATGAACATAATTTATTCAAAATTTTGAGCTTAGATAATTTAATGCAAGATGCCATAGCTAGTGTAAATGCAACAGAAATGGCTTCTAGAAAGTTTAGAGATATCGCTGTGATTTCAGGCTTAGTTTTGCAGAATTATTACGGAAAAAGCAAAAATTATAAAAGCTTACAGAGCTCATCAGGATTAATATTCCGGGTGTTAGAAGATTATGAACCGAATAATTTACTATTAAAACAAGCTTATACGGAAGTTTTTGACCAACAATTCGAGGAAGTTCGACTGAAGAAAGCCTTTAATCGTATTGCCCATAGTAAGTTAATCTTCAAAAGAGCGACAGCCTTTACTCCGCTTAGTTTTCCAATTAAGGTTGATAGTTTACGAGCAAGTATGAGCAATGAAGATTTGGTGAAAAGAATTGAAAAGTTGCAAAAGTTGAAGTAGTTTTATCAATTCAAAAGAAAAAAGTTTGGAGATTCAATTTAGCGGAGAGAAATTCATTTTAGATGCAGGGAAGGCATTGTTTCACTTAGATTCTAGAAGTCTTATTATTGCTGATGTGCACTTAGGAAAATCAACGCACTTCAGAAAAAATGGAATTGCAATTCCTAGTAATATCGCCGAAAGTGATCTAAATAGATTAGCTAACTTAGTAAAGCAATATAATCCTCTTCAAATCATTATTGCAGGTGATTTCTTTCACGCATCAGCGAATTCAGAAATTGAGATTTTTAAAACTTGGAGAAATAATTATATAGACTTAAAATTTATTTTGGTTAAAGGAAATCATGATAGATTGAAAGCTTCTATTTACGCAGAAATAGGAATAGAATTGATTCACGAAAGTTTAGATTTAGAGAAGTTCAAAATTACTCATCATCCGAGTATAAACCCTGAATTTCCAAGTATTTGTGGACATATTCATCCGGGCGTAAATTTAAAATTAAGCGCGCGACAAAAAATCAGATTAGCGAGCTTTCTTTTACAAAATAATCAATTAATCTTACCCGCATTTAGTGAATTTACCGGACTTGACACAAGTTTGCAATCCACTGGTAGAAACTTTGTTATTGCCAACGATAGAATTTTAGAAATATAAGAAAAATCCCTTTTCGACTGAAAAGGAGTTTGTAAAATCATAATAGGTAAAACCTAGACCGAAATCATTTTAGCTTTTTCTTCGCGATCCCAATTTCTATGCTGCGCAATCGCTGCTGAAAAATCACTTGGTTTTCCATCAATAAAAATGAATTTATCACCTTTATAATCATTTGCTTGACTTTTCTTCAATAAGTCTTCTGCATTATCTGTAACCGCAATAGCTTTACAATATTTAAAAGATTCATCAATGAATTTAAAGACTTTTGCCTCTTTCATTAAGGCATCAACACTTTTCCCACCAGGGATATACAAGGCATCGTATAAAACCGATTCAGTTGTCATTAACGCAGCATCAACTTTATGATCCATTCCCTCATCACATTTAATAGTTCCACCATGTCGAGCAATTAATTTCACCAGGGCATTTTTAGATTCTAAATGCTCTTTCATGGCCATATAATCTTTCATATTAAAACCATCAGCAGCCAAAACTGCAATCATTCGTGCATCAATTCTATCAGAATTAATGTGCGTCATACTCAAGGCCGGCGACTTTTCTAAATAAACCTTAACATCTCCAGGTTGATCAGAACCATCGGCATCTGCACCAATCGCTTGGTTAATAGGCATATCAATTGAATTAGGAACTTTTAAACCTAAATTTTTAGCCACCTTACTCGCTAAATCTTCATTTATCTTATTTATCTGAAACAACATTCTCTCTTGAATATGTTGCTGCGTACATTTTCCTAACTCAAATGGGTAAGCATTTACGATGTGATTCTGCTCCCACGGCTGTAAACTTCTAAATAGTAATGCAGGTTGAGAATAATGATCAGAAAAACTTTCGCTTCTAGCTCTAACTTTGTGTGCCTCTACTGGAGCTGGAACTGAAGTAAATCCACCTTCAGCCATTTTGGCTAAGTGAGGACAGCCTCCCGCCATACTATTCGGGAAATAGGATGATTTTCCTTTGTGAATTTGGGTTTGAAATTGCCCGTCTCGTTGATTGTTATGAACTTCGTTGAGAGGTCTATTAATCGGAATTTGATTAAAGTTGGCTCCACCTAATCTATAAATTTGTGTGTCATGATAAGAGAACAACCTACTTTGTAATAGCGGATCATCAGAAAAATCAATTCCTGGCACTACTCTACCTGGGTGAAATGCTGCTTGTTCTGTTTCGGCAAAGAAATTTTCTGGGTTTCGATTAAGCGTCATTTTACCAATAATCTTAACTGGAACAATTTCCTCAGGAATTAATTTAGTGGCATCTAAAATATCGAAGTCAAATTTCATTTCATCTTCTTCTGGAATAATCTGCACCCCAAATTCCCATTCTGGGTAATGTCCATTTTCAATGGCATCCCATAAATCTCGTCGGTGATAATCTGAATCTGCTCCATTAATTTTAACGGCTTCTTCCCAAGTTACACCATGAATTCCTAATAATGGTTTCCAATGAAATCTCACAAAACAAGATTTTCCATCTGCATTCACGAATCTAAACGTGTGAATACCGAATCCTTCCATCATGCGCAAACTTCTTGGAATCGCTCGATCACTCATCGCCCACATATGATTGTGTAAAGTTTCTGTCGCATGCGAAACAAAATCGTAAAAAGTATCATGCGCAGAAGCCGCCTGCGGAATTTGATTATCTGGCTCTGGCTTAACCGAATGAACCAAATCTGGGAATTTCATTCCATCTTGAATAAAGAATACGGGGGTATTATTTCCAATTAAATCGTAATTCCCTTCTTCGGTATAAAATTTAACAGAAAAACCTCTAATATCTCGTGCCAAATCGGGTGAGCCTCTAAATCCAGCCACGGTGGAGAATCTTACAAAAACTGGTGTTTTCCGACTCGTATCTGTCAAAAAACCTGCTTTGGTATATTCCTCTAAACTTTCATCTAGTTCAAAAACACCATGAGCTGCGCTACCTCTAGCGTGAACAACTCTTTCGGGTATTCTCTCACGATCAAAATGAGACATTTTCTCACGATGTATGAAGTCTTCTAACAAAGAAGGTCCTCTTTCTCCCGCTTTTAAGGAATTGTTGTCATCATTAATTTTAACACCATCATTGGTAGTCATCGTATGATCGATCGGACATTTCATGTCTTTCTCCAAATCCTGATTTTTTTTTTGAAGTTGGTTTGTTGTCTTTTTTCATGTTGTTTAAAATTGAATATTAAACAGAATTATATGTTTATAATTTTTTTTAAAAATAATAAAAGCGCTTAGTCAAAAGACCAAGCGCCTTATAATGGATTATTTTTTATACTTCTAACTTGCCTTCTTCTCCGTCATCGCCACCTTTGTCAGCATCCGTTATAGCTGAATAGGCCATTAAAGCAACATCGACAAACTTACCATGTTTGGTTCCCCAATATTTCACATCTAAGGGCTTAATACCAATCACCGAAACATTTGGATCTTCTTTGCCTTCTTTGAACCAAGCATTAGCTGCCACCGACCAATGTTCGTCAATCGTATCTTGATCCATATAAATTTCAGCCGAACCGTATACCGAAAGATATTCTGAGCTGCTATTATTCATAAAGTATAGCTGCGCTTTTTCATCCTTATTTAGTTCATAATTTTTATCGCTGTCTTTTCCACTCAAAAACCAAAGTATTCCATTTTCATCCACTTCTTGCAAGGTCATGGGTCTAGAAGAACTTGGATGTTGATCTAATTGAGTAGACATCATGCAAATCCTTGCATCTTCGGTAATCTCCTTCAATTTCTCGATAGCCTCTTTATTGTAATAATTTTTTTCAGACATAGTATATAATTTTTATTGTATGCCTCAATTCCTATTCCGAGAATCAATATAGTAAAACTTTAACTAAACTTTATTTAAAAATCATGTTGATATCAAATGATAAACGTTCTTAGAGCAAACCCTAAGAGCGTAAATTTATAATTTTAATGGTCTTTTATTAAATATCTGACAAATGAGTTTGCTCGAATTTAAAGCCAGCATCTTTTAAATTTTTTGGAGCAATATTCTGACTTCTTAAAATTAAATCTGGAGCTGTTCCGATAATTTTAGTTCCAATATTAATTAAAAACTCAGGTGCTGGTAAACCAATCGGCATATTATATTTATTTCTCAATTGCTTCATGAAATTAGCATTGCTCAAAGCATTTCCGTTACTAAAGTTAAAAGCACCAGTAAGTTCATTTTTAATGATAAATTCTAAAGCTCTAGGCAAATCTTTCTCACCTAACCAACTTACCATTTGCTCCCCAGAACCCGCAGCACCTCCTCCACCAACTTTCACCAGCTTCTTGAGCATATCCAATGCACTTTGTTCGTTTTCACCCAAAATCAATGAAATTCTAAAAACAGTTTTCTTAGTTTTATCGTTGGCATATTTATAGAATGCTTGTTCCCATTTCTGACTTAAAAATGATAAAAAATCATCTCCCCTACTAGGATCATCTTCCGTTCTTTCGACCTCTTTACTTTCTTCGTAAATCGCAGCTGAAGAAGCATTTAACCACATTTTGGGGGGATTTTCACATTGCTCAATAGCTTTTCCTAATGCTTCTGTACTGTCTATACGAGAAGAAAGAAGTTTCTTTTTATTTTCTTCAGTAAATCGAGTATTAATGTTCATTCCAGCCAGATTGATTAAGACAGCAGCGTTTTCTAAAACCTGAGTCCAATCACCTAAATTCTTACTATCCCATTGTACGAAATGAATATTTCCTTCACTTTCTCTATCAGAGCGTGTTAAAATATAGATTTCATAATCATTTTTAAAATATTCTTGGATAAGTCCACCTAAATAACCTGTTCCACCAGATAAAACCATTTTCCTCATAATCGAATTTTATTGATTGTTCATTCTGAGTAAATATAATGGTTTTTAAACTTAATGTATCATTTCCCAAAAGGCAATGGAAGTTGCCATGACAACATTCATACTTGTGTTTTTACCATACATGGGTAAATGAACGCAATAATCAGTAGATTTAATTAATTCCTTCGAAATACCAAAAGTTTCATTTCCACAAATGAGGGCTTTGTTTTTTAGGCCAAATTCAAACTTTGTAATATCTTTACTTTCAGAGGTATACTCAAGACCAATAATTTCAAAATCTTCCTTTTTTAATGCATCAATTTCAGAAATTAAATCCTGAACAAAGCGAATTTTTAGATTCTTTTCAGCGGAACGACTACTTCTCTTCATCTTGGAAGAAAGATCGCTAAATTCATTACTTAAAAAGATAATTTCCTCTACGCCCATAGCTTCTGCCATGCGAATCATCATTCCATAATTGGCTGGACTTTGTAAATTATCTACCAATAATTTTAACCTTAAACCATGCTTTTGGGTGGTGATTTCTTGATGCTCTAATTGATATTCCAAAATGTTTTCTTTTGTTGTACGCTAACTTAGTTATTTAATTTAATTTTGAGAAAAATTCTACTTTTATGAAATACTCAATTTTATTTTTATTTTCATTCAATTTTATATTTATGAACGCACAAAAGTGGCCCGATATAGTAGCACCCGATGCCGAACAACAAGAACACATAAGAGATATTCACGGAGAAAAAGTTAATGATCCTTATTATTGGATGAATGCCTTTTTCAAAAAAACGAAAGATAGCACAAAAATCATTGAATATTTAAATCAAGAGAATTCCTATGTAGACCAAATGATGGCAGATACAGAGAAATTCCAAGAAGATTTATTCACTGAAATGAAATCGAGAATCAAAGAAAAAGACGAAAGTGTTCCTATGTTTGTAAATGGATTCTATTACTATACACGCACCGACGACGGCATGCAGTATTTTAAATATTGTCGTAAAAAAGGATCACTTGATGCTCCGGAGGAAGTATTATTGGATATAGATGAAATGGCTGAAGATCATTCTTATTATGCTGCGAGAGGCTTTAATATTAGCCCAAATAACAATCTACTTTTATTTGCAGTAGATAATGTTTCAAGGAGACAATATAAATTATATTTAAAAGATCTAACTACCGGTGAAGTCACTTACCAAGGAATTGAAAACACCTCTGGGGGAACGGCTTGGGCAAATGATAATAAGACTTTCTTCTATACAGCCAATAACCCAGAAACTTTATTAAGTGAGAGAATTATGCGTCATAAAATTAATACCGACGCAAAGAAGGTCGAGGTTGTTTATAAAGAAGAAGATAACACCAATTATATCGGTGTATACAAATCTAAAAATCAACAATATATAATGATATATTCGTCTTCTACTACAAGTTCTGAAGAAAGATTTTTAGATGCCAATCAAGCTTCAGGAAAGTTTAAAGTCTTTCAACCTCGAATGAAAGATGTTCTTTATAGTATTGTGCCATTAGAGGATAGATTTTTAATTTTAACCAATAAGGATGCATTAAACTTTAAATTGATGGAAAGTCCTTTACAAGCTACTGAAGTAGAAAATTGGACCGAAGTTATTCCACATAGAGAAGATGTTTTGATTGAAGGTGTTGATGAGTTTAATCGTTATTTGGTAATTACAGAAAGGTTTAATGGTTTAACGCGATTGATTATTAAAAACCGAGAAACTGGCCAAGAAAAGAAATTACAATTCGATGAGCCAACTTATGTGGTTTATCCCACTGGAAATGCTGAATATTTTACTGATACTCTTAGGTTTGCTTATATTTCTATGGTTACACCTGCTTCTATTTACGAAGAAAATATGCAGACAGGTACAAGAACATTAATGAAGCAACAAATCGTTTTAGGTGACTTTGATAAGACAAATTATGTTTCTGAAAGATTATTTGCAACAGCCAAAGACGGCACACAAATTCCGATATCTTTGGTTTACAAGAAAGGGCTGAAAAAAGACGGTAAAAATCCTTTGGTGTTATATGGCTACGGATCTTATGGAAGTTCGATGGATGCGACTTTTTCGACAACACGACTTTCTTTATTAGACAGAGGCTTTATTTTTGCCATTGCACATATTCGCGGTGGTGAAGAAATGGGAAGAAAATGGTATGAAGATGGAAAATTAATGAATAAGATCAATACTTTCACTGATTTTATTAATTGTGGAGAGTTTTTAATTCAAGAAAAATATACATCTAAAGAACATCTGTATGCCCAAGGAGGTTCTGCGGGTGGTTTATTAGTGGGTGCCATTGCTAATATGCGTCCAGATTTATGGAATGGAATCATTGCTCAAGTTCCTTTTGTAGATGTGGTAAATACGATGTTAGATACCACTATTCCCTTAACAACGAATGAATATGACGAATGGGGGAATCCAAATTTTGAAGAAGCGTATCAGTACATGAAATCTTATTCTCCTTATGAAAATGTAAAAGCCTTAGATTACCCCAACATGTTGGTAACAACAGGACTACATGATTCTCAAGTTCAATATTTCGAACCAGCCAAATGGGTAGCGAGATTGAGAGATTTAAATACAAGTAAGAATGTAATTCTTTTCAAAACCGATATGGAATATGGTCATGGTGGTGCTTCAGGAAGGTTTGATTATTTAAAAGAAATTGCGCTAGAACATGCTTTTCTATTTAAATTAGAAGGAATTAGCAAGTAAAAACACTTACTTAAATCATTATAATTCGATTTTGAATCTAGAAAATTTAGATTTAAAATCGAATTTTTACATCTAATAAAATGAGTATCAAAAGTTAAACAAACTCCCAAAATGCGCCAAATTATTGTTTAAGATTTGTTTATAACCTAATTTTGCAAGTTATTAAAGGTTATTAAATAACCTCTATCTTTAACATATGAATGATGATTTGCTCAATAACGATTTGATTGATCGCTTTGAAGAGATGCTGGAGGAGAATGAACGTTATTATTTCGACGGCGAAGAATTAAACGAAATCATTGGCTATTACTTAGATGTAGGCGATTTACCCTTTGCTTATAAGGCGATTGAATATGCACTAGAATTGCATCCAGGCAGCGTAGAAATGCGTGTAAAAGTTTTGGAGTATATGCTAGAAGTGGATATGCTAAAAGAAGCTGGTGAATTGATCGAAGAGCTAAAAGATGTAATGTCAAATGAAATAGATTTCATTATTGCTCAAGCTAAGTATTGGTCGATTAAGGGTCAGCATAGACGCGCTATTGGTTTTTACCGAAAAGCCTTAGATTTTGGTATGGAGGAAGACTACATCAACCATTGCCTTGGAGCTGAGTACATGAACTTGAATGAAATTGGGCAAGCTTTATTTCACTATAAAGCAGCTTTGGATTTAGATTTGGATGATCAAATCGCATTCTACGCTTGTGTGCAATGTTTTGATGAAATTCGTCGCCCTAAAGATTGTATAGATTTTTTAAAACAATATATTGATTTAAGACCCTATGCCGACTTTGCGTGGTACCAATTAGGTTCTAATTATATTCAATTAAAAGATTATCAGAACGCTGCAGAAGCTTTTGATTATGCGGTATGCATCAACCCAAGTGGGATTAATAATTTAATGCAATTAGCTTTTTGTTATGAAGAATTAAATGATTATCCCAAGGCCATCGAAACTTATTTAGAAGCATTAGAAGAAGATGACTCGCCTGCTTATACTTTAATGAAAATTGGTAAGTGTTATTTAGAAACTGATGATATTTCTAAAGCTTTAGCATACTACCACAAAGCTATTCACGAAGATCCACAATTAGACAAGGCATGGTCTGCAACCGCTGATATTTACGAATCTATTGGAAATCTTGAAGAATCTATCCATTATCTGAATCGTGCTGTCGAACTAGATTCTATGCAGATTAATTACTGGAAAAGATTGGCTTATCTCAATATCCAAATGGGTAAATACGAGGAAGCTGACATCAATTACGAGAAAATCATAAAGCTAGAACCAAGTCATTTTCTGAACTGGTTAGGATTTACAGAATTATTGATTGTTTTAGGTGAATACCAAAAAGCAATTGAAATAGCCAAGCGAGGTTTGAAGAAATTTGAGCGAGCTGAATTGTACTATCAAGTTAGCTGTTGTCAGTTTTTATTAAATGATAACATTACTGCTACGCAAACTTTGACGAAAGCTATTGAACTGAATCCAAAATTAGTGGACGAAATGTTTGCTAAATATCCAATTCTTAAGCTGAAGTCTTTTGGGATGAGCTAAAGTTCAATCCTCTCCTATTTTAAATTTTAATTTAATAAGTCTTTTTTTAAAGTCCATCGATTTTAACTAAAGATTTACATAGGCTTTTCTTTGTTTTTATAGGTTTTTAGTATCTTGTTACATAAATATATTAAACATGAAATCTATTAATCCATATAATCAAGAGGTTGTTTTCGAGCACAAAGAATTCACTATAAAACAGGTTGAGGAAGCTGTTGAAAAGTCTCAATATGCTTTTAAAGAATGGCGAAAAACAAGTTTTGAGAATCGAGCAAAACTTTTCCTTGCCTTAGCTGATGTATTAAATAAAAACAAAGCGAAATATGCTGAAGTAATGACCTTAGAAATCGGAAAACCTATTTCTCAAGGAATTGCTGAAATCGAAAAATGTGTGTGGGTTTGTAGATATTATGCTGAAAATGCAGAAAAACAATTATCTGCCAATAAGGTTTCCACAGATGCTCAAGAATCTTATGTTCGATACGATCCATTGGGTGTTTTGTTAGCCGTAATGCCTTGGAATTTCCCATTTTGGCAAGTGTTTAGGTTTGCTGTACCAAGTCTTTCTGCTGGCAATACGGGCTTATTAAAACACGCTAGCAATGTGATGGAATCTGCCAAAATGATAGAGCAAAGTTTTGTTGAGGCTGGATTTCCAAAGGATGTTTTTCAAAGTTTAATTATCAAAAGTGATAAAGTAGAAAAAATCATACGTAACCCTATAGTTAAAGCTGTTTCTCTCACAGGTAGTAATGCTGCTGGAGCGGCTGTGGCTAAAGTTGCCAGCGAAGAAATCAAACCATCCTTACTAGAATTAGGTGGAAATAATGCATTGGTTGTTTTTGATGATTCTGATTTAGAAGCTACCTTGAATACTTGTGTTCATGCGAGATTTCAAAATACGGGACAGAGTTGTATCGCAGGAAAAAGACTATTTGTACATAAAAATATTGCAGAAGAATTTATAGCAAAAATAACCCAAAAAATTGTTGCACTTAAATCCGGTAATCCATTAGATGAAGAAACCTACATTGGAACCATGGTGAGTAAAGAAGCTGCAGAGACCTTAAATGAGCAGTTACAAGATGCCATCAAGAAAGGTGCTGAAGTGGTTATAGGTGGTAATTATAATCAAGCTTATTTTGAGCCAACTTTAGTGAAAAAGGTTACGCCTGATATGAAAATATATAATGAGGAAACCTTTGGTCCCCTCTTGGCTTGTTCTACATTTGAGAGTGAGGAAGAAGTACTAGAAATGGTAAATTCTTCGGATTATGGATTGGGTGTGAGTTTATTTTCTACCAACAAAAAAAGAATTGAGGGTTTAATTCCATTATTCGAAGACGGAGCTGTGTTTGTGAATGAATTAGTGAAAAGTGATCCTAGATTACCTTTTGGCGGCACCAAGATTTCTGGTTACGGAAGAGAATTATCCGAAGAAGGAATAAAAGCATTTGTCAATAAAAAGACCGTTTACATTAAAGGACTTTAAAGAAAAATCCTGCTTATAAGGCGTGATTTTATATTGAAAATTTCTATAAAAATTTTAATAAGGATCGACATCAAAATCAATACGAACAGATCTAAAAGTTTTCACCTGATGCAAGTTTTCTAAAGCATCTTTCAAGAGAACCTTTACTTTTTTAGCCGATTGATTTGGGAGAATTTTGACTAAAACTTTAAAGTAATAATTGTTATTCATTCTTGCGATGCTTGGTGCTTCTGGACCTAATAAAGTTTTTTCATCAAAGTATTTTCTAAGAGATTCAGCATAATAGTTAGCTGTTTTGTAGCATCTATCTCTATTTTTATGACGGAAAGTAATTTCAATCATTTTCACAAATGGAGGATATAGGAAGTCGCGTCTTTCATATAAAGTTTCCTGCGCCATCTCATGATATTTAAATTGAGAAGCATATTGCAAAATCTTATGATCAGCAGAAAATGCCTGAATTAAAACCAATCCTCTATCCTTGCGTCTACCTGCTCGACCTGCCACTTGTACAATTCGTTGAAAAGCTCTTTCGTGGGCTCTAAAATCAGGAAAATTAAGCAAACTATCCGCACGAATAATTCCCACCAAATTAACATGCTCAAAATCTAAACCTTTGGTCACCATCTGTGTTCCAACCAGCATGTCCACTTCTCTATTTTCAAAAGCTTTAATTAACTTTTCGAAAGCAAATTTCTTACGCATACTATCAACATCCATTCGTGCGATGCTATTATTTGGGAAAATTCGCAATAAATCTTCCTCAATTTGCTCGGTTCCAATTCCTTTGGTTTCTAGCTCAACGCTTTTACATTGATAACATTTATTTGGTTTCGCCTGAGAATGTCCACAATAATGACATTTAAGTTGATGAGATAATTGGTGATAAGTCAATGCCACATCACAATTGGGGCAATAAGGCGTATGACCACAACTTTTACATTCCATAACAGGCGCATAACCACGTCTGTTTTGAAATATAATCACTTGTTTATCATTCTTAAAAGTTTCACGAATCTGATTCTCTAATCGCAATGAAATATCCCCATTGAGTTCTTTCTTTTTCTGAGCTCGTCTTAAATCAACTATCTCCATCACTGGAGGCTGAACACCACCAAATCTTTGTGATAACTCTACATAGCCAATTTTACCTTGTCGAGCCGCTAAATACATCTCTAAAGATGGCGTTGCTGAGCCCAAAATAGTCTTTGCTCCTTGCATTTTAGCCATCACTAAGGCCGCATCGCGTGCATGAAAATTAGGTTTGGAATCTTGTTGTTTTAAAGAAGTTTCATGTTCCTCATCCACAATGATTAAACCTAAATCTTGAATGGGTAAAAACATACTCGACCTCGCTCCTATCAGAATTTGATAGTCATTGTTAATGGTCTTTTGCCACAATTCCACCCTTTCATGTTGGTTAAATTTAGAATGATAAATTCCAATTTTATTTCCAAAATGCTTCTGAAGTCTTTGCGTTAATTGGGTGGTAAGCGAAATTTCGGGTAAGAGATATAGAACTTTTTTCCCCTTGCTCAATACTTTTTCAATTAACTTAATATAAATCTCGGTTTTACCGGATGAAGTAACACCATGTAAAAGAACCGTATCCTGCTCCTTTAGGTTTCTTCTTATTTCGTCGATAGCCTTTTGTTGATGTTCAGATAAATCATGGATGTCATGTAAATCTTCATCCAATTCATGAATTCTATCGGAAGTGTCCTCGAAAAATCTGATAATTCCTTTGTCGGCTAAGGATCGCAAAGTCGCATAAGAACCGCCAAATTCTTTTATAAACTGGGAAGCTAAAACTGGCTTGCTGGATTGCTGTTGGCGCATTACCAATTGAAAGAATAGTTCTCTTTGCTTAGGCGCTCTTTCTAATTCCGATAAGACATCTTGCAAAGAATCATCTTGAAGTGAAATTTCAGTTTGAATATAATATTCAATTTTGGGTGTATATTTCTCTATCAGTCTTTCATCAAGTTCTATTAAACCATAATCCAAAAGCTCTTTTAAAACTGGAATAACTGATTTTATCTCAATAAAATCTGCTGCTTCATCAACAGAAATCATAGATCTATGATGCAAAGACTCCCAAATTAAATAAGCATTTTCAGAAATTCCCTCTTCAACAGGAAATTCTTTACCCTTAACTAATTTAACGAAAGTATCGCTCTCTAATTTTAAGGCAGTGGGAAAAGCATTTTTAAAAACCTCTCCTAACGAACACATATAATAATCCGCTATCCATTCCCAAAGTTTGATTTGTTGAGACAAAACAAAAACTTCTTCCTCTAAAATTGATTGAATAAATTTTGTCTTGTATAATTCTGGTTTATTATGATGGAATGAGTGAATGATTCCCGTATAAATTTTTCTTTTACCAAATTGTACCGCTACACGTTGACCTACTTTTAAATCCCAACCTGAGGGAACTTCATACGTAAAAGTTCCATCTAATGGTAAGGGTAGAATAATCTCAGCAAATGTTTGTTTATCAGACAAATTAGACCTGTGTTTATAAAGTTGTTATAAAGACAATAATGATTTAACTTATTGAAAAGCTAAATCATTATTATCAAGATTTGAAAATACTGAAATTAATTCAAAACTCAATATTTTCAATTATAAAATAACTTTCTATTTTGCTAATTTTCTTCTTTCAAGTTCTTTTTGAATCAGACCAAGCTCTCTGGAAGATTGTCCTGCAACAGAAGTATTTTCTTGTGCACGACGGATTAAATAAGGCATTACGTCTTTCACAGGACCGTAGGGAACGTATTTCGCTACATTGTAACCCATGTCGCCTAATACAAAACTAATATTATCACTCATCCCCAGTAACTGTCCAAACCAAATATTGTGAACATCCTTTTCGAGATTATTAGATTGTATTTTTTCCATCACCAGTTTACAACTCAATTCATTGTGCGTTCCAGCGAATAAAGATATTCTATCACGATGTTGAAAAATAAATTCTATTGCTGCATTATAATCTCTATCCGTGGAAGCTTTATCTGGTTGAATTGGTGATTCGTAACCTTTATCAGCTGCTCTTTCGCGCTCGATTTCCATGTAAGCACCACGCACAACTTTATATCCTATGAAATAGTTTTCTTTTTCAGCCTTAGCAAATTGTTGTTTTAAATAAGCTAATCTATCATGACGATACATTTGAAGTGTATTTACAACAATACAACGTTTCTTGTTATATTTTTCCATTAATTCAACAGCTAAATCGTCTGCTGCATCTTGCATCCATGAATGCTCAGCATCGATCATAATCGTTACATCATTTTCATAAGATTTCTTACAAACTTCATCAAAACGACGACGGATATTATCCCATTCCTTTTGCTCTTTGTCATTTAAAGCTTCTCCAGCTCCAACTTTGGTAAAGATTTTAATACTTCCAAACCCTGTAGGCTTGAATACAACGAAAGGAATTTTTGGGTTTCCTGTCGCATCATCAATAACCGCCATAATTTCATTAAAGCAGTTTTCATATTCTTCTTCATCTTCTTTTCCTTCAACAGAATAGTCTAAGATGCTTTTCACATTCTGAGAATATAACTTATCGATGGTCAACATAGAATCCTTTCTTGTTTCTCCTCCACAGAAATGTGCAAAAACTGTATTCTTAATCAAGAATTTCACGCCAGGAATATGAATAGCCCATGGTAAACTCCAAGCCCCAAAATCGGTCAACCAATTTTTGTCTACCGCCACAAACATAACGTGTGCTTTACGCAACTCATTGTTTGATTTTAATTTAAAAGCTACCTCTGTATTCTCAAATAAGGACATAAATGAATGATTTTTGAAGGCGTAAATTTACTGCAAAACCTATAAATAACAATTCAAATTGTTTACTTAAATCTATAGATCGGTCAAGTTTCAATACGTCTTCATACTTTTTTTAAACTATAAAATAATTTTATTGATATTCAGGCTTCAAATCAGCATGAAAAACTTTATAAAACTTTTGTAGTTTTGGAGCTACAACCGCACTACAATAGGGTTGTGTCTTGTTTAATTCATAATAATCGGTGTGATAATCCTCTGCTGGATAAAAGTTACCATCTAATGCAGAAATTTTGGTTACGATAGGATTAGCATATTTCACTGACTCAGATTCTTCAGCTATCGCTTTTTCCGCCCATTCTCTTTGAGCATCGTTGTGATAGAAAATCTCTGATCGATATTGCGTTCCCACATCATTTCCTTGTCTATTTAATTGGGTTGGATCATGAATAACCCAAAATGCATCTAATAATTTTTCATAGGAAATGACTTTTGGGTCATAGTATACCTGTATCACTTCTGCATGCCCCGTTTCTCCTGTAGTAACTTGCTTGTAAGTTGGATCTTTTTGGTGCCCTCCTGCATATCCAGATTGAACCTTGTGGACGCCCTCTAATTGATCAAAAGCGGCTTCTATACACCAAAAACATCCTGCACCAAAGGTTGCTGATTCTAAATTACTCTTATCTATTTGACTCATATCTTGTTTTATAATTTTTTCTGATTTTTGTGCTTGCTGACAATTCATCAACATGGGAATACAACAAAGAAAACTTAGGATTCTTAAGGTAAAATTACTCATTTTGATTGATGTATTTCTTAAAATATTATACGAAACTATATAAGGTTCAAATATCATGCAATGAAGTGTTTTTTAACCGAAACTTTAATTATTTTTAAAAATTCATCTTAGGTTTAGATTTTAAAAAATGAATTTTTAAATACCACGAATTTATATTTTTTATTCATACCCTATGAATCAACCTATTACTAAACTTACATAATTTTATATATCTTAGATGGAGTAAAAAGTAATGTCATGATTTTCCACATCTTCATTTATTATTAAACGCTTAAATCTTCAACTTTTGAAATTAAAACACTGGATTTTTATAATCATCGGTCTGCATATCGTTGTTTTTGCAGTTGTATCGTCTATCCAACAAATCAATGTAAATCCCTCTTTAGAAATAGGACAAGAAATTGACCAATTGAATGGAGTGCAAGTATATTACAATGGTGGAGTTGACACTGTGACGGGTAGAAACACTACTCCAGATGGTTATAACTTGGGATTAAAATACCAATGTGTTGAATTTGTAAAAAGGTATTAATATGAACACCTAAACCACAAAATGCCTAATAGTTATCGCCGTGCTAAGGATTTTTATGAAAAATCACTTAAAGACGGAGAGATCAATATATAAAGACACTTAACACAGTTTACAAACCCAAGTCAAGCAAAACCAAAAGTGAATAACTTGCTAATTTATATGCCCACTCTATTCAATAAATTTGGGCATGTAGCTATTGTTTCTAAGGTATCGGACAATGAGATTGAAGTTATTCAACAAAATCCAGGTCTTTTCGGATCTTCTAGAGAAAAGTTTAAGTTAAGTAAAGAATAGGGAATTTGGGGCATTAAAAATTCCCGAATTCTAGGATGGTTGCGAAAATTAAAAAGATCTAATTCACAACTATTTAAAACGACAAAAAAGGTCAGAATTTAGAAAAACTCTGACCTTTTAATTTTTATAATGTTAAAGAATTATTCTTCAACCAAAACCCACTCACCTGATTCGATCATAGGCTCTGCTTGTTTGTATTTTAATTCTTGTTTTGCTCCTGAATTTACATTTCTAATATATACTCGTTCATTTCTTCCAATCTTCACTACTTGTCTTGGAGCTGTCACTTCTACTTGCTGTGCACGCTGTTGATTAGCAGCCTGTTGATTGGCTTGAGAACTTTGACTCATATCTTCACCTCTATTGGTTTCAACCTTCTCTTCTCTTTGTTGACGAGCTTGTTGAATCTGACGAGGATCTGGGGCTGGCAGTTCACCTTTAAATAGGAATGAAATTGTTTCTCTATTCACTTCATCTAACATGTTTCTGAACATATAGAAAGATTCCTCTTTATAAACAACCAAAGGATCTTTTTGCTCGTAAGTAACGTTTTGAACCGAACGACGTAAATCATCCATATCGCGTAGATGCTCTTTCCAGTGCTCATCAATTAAAGCTAAGGTAATTCCCTTTTCGAAGTCTTTAATTAATTGTCTTCCTTCTGAATTATAAGCTTTTTCTAAATCAGAAACTACGGTAAGCGTTTTAGCACCATCCGTAAATGGAACTTGAATTCGCTGAAAGTTCTGAGTATTGTTTTCGAAGATATTGGCTACGACAGGATATACTTTTTCAGCTGTTGTTTTAACTTTCATCTTATAATCTGCCATGGCAGCCTTGAAAACAAGTTTCACTAAATCATTTTCAGATTTATTCTCGAATTCTTTTGGCGTAACTGGCGAATCCATGGTGAAATGTTTGATTAAATCCATTTCAAAGTCCTTGAACTTATTCGTTGATTTGTGATTGTTCACAATAGAGAATACCGTATCATAGATCATGTTTGCAATATCGGTATCCAGTCTTTCACCGTTTAATGCATTTCTACGACGTGTATAAATTACCTCACGCTGTTTGTTCATTACGTCATCATACTCAAGTAATCTTTTTCTGATTCCGAAGTTATTCTCCTCAACTTTTTTCTGAGCTCTTTCGATAGATTTAGAAACCATAGAATGTTGCAAAACATCGCCATCCTTATGCCCCATTCTATCCATTAATTTAGAAATTTTTTCCGATCCGAATAAACGCATCAAACTATCTTCTAAAGAAACAAAGAACTGAGAGCTTCCTGGATCCCCTTGACGTCCCGCACGACCTCTCAACTGTCTATCAACTCTACGAGAGTCATGTCGTTCTGTACCAATAATAGCTAAACCACCTGCGGCTTTTACTTCGTCAGATAATTTAATATCGGTACCACGACCTGCCATGTTCGTAGCAATCGTTACTCTTCCACTTTGTCCAGCCTCTGCCACAACATCTGCCTCACGCTTGTGCAACTTAGCATTCAATACGTTGTGCTCTATCTTACGCATTTGTAGCGCTCTTGATAATAACTCAGAAACTTCTACAGAAGTTGTACCCACCAACACCGGACGTTTTTCGTCTTTGGATAAGCGCGTAACTTCTTCAATCACCGCATTAAATTTCTCGCGGTTGGTTTTATATATTTTATCTTCTCTATCCTGACGTGCAATGGGTCTGTTGGTAGGAATTACCACAACATCTAGGTTGTAGATTTCCCAAAACTCACCTGCTTCAGTTTCCGCCGTACCAGTCATTCCCGATAGCTTGTTATACATACGGAAATAGTTCTGTAAAGTAACCGTAGCAAATGTTTGCGTAGCAGCTTCAATCTTCACATTTTCTTTTGCTTCAATAGATTGGTGTAATCCATCTGAATAACGACGCCCATCCATGATACGACCCGTTTGTTCATCAACAATTTTTACCTGACCATCCATTACAACATACTCCACGTCTTTTTCAAACAAGGTGTAAGCTTTCAATAGTTGGTTCATACTATGAATACGCTCTGACTTAATAGCAAACTCACGGAAGAACTCTTCTTTCTTAGCGTATTCTTCTTCTTTTGGCAGATCTAATTGCTCGATATTAGCAACTTCTTCTCCAATTTCAGGTAATACAAAGAAATCAGGATCCTGGTTATCTTGAGATAAATATTCAATTCCTTTATCCGTCAGGTTGATTTGATTTTGTTTTTCGTCAATCACAAAATACAAGTGATCATCAATTTTATGCATTTCACGGTTGTTGTCCTGCATATAATGGGACTCTGTCTTCTGTAACAAAGTACGCGTACCGTCTTCAGATAAAAACTTAATTAATGGCTTATATTTAGGTAATCCACGGAATACCTTTAATAATTCAAATCCAGCTTCTTTAGACTTTCCTTCTTTCCAATATTTCTTAGCATCATTCAAAGTTTTAGATAATTCTTCTCGTTGAACTCTTACCAATTTATCGATGGTTGGTTTTAAGGCATCATATTCTTGACGATCTCCTTGTGGAACTGGTCCCGAAATAATTAATGGTGTTCTTGCATCATCAATTAAAACTGAATCGACCTCGTCAATAATAGCATAGTTTAATTCTTGTTGAACTAAATTATCCATAGAAGTTGCCATGTTATCACGCAAATAATCAAAACCAAATTCGTTATTTGTTCCGTAAACAATATCCTTTTTATAAGCCTGTCTTCTACCTTCTGAGTTCGGCTGGTGATTATCGATACAGTCAATACTTAGACCGTGGAATTCCATGATTGGTCCAATCCATGTAGCATCACGACGAGCTAAGTAGTTGTTAACCGTAATTACATGAACTCCTCTACCTGTTAATGCGTTTAAGTAAATTGGAAGCGTTGCCACCAAGGTTTTACCCTCACCAGTTTGCATCTCGGCAATTTTACCCTGATGCAATACAGTACCACCAATCAACTGAACATCATAGTGAATCATGTCCCAGATAACTTCTTTACCTGCAGCATCCCAAGAATTTTTCCATATAGCTTTGGTATCACCTGAAAGTTGTACATAATCCTTTTGTCCAGCCAATTCTCTATCAAAAGATTTTGCTTCTACTTCAAGCTCTGAATTATGATAGAACCTTTTTGCAGTTTCTTTAACGACCGCAAAAGCTTCAGGAAGCAATTCCGATAAAACTTTTTCTTCAATTTCGTATTTAGCCTTATTTAACTGATCGATTTGATGAAAAAACTCATCTTTTTCCTCGATTTGCTCAGATGCTTCAACTTTCGCCTTTAAGTCCGCAATTTGTTGATCTTGCGCTTTTACAGCGTCTTTAATTTTTTGTTTGAACTCATCTGTTTTAGCTCTTAATTCATCTATAGAAAGTTTTTCTATTTTTTCGTGTTCAGCTTGAAGGACTTGGTCAACATATTTACGTAATTCTTTTACGTCTTTTTCATTCTTATCTCCAAGAAATCCTTTTAAAATTTTATCTAAAAAACCCATATTTATTGCAGGTGTATTTTGTTTAAGTGTTTGATTTTATTCAAATGTCGTGCAAAGTTACAAATTATGACACTTTTGCAGTTTATAATACGAAATGAATTATAAAGTTCATCTTAAAAACCAAAAAATATCCTAATTCATTTAAGCCAAAGGTAGCGTTGGAAACAGTTGAAATTTAAATCAAAACAAAGTGAATAAGCTAGGGCGATCATTACGATAGACATTCCCCAAACCTATATTTATAAAAATAAAAAACCCTTATTCTAAGGGTTTTAAGTTATTTAAAATCTAAAATTTAATATTCGTCTTCATTCCATAAAAAATCCTCGTCTGTCGGATAGTCCGACCAGATTTCTTGGATAGATTCATATGAATCTCCTTCATCCTCGATTGACTGAAGATTTTCCACAACTTCTAAAGGAGCTCCTGTTCTAATAGCGTAGTCGATTAACTCGTCTTTTGTCGCTGGCCATGGTGCGTCACTTAGGTATGATGCTAATTCTAGTGTCCAATACATAATCTTCTTATTTTTTGCAAAAGTATCAAAGTACTTTCGATTTTCAAAGTTTTTATTTAATTCCCAAAAATAGCAAATTCATTGCCATATTCAAATTCAATTCTTATCTCAGGTTTTTGATTCCTAAAAATTAAGTTATTTTTGAATTAAATTATAGAATTAATGGCGAATAGAATTAACTCTCTTTTTAATATAAAGTATCCTATCATACAAGGTGGAATGATCTGGAACAGTGGCTGGAAGTTAGCTTCAGCGGTTTCTAATGCTGGAGGACTTGGTTTAATTGGCTCGGGAAGTATGTATCCTGATGTATTGGTTGAGCACATCCAAAAATGTCAAGCTGCCACAGATAAGCCCTTTGGTGTAAACGTTCCTCTAATGTATCCTTCGATAGAGGAACACATGGAAAACATTATTAAATTAGGTGTACAAATTGTTTTCACCTCCGCTGGAAATCCAAAAGCATGGACTTCTACGCTTCAAAAGGAAGGAATTAAAGTAGTTCATGTGGTAAGTAGCGTTAAATTTGCATTGAAATCACAAGAAGCCGGCGTAGACGCCATCGTGGCAGAAGGTTTTGAGGCAGGTGGTCATAATGGCAGAGAGGAAACCACCACCCTATGCCTTGTTCCAGATGTTGCTCAACATATAAAAATACCCTTATTAGCAGCTGGAGGAGTTTCAACAGGTAAACAAATGTTGGCTTGTATGGTTTTGGGTGCAGACGGCGTTCAGGTAGGTTCTAGATTTGCAGCAACTCATGAAGCTTCTTCGCATGATGCATTTAAACAGGAAATCATTAAAGCGAATGAAGGAGATACCCATCTTACGTTAAAAGAATTAGCTCCTGTACGACTCATTAAAAATAATTTTTGGCAACAAGTTCAACAAGCCTACGCCGAAGGTGCAACTAAGGAAGAACTACAAAAACTTTTAGGTCGTGGTCGTGCAAAAAAAGGCATGTTCGAAGGTGATTTGATTGAAGGTGAACTAGAAATCGGACAAGGTTCTTCATTAATTAATGAAATTATTTCTGCTGAAGATGTTATATTCTCTATGATGAAAGAGTTTGAGGAAGCTAAAAAGAACTTGATAAATCTTTAAAAAAAAAATATGTTAAGATTATTATAATAATACTTTGAAAGGGTCATGAAATTAGGCTTTAAGTAATTAATAAATTTTATCTATAGACCAATTCATACATAATTTGGACTATACCTAGAAATCCCTAGTAAATTTGTATTTTTGTAGAATAAATCTAAATAAGATGATTAAAGTTTCTGAACAGGCTAAAACCAAAATAGAACAACTACTTGCTGAAGAAGGTACTTCTTTAGACACAAGTTTTGTACGTGTAAGCGTGACAAGTGGCGGATGCAGTGGCTTATCTTATAATTTAAACTTTGATAAAAATCGAAATGAGGAGGATCAATTGTTTGAGGATAACGGTGTACGCATCTTAGTTGATAAAAGTTCATTTCTTTATTTAGTTGGTACCACCTTAGAATTTTCAGGTGGACTAAATGGAAAAGGCTTTGTTTTTAATAACCCAAACGCGAATAGAACCTGCGGTTGTGGTGAGTCATTTGCACTTTAAAGAATAGAAGACAACCGAATTAATTTGGTTAAATAATAATTATAATACAATTCAAAAAAAAGATTTAAGAAAAGACAATCCACAAGAATTGTATAAATTTTAAACATAATAGGATTGTATTTTAATCTTAAATAAGAAGATAGAAATGAGTAAATATACAGAAGACGATTTAAGAGAGGAACTTAGTTCTAATAAAGAATACGAATTTGGGTTCACTACTGATATTGAGTATGAAGATTTCCCTGTAGGATTGAACGAGGAGATTATTCGTATGATTTCGGCGAGAAAAAATGAACCAGAATGGATGACTGAATGGCGATTGAAGTCCTTTGAGATCTGGCAGAACATGGAAGAACCAGATTGGGCGAATGTAAATTATGAGAAACCTGATTTTAATGCTATTAAATATTTTGCAGCGCCTAAAAAGAAACCTGAACTTGAATCTTTAGATCAAGTTGATCCTGAGTTATTGAGAACTTTTGAACGTCTTGGAATTTCAATAAATGAGCAAAAGCGTTTAACAGGTGTTGCCATGGACGTGGTAATTGATTCTGTTTCCGTGGCTACTTCTTTTCAAGAGACGCTAAAGGAAAAAGGAATTATTTTTATGTCTATTTCAGATGCTATTCAAAAGCATCCAGATTTAGTTAAGAAATACATTGGAACTGTTGTGCCAAGAGGAGATAACTTCTATGCCGCGCTTAACTCTGCTGTTTTCTCTGATGGTAGTTTCTGCTATATTCCAAAAGGTGTAAAATGTCCTATGGAGCTTTCTACCTATTTCAGAATTAATAAAGCAGGTACTGGTCAGTTCGAAAGAACTTTATTAATTGCGGATGAAGATTCATACGTTTCTTACTTAGAAGGTTGTACTGCGCCATCTAGAGACGAAAACCAACTGCACGCTGCTGTAGTTGAATTGATTGCTATGGACGGTGCTGAAATTAAATATTCTACGGTTCAAAACTGGTATCCTGGGAACAAGGAAGGAAAAGGTGGTGTTTATAATTTTGTAACGAAAAGAGGAATTGCGCATACCAACTCCAAGATTTCTTGGACACAAGTCGAAACAGGTTCAGCTGTAACTTGGAAATACCCAAGCTGTATTTTAAAAGGTGATAATTCTGTGGGTGAATTTTATTCTGTAGCAGTAACCAACAATTACCAGCAGGCGGACACAGGGACCAAAATGATTCACATCGGTAAGAATACCAAGTCTACCATTATTTCTAAAGGTATTTCTGCAGGTTACTCACAAAACTCCTATAGAGGTTTGGTAAAAGTAACCAAGAATGCACACGGAGCGAGAAACTTCTCCCAGTGTGACTCCTTGTTAATGGGTAACAAATGTGGTGCACATACTTTCCCCTATATTGAGATTCACAATGATACGGCGCAATTAGAGCATGAGGCTACTACATCAAAAATTGGGGAAGATCAAATGTTCTATTGTAATCAAAGAGGTATTGACGATGAGAAAGCCATTGCATTAATTGTAAATGGATTTAGCAAAGAGGTATTAAATAAACTACCAATGGAATTTGCAATTGAAGCGCAAAAATTACTAGAAATTAGCTTAGAAGGAAGTGTGGGTTAATTTTCGAGTTTAAGAAAATCTATTTAAATCAAAATCTGCTTGTCGAGGACAAGCAGATTTTTTTTTATGAAAAAAATTGAGTTTACTTTAAACTAAAGCCTTTCAATAGAGTAAATCAAAATCATTAGAATAGTTAGAATGTTTATAATAAAAGTTGAGTTTTTTTATTCTCTAATGAAAGGACTTTTAGCTTTTTAAAATAGGAATTATGGTTAATTAGTAATTCTGTTATTCCTTTTATTTCTTAGAACAAATATAACATGAATATGTTCCGGTTGAATCTATAAATGTATGAACGGTGTGAAAAATTGTATAAAGTGTTAGTTTTCCTGTATAAAGTGTATATTTCTATGGATTAATCGCTTTACCATATTTAACTCAAAACAACCTGCATACCCTTAGTTTATGCAAAAATTAAATTTCATTAATCGTTTTTAAAATGATGCTAAATTTATTTTTATACATTTAAGATGATCTTATTCTTAAGTTATTTTAAAATTGAACAAAAAAAATGAATTAATCTTAATGATAGTCTTATGAACTTTAACTAAATTTATATCATATTTCTATAAAACCATCATCCATGACAAGCAAAACTGCCATCAAAAAAAGAACCGGAATGTACGAAAACGTAATGGCCGAGTTCAATAAAGCAGCAGACACTATTCAACTTAACCCTGGGGTTAGAAAAATATTGGCCACGACACAAAACGAAGTTATGGTTCACTTTCCGGCCAAATTAGATGACGGAAGTATTGAAGTTTTTACCGGCTATCGTGTTCAACACAATAATGCATTAGGCCCTTACAAAGGAGGTTTGAGGTATCATCCTACGTTAGATATTGACTCTGCCAGAGCATTAGCCACTTGGATGACATGGAAAACGGCATTGGCTGGTCTACCCTATGGCGGTGGAAAAGGAGGAATTGAAATCGATCCCAAAGCTTATTCTCCATCAGAATTAGAAAGAATTACGCGTAGGTTTACTTATGCTTTAGGAGATAATATAGGACCAGATTATGATATTCCAGCGCCCGATGTTGGTACTAATTCTCAAATAATGGCTTGGATTGCTGATACTTTTTCTTCTAATAAAGCTCCAAGTCAAAGATTTTCTAACTACCATGTTGTTACTGGTAAACCTGTTGTTTCGGGTGGTCTAGAAGGTAGAGATCGTGCCACAGGTTTTGGGGTTGTAGTCACCATAAAAAAATGGGCAAAGCTGAAAGATATTAATCTTATTGGAAAAAAATATATTGTGCAGGGATTTGGAAACGTGGGCTATTGGGCATCTCATTTCATGGCTAAAACAGGCGCCATACTTACAGGTGTTCAGGATCATACAGGTACTATCTACAATGAAAATGGAATTAATCCGGAAGAGTTATCAGAATACAATCAGCAAAATCAAGGCATCGTTGGATTTCCAAATGCGGATAAATTTAGTGATGAAGACTTTTTCGGAATCGATTGTGATATTCTGATTCCAGCAGCTCTCGGAAATCAGATTAACATGGAAAATGTTAAGAGTATTAAAGCTCCCCTAATTGCAGAAGGCGCAAATGGTCCTACGCAATCTGATGCCGAACAAATTTTAATTGATAAAGGAATTGCTATTATTCCAGATATCCTTTGCAACAGCGGAGGTGTGATTGGAAGCTATTTTGAATGGCTTCAGAATAGAAGGTCAGAGATCTGGAAGATTAGTGATGTTCTGGTTAAATTAGAAGACAAAGTCGAAACCTCTTTCGATAAAGTGATTTCTGTAATGGATAAGTATGATACAGATATGCGTACAGCGGCTTATGTAGTTGCCCTAAAGAGACTTGAACAAACTTATATTGAAAGAGGAGTCTTCCCTTAAGATTAGCTTATTTTATCTTCTCGGGTACCCTTAATGTAAACTGTATAACCTGTTCACTAATCAATTTATAGTCTTGAGTTTGATTTGAACGATCTCTAATTTTAGCTCGTACTACCACAAACTTGTCATCTGGCATTAGTAAGTCAACATAATCAGCACCTAATAAACAACATAAATTAAATATCTCAAATTTACTTTCGTGGGTGTAGCGCATGGTTAAATCTGCAGTAATTACGGGTTGATCTTCATTTTCACTTTCATGGATTGTTAAATCCGCAAACCTATAGTATCCATCATCTCTTTTGGTCCTAAAATCATACACCAAATTTTCATTGGGTTTCGATTTTAATAATTTATCTGAAGAATCATATACATAGGTATAAATTAAACCATTCTTTTCTTGCGGACGTTTTACCGTATAAGTATGAATTTTCTTTGAGGCTTTATCAAACAAATCTGCCGTAACTTCATCGCTAGAATCATTTAAAAATAAAAAATAATCTTTGTTCTCTGAGTTAAATAATATCTGAATTTTTTCATCACCATTTTGTTCATATTGAATCAAACGATTAAAGTAATATTCCTGTGCAGAAATAAATCCAACAAGAAATAAAAGCGATACACTAAATAAATTTTTCATTAAGAAATGGTTTCTAAGTTATACCAAGCAACAAACTTTTTAATACCCTCCTCAAAACTTGTTTTAGGTTGATAATCGATGAGTCTTTTAGCTTTAGAAATGTCTGCATTAGTAACATTTACATCACCTGGTTGCATGGGTAATTGATTGATTTTTGCCTTTTTGCCTAAAGTAGTTTCAATGGTGCTTAACATTTGTTTTAAGTTAATCACCTGACTCTCACCTAGGTTTACAATCTCATAGACTTTTTCTTTTTCGAATATATAATCTATAGATTTCAATACACCATCCATAATATCATCTACATAGGTATAATCTCTCGCCGTACTTCCATCTCCAAAAAATGGAATAGGCTCTCCTTTATCAATTAATCTGGTAAACTTGTGAATAGCTAAATCTGGTCGTTGTCTCGGTCCATAAACGGTGAAAAATCTTAGTTGAAACATATCTATCCCGTATAAAGAATGATAAACATGTCCTAAAACTTCAACAGACTTCTTCGTGGCTGCGTAAGGTGAAATTGCAAAATCTACAATATCTGTTTCTTCAAATGGAACTTTCGCATTATTCCCATAAACTGATGACGACGAAGCACAAACAAATTTCTTAACATCCCACTTTTTGCACATCTCGAACAAAAGCATACTACCCTTTACATTGACGGATTCATACGCAATAGGATTTTCTATCGATGGACGAACGCCGGCCAAAGCAGCTAAGTGCACCACCATATCAAAATGTTCGGTTTCGAATAAGTCGCCTAAAATTCCTTCATCTCTAATGTCTCCATATATTAACTTGAAGTTAGAAGATGTACTGTATTTCGTAAATTCTTCTATATCCTCCATTTTGTTATTATAACTTAATTTCAAGGAAACTCCTATGGCTTCAGCTAAATTTTTAAGCTTAATTTTATAACTATAAAAATCGTGAAAATTATCAACTACAACTACATGATGACCTTTATTTAATAAATTCTCCACCAAATGTGAGCCTATAAATCCTGCGCCGCCCGTTATGAGAAATTTTTTCATGATTTAAAGATAAATAAAATCTACAGACCCTTGCTTTAGAAATTGATTGATTTTAAAAAAAATTAAGATCAAACTCTTTAATAAAACTCTGCCATATCTATTTTAATAGAGAATATATTTGAATAAAGCGCCACACTTTGATCTCCAATATCTGTTAAGGCGTAGTCGATTGAAATTCCATTATATTTAAAACCTAAACCAATATTAGGTTGAAACTGAAACTCTTGGTTTCCATCAAAATTCTCTACTTTCTGGAAATTATTTACACCCGCACGAATAAAAATCATTTCATCATATGCTACCTCGATACCTGCCGCAGGAGAAAAACTCAAATTGGATGCAGAAACTAAATCATTGGTTTCTCTTAATTTAAAATTTAAATCTAACTCACCCAAACCAGTGAATTTATCAGAAAAATGAACTTTTTGACTTACTCCTAATTGAATTTTAGGCAAAGTAAGCTCCATGGTTTCTTCTGGTGGCTCATTCAAAACAATTCCATCTATCGTCAATTGATTTAATTCGTCTTGATTTACACTCCAAACATTAAAAGTAGAAGTTATATCTCTCACCATAATTCCGGCTGCAAAATCACCTTTCCTATATTGTGCTCCAGCATCTAATCCAAAACCAAAGGCATTCGCGAATTTCCCAACATTACGATAAACCAACTTGGCGTTTAAACCAAAGTTCACATCTTCTATGTTAAAGAAATTTCCACCATAAGACATTTGTAATGCATAATCTGCTGCCGAAAAAGTTGAAATTCTATCATAATCTATATTTCCTTGATTATCAATCAACTCCGTTGTGTTCAATATATTATCCACCCCAAAACGATACAAAGAAACCCCTATTGCATTTCTGTTGTCCAATGGAATTGCTGCTGCTAAGTAGTCATACTTTGCAATGGATTGGAAATACTCAGCATGCATGGCAGCACCTTGCCATCTATCTCCGATTTGCGCTAAACCTGCAGGGTTCCAGTAAGTTGAATTTACATCACCAATATTGGCCACAACGGCGTTTCCCATACCAAAAGCCCGTGCATCTACTCCAATGTTCAAGAATTCGTTTGAATACGAGCGAAATTGTGCTGTAACTTGTACCGCACACATGAGTAGAATAAGTAAACCAAACTTTTGCATATAGATGAATAAAGCACAAAAATCGTTGCTTTTGTATTAAACACCAAATTCTAACTAATATTGCTTAAAACTCTTATCTTCGCATATATGAGTATAAAAAAACATATTCCTAACCTACTTACGCTTATCAATCTATTTAGCGGATGTATATTAGTCTATATTACTGTATTTTACAGTGTTTTTGAATTTAAAAATGATCATAACTACAATGAAATTGTAATGATTTTATTGGGTATTTCTTTAGTCGCCGATTTGCTCGATGGAATGGTGGCTCGCTGGTTGAATGTGGCTTCTCCGATTGGTTTACAACTCGATTCACTGGCAGACATGGTGACCTTTGGCGTTTTCCCGGGATTTTTAATGACCAAAATGTTGGCTGATGCAAGTCAAAGCACTTCAGTTATGTTTCCAGCGGTGGCATTTTTTGGCTTATTAATCACCTTATTTTCAGCATTAAGATTAGCAAAATTTAATGTTGACACTACCCAAACTACTTATTTTAAAGGTTTAGCAACACCAGCGAATACCATATTAATATTTGGTTTATTTATTTTAACGGAGACCTTATCCAAAGAGTTTATGGAAACCTATGCTTTTAATTCATTGATCGCATTAACCATAATTTCAAGTTTTATATTAGTGGCAGATATTCCATTGTTTTCTTTTAAAATGAAATCAATGAAATTGAAGGACATTTTTCCACAAATCATTTTATTAGGATCGGCTGTGTTATTATTGATATTCATGGGATTGTCGGCCCTTGCTCCTATTATTCTAATTTATATTATTCTATCTATTATCTTCAAAAAAACCTTTGTACATGCGTAAATTAAACTTAACCAAACCGATTTGCTTCTTCGACTTAGAAACTACTGGAATTAATGTGAGCAAAGATCGCATTGTTGAAATTGCTATTTTAAAAGTTTATCCATCGGGAGAGAAAGAAAGCAGAACTTGGCTAGTAAATCCAGAGATGCCAATTCCACCTGAAACAACAGCTATACACGGCATTACAGATGAGGATGTAGAAGATAAGCCTACTTTCAAAGAACTTGCGCCACAAGTGGTGCAAATGATAGAAGGATCGGATGTTGCTGGTTTTAACTCCAATCGATTTGATATTCCCTTATTGGCAGAGGAATTATTGCGTGTTGGTCAAGATTTGGATTTAAAAAAATGTAGACCTATCGATGTGCAGGTTATTTTCCATAAAATGGAACCACGAAATTTATCAGCTGCTTATAAATTCTATTGCGATAAAGATTTAATCAATGCGCATAGTGCCGAAGCTGATACCTTGGCAACCTATGAAATTTTAAAAGCTCAGATTGCTAAATATGAAGAGTTAGAAAATAGTATTGATTTCTTGAGTGAATATTCTCAACATTTTGAGAATGCAGATTTCGCAGGGTTTATTGGCTATGACGATGATGGTCAAGAAATTTTCAAATTCGGTAAGTATAAAGGCAAAAAAGTAGAGGACGTTTTAGAGAAGGATAAAGGTTATTTTAGTTGGCTTCAAAATGCTGACTTTCCATTATATACCAAAAAAGTATTAACAGCGATTCAATTGAGAAAATTATCTCTGTAGTTTATGTTTTAATTTGTATTTAATTTTGAATGCTTTGCCGACTTCAAATACAATCAATTCAAGACTTTATACAAATTTATAAACATCAGTTTAAGTCATTAAAAAACCTGCTCATTTTTTAAACGAGCAGGTTTAATTTATTTAAATCAATGGAAAACTTGCGTTAATTATTTCAACAAAGCAAAACTTCTATTGATGAAGTCGGTTAGCTCTTTTCCTTTCAATAAATTCTGAGAAAGTTTAGCTAAATCTAAAGCTTGATTAATTACTTCTGCTTTTTGATCTTCTGGTTTCTCCAAAATCTCATTGGCTAGATTACTGTTGGTGTTCACTACCAGGTTATACATTTCTGGGAAGTTATCCATACCGAACATTCCTCCACCACCTGTTTTTTGCATATCTTTCATTCTGCGCATAAACTCAGGTTGTGTGATAACAAACGGAGCGTCTGAACTATCTAAATCTTCTAATTGAACAGTATATTTCTCTTTGTCGATTGTGTTTTCAAGGCTTGCTTTTAAATTCTTCTTTTGATCATCCGTTAATCTAGAAACAACTACTTCATCTTTCTTGATTAAGTTATTGATGTGATCTGCATCCACACGCACCAATTGAACTTTTTCATTGGTTTGTTCTAATTTTTGAATAAAATGTGATGCAATTGGAGAGTCTAATAACAATACTTCGTAGCCCTTATCTCTAGCTGTAGAAATATAAGTATCCTGACTATCTTTATCAGAAGCATATAAAACTACCAAATTTCCATCCTTATCGGTTTGGTTGTCTTTTATTTTGGCATTTAACTCTTCCCAAGTGAAGTAAGTTTCGTCTACAGTTGGGTAAAGCATAAATTTATCTGATTTATCAGCGAATTTCTCTTCAGAAACAACGCCATACTCTAAAACAACTTTTATATCATTCCATTTTTGCTCAAATCCTTCGCGGTCTTCATTTAATAAAGAAGTTAGCTTATCGGCAACTTTACGTGTGATGTATTGTGAGATTTTCTTAACCGCTCCATCAGCTTGTAAGTATGATCTAGAAACATTTAATGGAATATCTGGAGAATCAATTACACCTCTCAGTAACATTAAAAAATCTGGAACAATTCCTTTTACTTCGTCGGTTACGTAAACTTGATTTTGATATAATTGAATCTTGTCCTGATCTATGTTTATATTGTTTCCTAATCTTGGGAAGAATAAAACTCCAGTTAAATTAAACGGATAATCTACGTTAAGGTGAATCCAGAAAAGTGGTTCTTCAAGTTGAGTTGGATATAATTCTCTATAGAAGTTTAAATAATCCTCATCTGTTAAGTCCGTTGGTGTTTTAGTCCAGGCTGGATTTGGATTATTGATGATATTATCAACTTCTTTGGTTTCTGGTGTTGCATCTTCTGCAGCATCTTCAGGAAGTGGTAAAGTTTCTGTTTTAGTTCCAAATTTAATCGGAATCGGCATAAACTTGTTATACTTCATTAGAAGCTCTCTGATTCTTGCTTCTTCTAAGAATTCTGTTGAATCCTCTGCAATATGTAGAACGATTTCTGTTCCTCTATCTTCTTTTTCAGTTTCCTCAATCGTGAATTCAGGACTTCCATCACAGCTCCATTTAACTGCTTGCGCACCATCTTGGTAAGATTTTGTAATAATGTCTACTCTTTCTGCCACCATAAACGCAGAATAGAAACCTAGACCAAAGTGTCCAATGATTCCTGAGTCGCTTGCAGAGTCTTTATATTTATTTAAGAACTCTTCTGCCCCTGAAAAGGCAACTTGGTTAATATATTTTTCAACCTCTTCAGCCGTCATACCAATACCTTGGTCGATAATGTGAAGCGTTTTGTCTTCTTTATTTAATTTAACTTCAATCATTGGATTTCCATACTCAATTTGAGCTTCTCCAATATTGTTAAGGTGTTTTAACTTTAGCGTTGCATCGGTTGCATTCGAAATTAATTCTCTTAAGAATATCTCGTGGTCGCTGTATAAAAACTTTTTAATGAGTGGGAAAATATTCTCCACCGAAACATTAATATTTCCTTTTTTCATATTAAATCTGATTTGATTGGTCTGATTTCAAATAAAACACCAATCCAAAAAAACATGACAAAATGTCGGATAGACGAGTTTGTTCAATAATTAAAAAGTAAAAAGGAATGTCGGTAAATCGGCATCAGGATAAATGCGCTAAAGTGAGATGATAATTGTGACCATCATTGAGGTTTAACTACTTCTTCACTTTGTTTTTAACATAAACGATACTCTTTAAAATATTTCTCTTGTTCATTAATAAATCAGAAAAACTTAAGGTAGCCAACAAAGAAATAAATGCTAATGCACCTAGTGCCCCACCAAAACCTTCGAAAAAATCACTTTTAAAAATAAATAATAATGGAAAAATTGCTCCAGCAATCATTAATCGTTTATATCCCATATTTATTTGAGGTGAAACCATCCCAATAAAAGAGGTTCCAAAGAAAACTAATGGAATATTATTCGTTAAAAATGTATTTAAAAGATTCGGAAATAAATAGAAAAACAATCCTATTACCAAGGACAACAAAGCCGAAGATCGAACTGTGCTTATTTCAAATCTTTCACTTGCATAATAAGTTGAGACTGCTCCTAGAACTCCAAAAATGATTAAGATTAAAATATTCATAGAATTCTTTCTATTACAGCTAAAACAACTACACCAACAAAGGCGATGGTACCTAATTTTCCGCCTACACCCACAAAAATATTCTTTCCAAGAATATATAGTACACCAGAAACTAATCCAGCTACGAGTATCATAAGCATAGAGGATTGCACTGCCATGCTAGTCATTCCTATAAACGTTCCGCAATAAATGGCAGCCGGAAGCTTCTTTAAATAATCAGACTTAGAATTAATAGTTGGTAAAAACGACGCCCCGAGTCCTACCAAAGCCGAAGAAACTACATTGGATAAATCTGTGCTTGTATGTAATTGATAGCACAAAAGTCCTCCAACAGGCACCCATAAGGCTACCGAAATTTTCTCATAATCATATTCTTCATGATGTAAATCCAAAAATCTAGTAGCTAATACTATGAGAAAAGTAATAATGGACGCTAAAATACTGACCGACCAAATATTGGCTTCGAAGTTTTCTAATACAGTTAAAACCAAAAAACAAACCTGAATTGCTAAAACAAAGAATAATATGAAAATCCTTAAGGTCTTATGTTTGCGCATTTTTTTAGTTTTCTATTACTCCTGCAATACAGTTCATGATGATAAAGACTATTAAAATAACTTCTAAACCATTTGAAATTGAGTTTGCAAAATTAGTTAAACCCCATCATTTCAGGAATGATAAAAATTAGATAAGTAATTAAGATGATTTAAATCTTATTTCTTTTTAATATATAATCTAGTGAAATTTTATCCCATTCTTGCGGTAAAATCAGTAAAGCAATCAATAAAACGGTCCTAGGAAAAACATGTGATAAATTCCAAATAGGTTCAGCTAATCCATGACCAAATGTAACGATTACCAATACAGAACCTAATGCATATAATGCATAATTAACCCGCAATCCTAAAACCAACATGAGACCGCCAATTAGCTCAATATATGAGGTATAATAGGCAGTTGCTTGTATAACGAAGTCTGGTAGTATCCCCTTAAAAGTACCATTAAAAAATTCAGCGTTGATTACGTTCTCCATACCCCAAGTAAAGACTTTTCCATAGCCTTGCATCATAAATATAAAGCCTAAAATAAGTCTAAGAAGCCATACTGCTACAACTCTATTGGTATTGATTTTCATGTAATATATTTTAAACAAAAATGCAGTCTTCAACCTGGAAAACTGCATTTTCTTTTATTAACTTAAACAATGTTTTAATCTAATAATTCTTTGGCAAGCTCTAATACTTTAGACAAACCATTCACATCTTTTCCTCCTGCGGTTGCAAAAACAGGTTGGCCTCCTCCGCCTCCTTTAATTTCTTTTGCCCATTCTCTCACTAGGTTTCCAGCATTCCAAGATTTTTCTTTCAACACACTGTCAGACATTCCTACAGAAATCGTTGGTTTATCCTGATATGAATTAGCCACAACGATAAATAAATTATCAATTTCAGCTTTTAATTGAAATACCAAGTCCTTGATTAATGCATTATCCATAGAAGTCTCAATCAAAATTGCATTTAGATCACCATAGGTTTGAACTTGATTTTTCCAAACTTGTTTTTGATTTCTGGCTTCTTGTAATTTATAATTTTCAATTTCCTTTTTCAGCCTATCATTTTCATTCTGAAGCTTTTCTAAAGAAGCTAAAACATCTTTTGGCTTGCCTAATTTATCTTCAACTTGTCTGAATTGTTGTTCGAAGTTTTTAAAATAAGCTAAAGCTTTATCACCTGTAATTGCCTCAATTCTACGAATCCCAGCAGCTGATGAACTTTCAGAAACAATTTGGAATAAATAGATATCACTTGTATTCACAACGTGAGTTCCACCACATAGCTCAACAGAATCACCAAACTTAATCATTCGAACTACATCGCCATATTTCTCGCCGAAAAGAGCGATAGCACCCGCATCAATAGCATCATTAAATGCCATCGCGCGATCTTCGATTAAGTCTAAATGTTCTTTAATCTTATTATTAACAAAGTCGTTAACTTGTTTTAATTCTTCTTCGGTTAATTTAGAAAAATGTGAAAAATCGAATCTTAAATAATCTGGACCAACGAAACTTCCTTTTTGCTGAACATGTTCACCTAATACGGTTCTAAGCGCTTGGTGTAATAAGTGAGTCGCAGAGTGATTTTTCATGATATCATTTCTGCGCTTAACATTTACTTTCGCAGTTAAACCTTCTTTTACCTCAGGTAAATCTTTAGTAATATGAATAATTAAATTGTTCTCCTTTTTAGTATCAAGAACTTCAACTTTTTCATCTCCTGCGATTAAGAATCCATTATCTCCTATTTGCCCACCACTCTCTGCATAGAAAGGCGTTTGGTCTAAAACAATTTGATAAAATTCTCCTTTGTTATTTTCAACCTTTCTATAACGTGTGATATTTACTTCACCATCGGTTCGGTCGTAACCAACAAAAGATTCATTGGCATTAGGGTCTATCATTACCCAATCCGATGTGGCTGTAGCCGAAGCTTTTTGTGAGCGCTTCTTCTGTTTTGCCATTTCTTCTTCATAGCCTTTTTCATCGATAGAAAAACCTTTTTCTTCTGCAATAATTCTTGATAAATCTGGTGGAAATCCAAAAGTATCGTATAACTCAAATACGTCAGTTCCGCTCAATACTTTGCCTTCTGAATTAGAAATTAAATTATCTAAACGAACTAAACCTTGTTCAATAGTTCTAAGGAAACTTCTTTCTTCCTCAAAAATAACATCATTGATTAATTTCTGCTGTTTTGGTAACTCTGGGAAAGCTTCACCCATTTGCTTTGCCAAAACAGGAATTAACTTATGAATGAAAGGTTCGCTCATCCCTAAGTTTCTATATCCATAACTAATAGCTCGACGTAAAATTCTTCTGATAACATAACCCGCACCATTATTGGATGGCAATTGTCCATCTGCGATAGCAAAAGCAACTGCTCTGACGTGGTCTACCACTACGCGAATGGCCATATCTACTGGTTGGCTACTACCGTATTTCTGGTTTGAAATAGATTCTAACTCAGCAATTAAATCCGTAAATACATCGGTATCATAATTAGATGTCTTTCCTTGTAACACCATACACAAACGTTCAAAGCCCATTCCCGTATCCACATGCTGCTGAGGCAGTTTTTCTAAACTTCCGTTTGCTTTGCGGTTAAACTCCATAAATACAAGATTCCAAATCTCAATCACTTGAGGATGGTCCATATTAACTAAAGTTTTACCGTCTACTTCAGCTTTTTCTTCAGCCGAACGAATATCTACGTGAATTTCTGAACATGGTCCACAAGGTCCTTGCTCGCCCATTTCCCAGAAGTTATCGTTTTTATTACCGTTTAATATTCTATCTTCAGAAATATGTTCTTTCCAAAAATCATAAGCCTCTTGATCTCTTTCTAAGTTCTCAGAATCATCACCTTCAAAAATGGTAACATATATATTGTCTTTAGAAATACCGAATTCCTTGGTCAATAATTCCCAAGACCATTCAATAGCTTCTTTTTTAAAGTAATCACCAAACGACCAGTTTCCCAACATTTCGAACATGGTGTGGTGATAAGTATCTTTACCAACATCATCTAAATCATTGTGCTTACCCGAAACACGCAAACATTTTTGTGTATCGGCAATTCGATTTGAAATCGGTGTTTGATACCCTAAAAAATAGTCTTTGAATTGAGTCATACCTGAGTTACTAAACATTAAGGTAGGATCATCTTTCAAGACTAAAGGTGCGGATGGCACAATTTTATGCTCTTTTGATTGAAAGAAATTTAAAAATTTGGCTCTTATTTCATTCGACTTCATAAATTCTTAATAATGATTTAGGATTTTTTTAACTATCATTTAAATAGAAATTGTATTAATTTGCATCGCAACGGACGCAAATATACGGATGTTGCTACAATTTCAGCATTCAATATGAAGAAAAAGAAATTCTATTTCGACAAAGATACGGGGGATTTAATTCCAGTCAAAAAATCTAAAAGAAACACCGCAAAACTGATTCTATCAGTGGTTTTCTTAACTTTATTTTTCTCAGCTATTGGTACAGCTTTAGGCTACCATTATTTAGTAAAACCTAAAACTTATGGTCAAGCAAAGTTGGCCAACGAGTTAGAGAAAATGGAGTTACAGTATAGATTATTAAACAAAAAATTCGAGCAAACTCAAACCGTTTTATCTGATTTGGAAGAAAGAGATGATAATATTTATCGTTCTTTCTTTGAATTAGCACCTGTTCCTAACGATGTAAGAAAAGCAGGTTTTGGTGGAACGGATCGTTATGCTAATTTCTCTGATTTAACTTACGCAGACTTAGTAACTGAGACTTCTAAGAATTTAGATATTATCAACAAAAGATTAGTAGTTCAATCAAAATCATTAGATGATGTTTTGGTGGCTGCTAAGGATAAGGAAGAAATGTTCAAACATATTCCAGCGATTCAACCAGTTTCTAACAAGCAATTAAATAGAATGGCATCTGGTTATGGAATGCGTCTGCATCCAATTCTTAAGATCGGGAAAATGCACTGGGGTACAGATTTCGCTGCACCAACAGGAACGCCTATTTATGCTACTGGAAACGCCAGAGTGAAAGTTGCGGGTAATATGGGAGGATATGGAAACGTAGTTGTTTTAGATCATGGCTATGGATACGAAACGCTTTATGGTCACATGAGCAGAATCAAAACACGTAAAGGCCAAAAAGTTCAACGTGGTGATGTCATCGGATATGTTGGAAATACAGGATTATCTTCAGGACCACACTTGCACTACGAAGTTCATAAGGATGGAGAGAAGATTGATCCGATTAGTTTTTTCTATGATGACGTAAATCCAGATGAATTTAAAGTATTATTTGAAAAATCTCAAAAAATGACTGTATCTTTGGATTGATGCAGATTAATTTACCAGATAAGTTATATTATTCGATTGGCGAAGTAGCACGTGCTTTTGACGTGAATGCTTCGCTAATCCGCTTTTGGGAAAAAGAGTTTGATATTATTCAACCCAAGAAAAACAAAAAAGGAAATCGTCTGTTTACACCCAAGGATATTAAAAACCTAAAAATCATCTATCATCTCGTGAAAGAACGTGGCTACACATTAGAGGGTGCTCGTGTTGCACTGGAGGAAGATCAACACCTAGAAGATGAAATTGAATTGGTTTTTAGATTAGAGAAAATAAAAGCTGAGATTCTATCTTTGAAATCTTATTTTGATGATGTGGAGGATTAATTTTATTCTTTATATAAAATAGAAGCTTTTTCAGTTCTAAAATATCCTACCAAAAGTTCAACAAAGCGATTATAACTTTCTATTCCTTCTTCTTGATTATTGGCTTTTAAGTAAGCATTATTCATCGCAGAAAAAATACGATCAGCACGCCCCGAATATTTGTTATAGAAATCTCTTTCCGCTTGATAATCTCGTTTCATTCCATCGCTGAATGCATCCAATTGTTCACGAACAAACAATGAGTCTTGAGGGTAAATTTCTCTTAATGAGTATTTTAATGCTTTGAAATTTGCTGTGTATTTTAATTTATCATCAGAGCTTTGCATACAGGTCAAATAACCAATAAAATTAGCTTCATATTCTGTGGCGTAGCCCATTTGATGCGCTTGTTCATGGGCCATGGTTACAGGCATGTTAGTAGTTGGAATTAGCCTGGTTACCTGTGCTTCACCAGAAAATGGATTGTAATAACCGCTCACTCCAAAGTATCTCATCATTATACTATACAAAGAGTATTTCTTTACACTGTTAGCAGGAAGTTTGGCGTATTTTAAGTCTATATCTCTTAAATTTAAATTAGTTGGCAAATCCATATAAAATTCTTTTCTTTTGAATTTGAGGACACCTTCTCTATCCTCTTCCAAATTTTCTCTTAAGACTAAACTATTTTCTAAGCTATACTCAGCAATACTCTTTAATTCTTCTAAACTATATTTCTGACCCTTTAATTTTTCACTTAAGTTGGGTTTATAATAATTAAATCCCCAAACCATGTGAAATAATAAATATAAAAAAGAAATTAATTTAATTAGCCTAGCCAATACCCGTATTCCTCGCCATTTCTGGCCCAATAGAAAGCATTTTAACATGATTACTAAAGATGCGATAAGAGATACGAACAGTAAAGCATAGAATATATCCCCAATTGAAAACGGAATCCAACCAAATAAGATAGAATATAGCGGATAGAACATTTTATAGAAAGCGGGATAAAATTCATGTGTGAAATACATCCAATTACCTAGAGAATTTACCAAAATCCATACGGCTAAAACAAAAACACCAGCGAACACCAATGGTTTATAGCTATTAATTTGTTTCTGCATTTCCTATCCTTATATCTATATTTATTATCTTTACCTCTTTAAAACACACAACATGTCCATAAACAAAGATATAAAACGAATCACTACAGAGACCTTAAGATTAATGAAATTTGAAAATCGAAAGATTGCAATGCTTACGGCATACGATTTTACGATTGCTCAAATGGTTGACAAAGGTGGCATCGATGCAATTTTAGTTGGTGATTCAGCATCTAATGTTATGGCTGGACATGAAACTACTCTTCCGATCACTTTAGATCAAATGATTTACCATGCGCAATCAGTGGTTAGAGGCGTAGAAAGAGCTTTGGTAGTAGTTGATTTACCTTTTGGTTCTTATCAATCAGATCCTCAAAAAGCTTTGGATTCCGCTGTGAGAATCATGAAAGAAAGTGGTGCTCATGCCATTAAGTTAGAAGGCGGTTCTGAGGTAAAAAAATCCATTTCTAAAATTGTAAATGCGGGCATTCCTGTTATGGGTCACTTAGGTTTAACACCTCAAAGTATTTATCAATTCGGGACATATAAAGTTAGAGCGAAGGAAGAAGAGGAAGCAGAAAAATTGATAGAAGATGCCAAACTTTTAGAAAAATTAGGTTGTTTTGCGATTGTTTTAGAAAAAATCCCTGCTAAATTAGCTGCTCAAGTTACCGCTGCTGTGAGTATCCCTACCATCGGAATTGGTGCAGGTTCTGAAGTAGATGGACAGATTTTAGTAGTTCATGATATGTTGGGTATGACCCATGAATTCCATCCTAGATTTTTAAGACAGTATTTGTCGCTTTATACAGAAATTACAGGCGCCGTGACTAAATATGTAGAAGATGTAAAATCTATAGACTTCCCCAACAAAAAGGAACAATATTAAGATCTAATTTGACTAGCCTTATAGTTAAAAAATCAATATTACTATGACTACACCTGATATTTTGTATGAGGACAATCACTTAATTATTGTAAATAAAAAATGTGGTGAATTGGTTCAGGGAGACAAAACAGGTGATAAAACTCTGATGGATGACATCAAGGCTTTCATTAAAGTTAGAGATAATAAACCCGGAAATGTTTATCTGGGCTTAACGCATCGCTTAGATCGTCCAACAAGTGGAATCGTTATTTTTGCAAAAACGAGCAAGGCCTTGACGCGCATGAACGAAAAGTTCAAAAAAAGAGAGGTCGACAAAACTTATTGGGCTGTGACGACTCCACTGGCTAAAAATGTTCCTACGGCAGATAGATTAGAGCATTATTTAAAAAAGAATGCAAAGAAAAATCTGGTAACAGTTTATACCAAACCAACGGATGGAGCCAAAAAAGCTATTTTACATTATAAATTAATGGAGCAATTAGATAATTATTGGTTGTTTGAAATTAATCTAGAAACCGGAAGATCGCATCAAATACGCACCCAAATGGCGAAGATTGGAGCGGTGATTAAAGGAGACTTAAAATACGGAGCTAAACGTTCAAATCCAGATGGGGGAATTCATTTACATGCAAGAAAAGTTGTCTTTGAACATCCAACTACCAAAGAAATTATAGATGTAACTTCTCCAACTCCAGATGATCCTATTTGGAATGCTTGCGGCGACTTAGTTTAGGCTGAAGGGCGTAGGGTGTGGGGTTTAGACTTTTAGTTTTGGTATTTATTATTTTTAGAATTATTCAAAATTTAGAACTAAAAATTATAGGCTGTGTTCCTACATTTCAGTCCAGTTTAAAATTTTGAATTTAATATATATCAATTTATGGATATTAGTTCTTTAATCTTGTATCCTTTTTTTCTACAATCTTTCTCGCTTCTCTTTTAGGCAATTAAATTCGAATTCCTTAAATTTGAACGCAAAATAAAGAAATATGCAAAATTTTGATGTTACAATAATTGGATCTGGTCCTGGAGGCTACGTTGGCGCAATTAGATGTGCGCAATTAGGCTTAAAAACTGCCTTAATTGAAAAATATGATACATTGGGTGGTACTTGCTTGAATGTTGGGTGTATTCCTTCTAAAGCACTTCTAGACTCCTCTGAACATTTTCATAATGCACAGAAAAATTTTGAAGAGCACGGCATTAGTTTAGACAACTTAAAGGTTGATGTAAATAAAATGATCGAGCGTAAAAATAAAGTGGTTGACACTACCACTAAGGGTATCGATTTTTTAATGGATAAAAACAAAATCACTGTTTTCCATGGTTTAGGTACTATAAAAGATAAGACTCACATTTCCATCGCAACTGCTGAAGGTGATGTAGAGATTGAATCTAAGAATATTATTATCGCAACAGGTTCTAAGCCTGCTAACTTACCCTTTATTGAGTTAGACAAAGAAAGAGTCATTACTTCTACGGAGGCTTTGAACTTAAATGAAGTTCCAAAACACATGATCGTAATTGGTGGTGGTGTTATTGGATTGGAGTTAGGTTCTGTATATAAAAGACTTGGCGCTGAGGTTACGGTGGTTGAATACATGGATAAAATCGTTCCAGGCATGGACGGTGCTGTTTCTAAAGAGCTTTTAAAAGTGATGAAGAAACAAAAAATGAAATTTAGCCTATCTTCTAAAGTAACCAAAGTAGAGAGAAAAGGCGACGAGGTGGAAGTTACTTTCGAGAATAAAAAAGGTGATTTAGAAACTATTACAGGAGATTACTGTTTAGTGGCGATTGGTAGAAAACCTTATACAGAAGGTTTAGGATTAGAGAATGCAGGTGTGGAACTTGACGAAAGAGGACGCATTATTGTAGATGATCATTTGAAAACAAATGTTGACAATATCTATGCTATTGGTGATGTGATTCGCGGAGCGATGTTGGCGCACAAAGCCGAAGAAGAAGGTATTTTAGTTGCTGAACAATTAGTTGGTCAAAAACCACACATCGATTACAACTTAATTCCAGGCGTGGTATATACATGGCCAGAAGCTGCTGGCGTTGGAAAGACAGAAGAGCAATTAAAAGAAGAAGGCGTAGAGTATAAAGCAGGTCAATTCTCTGTTAGAGCTTTAGGTAGAGCTCGTGCGAGTGGCGACATCGATGGTATGGTAAAAGTATTGTCTGATGCCAATACCGACGAGGTATTAGGAGTTCACATGGTATCTGCAAGAGCAGCTGATATGATTGCTGAAGCTGTTACCGCTATGGAATTCCGTGCTTCGGCAGAAGATATTGCAAGAATTTCGCATGCTCACCCTACTTATATGGAGGCTGTGAAAGAAGCAGCACTAGATGCTACAGGTAAACGTGCATTACATGCATAAGAAATAAAGTTTTCTGCTTTAATGGAAAAATCAAAACCTTGTAGGACTTACATCCTTCAAGGTTTTTTTTGTAAGTTAGTATGTTCAGCTCTAAAAAATATTATATATTTACACAGTACAAAATCTTTAAATAATGAAAAGAACATTACTGATTATGAGTCTTTTGGGTTGCTTAGCCTTTGCTCAAGAACAACCATCTAGCACAGATATTAAACAAAATGAAGTATCCATTAACCTTCCAATTTCAATCTTTGGAGAATTTCCTTCGGTTACTTATGAGCGATTAAGCAGTCCTGATTTTGGATTTGGAGCAAGCGCGGGATTTGCGGCCAGCGATAATGGATTAGGTTCAGACTTAAATTTTTCGTTTATTCCCTTTGCACGTTGGTATTTCTTGAATAGTGGCAATGAAAGCATTTACGGGAAAAGATTCTTTATTGAAGCTAATGCCGGCGTTTTAGGAATTAATGATGAAACCTATAATAATAGCACAAATAGATATGAATCAGATAATAATATTGGTTTTGGTTTAGGATTAGGAATTGGCTACAAATATGTAAACACTTCTAACTGGATTGGCTCTATCTATTTAGGAGGTGGAAAGAATTTTGGCTCAAACAATTACATTGAAGCATATCCTCATATGGGAATCAATATTGGTAAGAGATTCTAATTATTAATACCGACCTAAAACATAAAGCCATTCAAATTGAATGGCTTTTTTATTATAATTCTATCTCGGTAGCTCCTAATTTATATTGCCTAAAATCTGCGTCGTAATGGGTGTAATTTTCACTGTCTAAGTACTTTTTAACTTCAGCTTCCAAAACACCTTTTCCTTTGCCGTGGATTAAAATCACTTTCTTATAATTCTCATTCTTAGCCTTTTCAATACCATTGATAGCTGCATTGAGTTGACGTTTTAGAATATGAGAGGTTGGTAATTGAGAGCTATAGTTTTCTAACTGCCCATAATGTAAATCGAGCACGAAGGTTCCTTTACGTTTTTTACTTACTTTTATTTCTTTCTTATACTTAGCTTCTAACTTCTCACGATAGATATCGCTGTTTTTAGCAAAGTTTTCATTAATCAGTTTCTCAAGTTCTTCTTGATGAAGCCTATCTTCCTTTTCGCCTTTTGTTTCAAATTCTTTGAACTTAATAGGTTTCTTTTTCTTTTTTATTGGCTTCTTAGTCTCTTTCAGTGTTCGTGATTCCTCTATCTCCTCTTCCATCCCAATATCTGGTAGAATTTCGTGCAAGTAAAAGGTGAAATCAAAACCATCCTCACTTTCTATGATTACTTCATTCTCCTTAATCTCTCTAATAACGCCATGGGTGTTGTCATCTATAACCTTCACCTTGTCGCCTATCTTATATTTAATCATATCTTAATCTATACATCCAAATTTAAAATAAAAAATGGATAAATTAGCATATCAAGAAACATATGAATTTTAATTCATAAAATGTAGATTTTCTATTCTCATTAAAATTCTTCTGAACCTAGATTTAAAAATAGAATTTTCACTATGCTTCATCTTTATTAATGATGGTGGATCAGACCCAAGAAATAATTAAAAAAAAATCGGTTAAGATGATTCCTAACCGATTTTAAATTATTTAATATATAACTTTTTAATTCTCTTCTTCTGCAGATGATTTCTGCTTTACAGAGATATTAATTCCATCTTTCGCCTCGTTTAATTCTAATAATAAACGATCACCTTCGTGAATTTCAGAGTTGATAATCTCCTCTGCCATTGGATCTTCAATATACTTCTGAATTGCACGTTTCAGCGGTCTTGCACCATAGTTCTTATCATATCCTTTCTCTGCGATAAAGTTTTTAGCTTCCTCAGTTAAGTCTAGATAGTAACCTAAAGCTTCTAATCTTTCGTATAGCTTGTTCAATTCGATATCAATAATTTTCAAAATATCTTCTTTTTCAAGTGCGTTGAAGATAATTACATCATCAATTCTATTTAAGAATTCTGGCGCAAATGTTTTCTTCAGTGCATTTTCAATCGTGGATTTAGCTCTTTCGTCGGTAGAACCAATCTTAGCCGATGTACCAAAACCAACACCATCTCCGAAGTCTTTTAACTGTCTAGTACCAATATTAGAAGTCAACACAATGATTGCATTTCTAAAGTCAATTTTACGACCTAAACTATCTGTGATATGACCATCATCTAATACTTGAAGCAAGATATTAAACACATCTGGATGCGCTTTTTCGATCTCGTCTAACAATACAACTGAATATGGTTTTCTTCTAACCTGCTCCGTTAACTGTCCGCCTTCTTCGTATCCAACATATCCCGGAGGTGCTCCTACTAATCTTGAAACCGCAAATTTCTCCATATACTCAGACATATCGATTCTAACCAAAGCATCTTCGGTATCAAATAACTCTTTTGCCAAAACTTTTGCCAACTGTGTTTTACCAACACCTGTTGTACCTAAGAAGATAAACGAACCAATGGGTCTCATAGGATCTTTCAATCCAGCTCTATTTCGTTGAATCGCTTTAACAACTTTCTCCACAGCAGGATCTTGTCCAATCAACTTAGTTTTCATCGACTTCGCCATGTGAGCAAGTTTCTTCATTTCACCTTCTGCAACTCTATGCACCGGAATTCCGCTCATCATAGAAACTACTTCAGCAACATTTTCTTCTGAAACTTCTTCTCTATTCTCTTTAGCGTCTGCTTGCCATTTGTCTTGCTCAATGCTTAAATCACTTTCAACTTGCTTTTCATCATCTCTCAAACGTGCAGCTTCTTCATATTTCTGTCCTTTTACAGCTTTAGCCTTAGCTTCTCTAACTTCTTCTAGTTTAGCCTCTAAGTCTAAAATCTGTTGTGGAACTTTAATATTCTTAATATGCACACGAGAACCCGCCTCATCTAAAGCATCAATCGCTTTGTCTGGTAGGTATCTATCTGTAATATAACGTGCCGTAAGATTCACACAAGCTTTTAATGCGTCGTCTGTGTAGGTAACGTTATGGTGATTTTCGTATTTATCTTTAATTTGATTTAAGATTTCAAGCGTTTCTTCGGGCGAAGTAGGCTCTACCATTACCTTCTGGAAACGTCTTTCTAATGCACCATCTTTTTCAATATATTGACGATATTCATCTAATGTTGTAGCTCCCACACATTGGATTTCTCCACGTGCCAAGGCTGGCTTGAACATATTAGAAGCATCTAAACTTCCTGTTGCTCCACCTGCACCAACTATCGTATGCAACTCGTCAATGAATAGGATGATATCATCATTCTTTTCAAGCTCATTCATAATGGCTTTCATTCGCTCTTCAAACTGTCCGCGATATTTAGTCCCCGCCACCAAACTAGCCAAATCAAGCGTAATTACACGTTTGTTGTATAAAACACGTGAAACTTTTCTTTGGATAATTCTTAAAGCTAAACCTTCTGCTATCGCTGATTTACCAACACCGGGCTCACCAATTAGCAATGGATTGTTTTTCTTACGCCTACTCAAAATCTGAGAAACTCTCTCGATTTCTTTTTCGCGTCCTACAACAGGATCCATTTTTCCTTCTTGTGCCAACTGGGTTAAATCTCTACCAAAATTATCTAAAACTGGAGTTTTAGATTTGGGTGCACCTGCTGCTCCCCCTTTTCCTGCGCTTCCGCTACCAGGACGTTTGGAGGTATCATCGTCATCTGAATAAGATGCATCCATGCTTGGACTTTGTGGCGTAGTATCCTCTTGATAATGAAATTTAAATTCATCTTTTAAAGTATCATAATCCACATCAAATTTATTAATCAGTTTGGTAATCGGGTCACCTTCGTTGCGTAAAATACACAACAGCAAATGAACCGTGTTCACAGATTGGCTATGAAATAACTTGGCCTCTAAAAAGGTAGTCTTCAAAGCTCTTTCGGCTTGTTTGGTTAATTGTAAATTTTTATTGGTTGTATCAATTTTCTCTTTTGGTGGCGATAAAACCTCTATTTTCTGTCTTACTTCTTGTAAATCTACGTTTAAAGACTTCAAAAGTTTTACGGCTTTTCCTTCGCCATCGCGCAAAATGCCCAAAACCAAATGCTCAGTGCCAATATTATCATGGCCCAAGCGCAAGGCTTCTTCTTTGCTGTACGCAATGACATCTTTTACTCTTTGTGAAAAATTATCGTTCATAATGTATCTCTCTCTAACAAATATAATGGTATTGCTCTACATCAAGCAGTAATTATGCCATGAATAAACACAATCTTTCAACATTTTATTAATAAGTCTGATCATTTACGAACTTCGTAAACTTCATGCGCTTATTTTCGCTATTTGCTATAATTTGTACTTGAGAAGTCGTTTTTAGCATAGGTATCTGGGGATTATGTGGCCAAGATAGGCTTTTATGCAAACCTGCCAATTCGTCAGAGGACGAGGAGTTTAAAGCCTTTATGGCGTTTTTATGCATTTTTTTCTCATCTTCATTATATAGTGTAGATGAACTAATCACGAAAGTATCATCTTGAATTTCAAATAGATGCTTTTCAATATCATCCCATACAAGACGATATAGTTTTTTGGTTTTATGATTGTACATGACCTGTGTAAAAGGCTCGATTTGATTTAAATCTAAACTCTCTACGTAAGCTTGAGCATTTTCAAAAGCAAGCAACATATAGGGAAACAATCCTCTACTGTGCTTGTAAGGTGGTTTTCTTTGATGGAGTTCAAAACCTCCGTTTAAAATGGCGGTTGACCAAGTCGGAGAGGTTAAAATCCAAGTTCCTTGCGATTGAATATCTACTGGAAATGTAGTGGGCTGATCATTGATCACTTTCGAAATTAAAGTTGGCGAGGTGATACGCGCCACATCTTCATCCCTATTATGGGTAAGCGTGAACTTTTCGTCGGTTCTTATAATACTGAGAATACACATAGGGCAAATGTCATAAAATTATATCTTTGTAGCAAAGAGAATATATGCTGCAAAAGTTTGCTATTAAACAACTGGAGGATTTGAGCGATTTGCTAAATCAATTAAGTGAAGATAAGTATAGCACTCCCATGGAAAGAGTTTTTAATAGTACGATTGGCAAACATACACGCCACATCATAGAGTTTTATCAGTTATTTTTTAAGGCTTATGAAAGTCTAAACCTATGCTATGACCAAAGGAGTAGAAATACCAAGTTAGAAAACAGTATAAATGAAGCTCTCTTTGCAATAAAGGAGATTATCCAACAACTCGATTCTAATTTAGATAACAAAGAGCTTCAGCTTAGGACTTGTATTTTAAATGAAGATCTATTGCTGAAAACTTCTGTTTCGAGAGAACTTTTATATTTGCTAGAGCATACAACACATCATTTGGCAAGCATTAGAATAGGTGTTTCCAACCTAGATCCTGACTTCAACGGCCAACTAGAACTAGGTGTTGCTTATTCTACTCCAAATCCACAGAATTCATGATTAAGCACGAGATAAAAAAGATTACACATTATGAATATTGGTCATTTTGGGTGTTTTACATTCCTATGATTCCAATCTATCTGTGGTTGAGTTTAAGAGCTAGAAGTTTGTTGTACTTTACTTCTACTAATCCAGGACTGGAACATGGTGGTTTATTTAATTATTCGAAGTTTAAACTACAGGAACAAATTCCTTTAAAAAATCGACCTGAACATCAGTTTTTAGATCACGATAGCAGACGAGAATTCAAGCTTAAATTTGATTTTCCTTTTATCGCTAAACCCGATTATGGCGAAAGAGGAAAGCATGTAGATATACTTGAAAATCAAAAGCAAATAGATTCATACTTGAAGTTTAACTTAAAAGATATCCTTTTTCAAGAATATATCGATTTCCCTTTAGAACTAGGTTTATTTTATGCAAGATTTCCGCATGAGGAACAGGGAAAAATCATCTCGATTACAGCTAAGAAATTTCTACATTTTGTGGGAGATGGCAAAACAAGTTTAAGAGAGTTTATTGAATCTGATTCGAGAGCTTATTTCAATAAATCTTATCTGTACATGAAGTTTCATGACAAGCAAGAATTAGTTCTTCCGGATGGTGAGAAAATAATTTTAGAAGAAATTGGGAATCACAACAGAGGAACCTATTTTTATGATGGAAGCGATTTAAACTCTCCTGCGTTGGAACAGAAATTAAATGAGGTTTTAAAACCCATAGATGGTTTTTATTTTGGTCGTGTAGATATTAAAACACCGAGTTTAGATGAGTTAGAACAAGGAAACTTTAAAATTTTGGAGATCAATGGCTCTAATTCTGAAGCTACTCATGTTTTTGATGAGAACTATAGTTTAATCGATGCGTATAAAGAAGTTTATAGACATCTCAAAATTCAGCATAAAATTGCTTTAGCTAATATTAAAGCTGGTCACAAACCGGAGCTATTAAAACATTTTATTCCTATTTTGACCAAATTCCTTTTCCAGTCTTAAACGATTCCTTTCGGCAAGTTTGTCAGTTAAAACCTTGTGGAATGAATTGTGAATATTGAAAACCAAACAAAGATTTTTGAAAAATCAAGGCATCAACAAGGAGGCTATTTTCGTGCCCATCGGCTTAGTTATTATCATGCTTATTGTTCATTTATTGAACATTAGCGGCTGCTATGGGATCATACCGCGTTATGAAATCGGGATCAAAGGAATACTATTAGCTCCCCTATTTCATTCCAGTTGGGAACACCTTTTCAACAATGCTGCACCCATTTTAGTGCTTGGATTTATGGTCTTCAGTTTTTATAAAAAGGTAGCATACTTACTATTAACAGTTGGTTGGGTCTTAACTGGCGCATTAGTATGGCTTTTTGCAGATTTGGGCATTCTCCCTTCAGACAATCACATTGGCTGCCATATAGGAGCTAGTGGAATTGTTTACATGCTCGCCTTTTTTGTGTTTGCGAGTGGAATCATTCGCAAATCCCTTCCTTTGATTGCGGTATCACTGATCGTTGTATTTTTATACGGAGGAATGCTCTGGGGAATTTTCCCAGAAGAAGTGATTGTTTACACCAAAGAACAAGAAAGAATCTCATGGGAAAGTCATTTTTTCGGGGCCGTCGTCGGTGTTTTCTTTGCCTTTATCTGGCGAAACATTGGTAGACATAACAAAAAGTTTTCGTGGAAACAACGTGGTCATTATGTCATGGAAGATGAAGAACTATGGCAACGTTATCTAGAAAAGTTCCCTGAAGAAGAAGAGCCTGAACCAGCTCCAGAGAAACCCAAATTTAAAGATTTATTTTAATAAGAAAAATGCTTTATGATAATAAATAAAAAACCCCTAAATATTTATTAAATAAATACTTAGGGGTTTTTATCTAAATTTAATATTGAATAGATAAATTAAATTTTAAAAGCCCATTCCCGGAATATTTGGCATCCCTTGCTTAGCAACGTTTTCAACTTCAGAATCAAATTCATTTTGAGCTTTATCCAAGGCTTTGTTCAGTGTTAAAATCAAATAATCGACCAATTGTTCTTTATCTTCTAAAAGCTCATCTTCAATATTAAGCTCTTTGATTCTACCATTTTTAGACACTTTAGCTGTCAATAATTTATCAGAACTAGCTTCAGTTAAAAACTCGTTTGCCATTCTATTTTTAGCTTCTTCTACTTTGCGTTGAGACTCTTGTAGTTGTCCCAACATTTTCATCATATCCATATGCTTTGTTTTAAAAAGTTAAAGATAAATAAAAAAAATGTCAATCGAAATTTGCGTGGTTTTGTTAACTTTGTGCCAACCAAATTAAATAAACATGCGTTTAGGAATTTTCATCCTTTTATTAGCATTTGTTGGCTGTAGTAAGGAAAACAAAGACCCACAAGAAGTTATCGAATCAAAACCTTTAGAAATTTCAGGCAATGAGATTGTAAATTACATGACCTATTGCAATGATAGATTTGATATATGTATGATTTATCCAAGTAATTTCAGCGCACAGCATGAGCCTGCGAATGGCGATGGACGCACCTTTAGAAATGAAATTGATTCAGCTGAAATCGTTTTATACGGCTTCATTGATCAAACCAATCAAGGCCTACAACCCCAATTAGACTTATACAAAGAGTTTTTGGAGATTGATGCTCAAAATAAAATTGAAAACGGATACGAAATTTTAGGTCAAGACCTAGAAACTGGCTTTAAACATAAGGAAAGAATCTTTATTAAGCCTGATTCTACGGCAGGCACTTATGCGGATGGAACTCCCATGAATATTATCTATTCACTACAATTCACGTATCCCGTTGCCAAAGACAAAAAATATCAAAAATATTGGTCTAAAATGATTGAGAGATTGAAATAATAATAATAATAATAATGACGAAGATTACATTAAAGAACATTTTACTTTACCTATTTACCTCCCTAACTATTGTCGCCTTTTTATTTATTACTTATCATTTTTTGAATGGAAGAATTTTTCGCTTAGATTTCTCCATTAAGAATGCGAACGAAATCGGACTATCACTATTAGCATTTAGCTTAATATGTAGACATATAAGTCATAATTTCATTCGATATGACCACGATTATTTAGCCTTAAAAATTAATAAGTTAAGCAGTCGTGAATTTTCATTTAGCTCAATTAAAGACTATAAAATTGTAGATAATAAATTAAAACTCTCCCTCAGAGATAATTCCGAAGAAAAGTTTAATTTAATGTTTTTAGATGAGAAAGACATCAATCGATTAGATACCATTTTAAATATTCATATTCATGAATTTCTTCAAACTTCTTGATTTAATTTTTCCCAAAGAATATCTTTCAATTCGGTGAGCCCTGTTTGCGCCACGGATGAGATAAACACAGTTGGCAAGTCTTTTGGAAGTTGCTTCTGAATTAAGGCTTTAAGCTCTGTGTCTAACATATCGCTTTTAGATATAGCTAGAACACGATCTTTATCCAACAACTCTTTATTATACTGTTCTAGTTCATTTAGCAATACATCATACTCTTTTTTATGATCTTCGCTATCGGCCGGAATAATGAATAATAAGGCTGCATTTCGCTCAATATGCCTTAGAAACCTAATTCCCAAACCCTTACCATCACTTGCTCCTTCAATGATTCCTGGAATATCAGCCATCACAAAAGACCCAAATCCTCTATAATCTACAATTCCTAAATTAGGGGTTAAAGTCGTAAATTCATAGTCTCCTATCTTTGGTTTGGCCGCTGTAATCACAGACAATAAGGTAGATTTTCCTGCATTTGGAAAGCCAACCAATCCAATATCTGCCAACAACTTCAACTCAAAGACAATATCCATCTGCTTGGCTGGTTCGCCAGGTTGAGCATAACGAGGAGTTTGCTTGGTAGCTGTCTTGAAGTGCCAGTTTCCTAATCCACCTCTACCACCTTCTAAAACAACAAACTCATCACCAATATCTGTGATTTCTCCTAAGAAATTCCCTTGATCATCATTCACCACAGTACCTAATGGAACCTCGATGATAACATCTTTACCATCCTTACCAGTTGATCGTTGTTTTCCACCATTTCCACCTTTTTCGGCTTTCAAGTGGCGTGTAAATCTCAAATGAAATAAAGTCCATTTATTAGGATCAGCTCTAACAATAATATGACCACCACGACCACCATCACCCCCATCAGGACCTCCCTTATCTACATATTTCTCTCTTCTTAAATGAGCCGAGCCCGCGCCTCCTTTACCGGATGTAACATTAATTTTAACGTGGTCTATAAAGTTGTTCATGGATTTATTTTAGTAATAATTCTAGATGAATATTGTATATCGATTGTTTTCCTCACAAAAACTTTACCTCTTTTATGTATTCTTCTCCTATGTACTGATTAATATGATTCAGAATTTTTGATTTCCCGTAGGACAATTCTGATTTTAAAGCGGGTGAATTGAGTTTAACAAACAAAACCTGATTGCGCACAAACAACTGATCGGTGTAATTTTTCATAAAATCCCCCATCTGGTCATGCCAAGCATCGATCGCCATACTTTGCAGTATTTTATCCTCCATTCCATGTTCTTTAATGAAATAGCGGATTGCTTCTGATATGCTTACCTCGTTTTTCTTCTTCATTAACCCCTTTAATTACAATATTGATTTGAGCAGAACTCTATGACTTTTGTTGTATTTATAGCTCAAAGATAACGTGTTTCTCATTGATTTTAGACAAAACATTCTGCGTTCTTTCAGGATGAGTGTCCGATAAGAAAATCTGTCCGAAATGTTCTTCGTTCACCAACTTAATTAATTGCTCTACTCTGCTTTCATCTAATTTATCAAAAATATCATCTAAAAGCAAAATCGGTGTTACGTTCAATTGAGATTTTATAATTTCTAATTGAGCTAATTTCAATGAAATTAAAAAGGATTTTTGTTGACCTTGAGAACCAAATTTTTTAATCGGATGATTTGATATTTTAAACTTCAAATCATCTTTATGGATACCAGAAGATGTATATTGCAGAACTTTATCTTTTGCTAAGCTATTCTTTAGGTAATCATGAGTTGTTTCCTCTAAGTCAGACTTATACTCAATTTCGACTATTTCTTTTCCTGTTGATATATATTGATAATATTTCTGAAAAATGGGTTTAAAGTCCTCTATAAAATATTTTCTTTTATCATATATTTTTTCGCCTAACTGCAATATTTCTTGATCAAAAATATCCAGTTGAACAGCATCAAATGTACGATTGGCTGCAAAGTATTTCAATAGGGCATTTCGCTGTTGCAACACTTTATTATAGCGAATTAAATGGGCCAAATAAGTCGCATCTGATTGCGAAATAATACTATCTATAAACTTTCTTCGGACATCACTTCCTTCACTAATTAAATCTCTGTCGTAAGGAGAAATGATCACGGCAGGAAACTTTCCCACATGATCCGAGAGTCTATCATAAGCTTTTAGGTTTCTTTTGGCTGTTTTTTTTTGTGCTACATGAACCCCACATTGAATATGATCCTCCTCGCCATCTTTATTGAACCATCCTTCTACCATAAAGAATTCCTCTCCAAAACGTATATTGAGCTTGTCTGAATGGTTAAAATAAGATTTCAGATGACTTAAGTAATAAATCGCATCCAAGATATTCGTCTTGCCTCGACCGTTGTTTCCAACAAAGGCATTGATTTTTGGAGAAAAGTCAAATGTCTTCTCTTCAAAATTCTTGAAATTATTAAAATGAATGCGATTTAAATACATTTATATAGTCTTGAATTAGGCTTTATAAGATTAAATTAAATTAACCCAAAGTCCATCTTCTGTTTTTTCTACTTTAGCTAACTCATTTTTAGTCAACTCCTTAATTGCTTTATCCCACTTTTTATTGGATAGATCCGATTGATCTTTTAATGCTGATAATTCAATTTTCTCTGCTGACTTCAATATATCTAAAACTGTTTTAGCATCTTCAGAAACTTCTGGGGCTTTCTTCTCTGGCTTCATCTGAGGGAAGAATAAAACTTCCTGAATCGATTGTTGGTTGGTCAAATACATAATCAAACGATCCATCCCTATTCCCAATCCTGCTGTAGGCGGCATTCCGTACTCTAGGGCTCTTAGAAAATCTTGGTCAATGAACATCGCTTCGTCATCTCCTTTGTCTAACAAGGTCATTTGCTCCTCAAATCGCTCGCGTTGATCGATAGGATCATTAAGCTCAGAATAAGCATTGGCTACTTCTTTACCACAAACAATAAGCTCAAAACGCTCTGTAAGCTCTGGATTATCTCTATGCTCTTTGGTCAATGGGCTCATTGATTTTGGATAATCTGTAATGAAAGTTGGCTGAATATATTTCGCCTCACATTTCTCTCCAAAAATCTCGTCAATCAATTTACCTTTCCCCATGGTTTCATCAACTTCGATGTCAATTTCTAAGGCAGCGGCACGTAATTCTTCTTCAGATTTTCCATTAATGTCAAATCCAGTATGCTCTAAAATAGCATCACGCATGGTTACACGTGCATAGGGCGCTTTAAAATCAATTTCATGCTCACCAAAATTTGCTTTGGTAGTTCCGTTCACTTCTAAAGCAGAATGTTCTAGCAATTGCTCTGTGAACTCCATCATCCAATGATAGTCTTTGTAGGCTACATAGATTTCCATCGCTGTAAATTCTGGATTATGCGTTCTATCCATTCCTTCATTTCTGAAGTTCTTAGAAAACTCATATACACCATCCAAACCACCAACAATCAATCTTTTAAGATATAATTCATTAGCAATTCTTAGGTATAATGGAATCCCAAGCGCATTATGTTGTGTAACAAATGGTTTTGCTGCAGCACCTCCCGGAATTGCCTGTAAAATTGGGGTCTCAACCTCAAAGTAGCCACGATCGTTAAAGAAAGTACGCATGGCTGTATATAATTTGGTTCTCTTCTTGAAAACCTCCTTAACATGTGGATTTACCACCAAATCGGCATAACGCTGACGGTATCTTTGTTCTGGATCTGTAAATCCATCATGCACATTACCTTCGGCATCTGTTTTTGGTAATGGCAATGGTTTTAAAGATTTACTTAAAAGTTGCATATCTTTTACCATGACGGTCATTTCTCCCACCTTTGTTTTGAACAATTCACCTTTAATTCCAACAAAATCACCGATGTCCATTAATTTCTTATAAACCTCGTTGTATAAAGTTTTGTCTTCTCCCGGACACATTTCATCTCGGTTAAAATAAACTTGAATTCTACCCTCGCTATCTTGTAGCTCGGCGAATGATGCCTTTCCTTGAATTCTTCTCGCCATTAATCGACCAGCAATACTAACTTGTTTACCTTCCTCAAAGTTGGATTTGATAGACGCTGTAGTGGCATCCACATCAAAACCTTCCGCTGGATAGGGGTTAATATTTAGTTTCCTTAACTCGGCTAATTTTTGTCTTCTAATCTGTTCCTGCTCCGATAATGCCATATAAAAAATCTTTAAGGTTGCAAATTTACTACAATTTATAGGGATTTTTGCTTAAATTAGACAAAACTCCAATTATGAAACAATTAAGTATACTTCTTTTAGGATTATTCCTATTAACTTCATGTGAAATTACAGAGAAAGTCTACATCGACCAACAAGGAAATGTTAGCTACTCGTCTCATATGGACCTAACTCAATTGATGGATATGGTTCCAAAAGACGAGATGAATGAGGTTGATTACCCAATAGATTCCATATTTACGGTGGATGGTATCGCCAAGTCAAAAACAGAATTTTCTAAAGGCTTCGAAGGTGATGACGAAAGAGAGATCATGAAAAACTTCAAAATTCATGTAAAACTAGATGATGACGAAAGTTTTATGAATTTGATTTTGGATAAGAAAAAATTAAATGAGTTCAATTCATTTATGGCTAATCTTAAGAGCGACATAGAGACAATCAACGCTAAAAGAATCAAGCAAAATGAAACATTACCAGATTCTGCTCAGTTAGATTTAGTAGATATTCCTATTTTTTCAATGCCCAAATTAAGCTATCACAAAAAATCATTTAAGCGTACGGGACCTATTAAGAGCATTACAGAATCTACTAAGAGTGAACAAATGGAAGGCATGGAAGGTCTAAAGAACATGATTAAATTCAAACTTGAATATCATTTTGACCGACCTATTAAATCAGTTTCTGATAAATCAGCAAAATTGAGTCCGGATGCTAAAACAGTTTACATTGAAAAACCGATGTCAGAAGCCGCAGACGATCCAGAAGCATTTGACTTTGAGGTCAAATTTAAATGATACTTAAAAACTTAAAATCAAATGGCAAATTAAAAAAGCTTAACTTAATTAATTTGCCATTTTTTTATTTAAACAATTGATTTCAAGCGCCAATTTATTTAAGGCTTATGGTGACCCAAGTAATGCATTAAAGTCTATAAATCTTATATACCAACTCACGCATTAAATCCTCTTCGGTGACAGAACCCGATGCTCCAACTCCTTTAGCTTTAACGTCGGCTTCTCTTAAAAATCCAATAATCTGAGTAACTTTTCTCAATGGATATCTTTTGGAAGCCGTTTGATATTCATTTACGAAATAAGGATTTATTTTAAGTTTAGCAGCAACTTTCGCTGGGTTTTTATCGGGCAAAGCATGGTATATCATAATATGTGTGAAATACCTAAACATCACTGCCAAGGTGGCAAAAATTGAATTATCTTTTGGATTCTTTCCGAAGTATTCTATAATTTCAAAAGAACGCTTGATGTTGGCTTCAGAAAATGATTTCGTGAGCTCAAAATTATTGTAATCCTTACTAATACCAATGTATTTTTCTACCAGTTCAGAAGTAATTTTGTTTTCATTTTTTAATAAAACAGCCAGTTTATCCATTTCATTATGAATCCTGGATAGATCTTGACCAATATTTTCGGCCAACAACATTTTAGCTTTCTCCTCTAATTCAAAACCCTTAGACTTAGCTAGTTTAGCGATGTATGGTGGTAGTTGATAATCTCTAATTTTAGCTGACTCTGCCAGAACATGGTTTTTCTTAATAGCTTTAATCGCGCTGTTTCGTCCATCTGGCTTAGCAAATTTAAAATTAAAAACTAATATAGTTGAGTCCAAAGCATCGTTGGCATAAGCGCTTAAATGATCTAGTTGCTTTCGTAGGTTCTGTGCTTCCTTAACAATGATGAGCTGATAATCAGACATCATGGGATACTGCCTAGCCTGTAGAACAATATCTTTCATCTCAATTTCATTTCCGTAAAATATATGTTCATTGAAAGCTTTTTCTTCTTCTTTCAATACATACTTTTGTAAATCCTCGGTAATAGCATCAATAAAATAAGGCTCATCACCCCACAGAAAGTAAATAGGTGCGAACTTCTTGTTTTTAATATCTTTGCGTATGGATTCGAATTCCTTCATTCAGATTGCAGCGTTAAATTTTCCCGAAAAATACCAATTTCGTTTGAGAAAGTCAGAAAATGGACTTCAAATCTTTTGCCCTTTGCGTAAAAAGTGGTTTATCAACACACCCGAAGAATGGGTTAGACAACACGCGACACAATTTATTCATAAGTCTTTTGGTTTTCCTTTAAACAATTTAGTCGCCGAGCACCCATTGCGTATAAATCAATCTAATCAACGAGCGGACATTTTGGTTTACAAAAATGCTCAACCTCTTATTCTATGCGAATGTAAAGAGCCTCGTGTTGAGATTGATCAGAAGACTCTAGACCAAGCAATGAGATATGCACAAGTCCTTAAAACCAATTATATCTATCTCACCAATGGAACGCAACATGTTTTTGTTCATATTGATTTCAATAAACAAGAAATTGAATTCATTGAGGAATTACCTCATTACTGACTTTTCTGCTTCCTCTTGTTGAGCTTGTAAATATTCATATTCCCCAAACAATGGCTCGTCAACTCGAATTGTAAAATAGGCTGCAATCAAAAAGAATATACCTCCTAAACAAAGATAGAGTATAGCATAATCATCGAAGAAATTATGCACGATTGGACCACCTGCAATTCCGTTTATAATTTGAGGAATCACAATAAAGAAATTGAAAATCCCCATATAAACACCCATTTTCTTTAAAGGTAATTTATCAATCAACAAGGCATAAGGCAAAGCTAGGATACTTGCCCAAGCGATACCAATTCCTAGCATACTAATCCATAGCAACTCGGGGTTACTTATGAAATACATAGAAAATAAACCTAATGCTCCCATCACCAAAGAAAAGGCATGAACAAATTTTCTACTGGTAGCTTTTACAAAAATAGGAATGACAAAAGCCCATGCTAATGCAACTGCATTATAGATAGCGAATAGAATTCCTACCCAGTCCCCAGCTTTGTTGAAGGTTGCAGAGTTGCTATCAGAAGGCAATAAACCATAATGATGAGTTGCTAATGCAGATGTAGTATAAACCCACATAGTGAATAAGGCAAACCAAGAAAAGAATTGTACAGCACCCAGTTTTTTCATACGGTTGGGCATCGTTTTAAAATCATCCCAAATCGCACTTAAATTTTTATTTTCAATGCTTTCAACATTCTTATCATCTTCAGAATATAATTCAAATTCTTTTGGTGAATATTCCTTGATGGTAACGATGGTATAAATTATCGTAAGCAACAAAACAGCTGCACCTACATAAAATGACCAAATTACATTATCCGCCACAAATCCTTCTGGAGCAATATTAGAAACACCAAACCAATTGGTCATAGCCCATGGCAGAAAAGATCCGATAACCGCACCAATACAAATTAAAATTGTTTGAACTGAGAAACCAATTGTCCCTTGTGTTTTGGGTAGCATATCCCCTACCAAAGCTCTAAAAGGTTCCATGGCCACGTTGACCGAAGCATCCATTAAAGCGAGAAACACAACCGCTAGCAATAAAACATTAGCTCCAAAAAAATGCGTTACTGAAGCCGCGTTAGGAAGAAAGATTAATCCAATAGCACATAGAATAGCTCCGACTAAAATATAAGGCTTTCTCCTACCCAACCAAGTCCACGTATGATCCCCAAAATGCCCGATAAGAGGTTGAACAAGTAATCCTGTGATGGGCGCGACTAACCAAAACCAAGATAATTGCCCCACATCTGCTCCAAAATTGGATAAAATCCTACTTGCATTTCCGTTTTGTAAACCAAATGCCATTTGAATCCCCATAAACCCCATACTCATATTGATAATGGTGGCCATCGAAAGTTCCGGCTTTGGTAACTTTTGGGTTTTGCCGGATGATGTTTTTATTGAGTCTGCCATAAAAAACGTGTTAAGTCTAACAAATATAGTTAAATAATTAAAGCTAGTGTTTTGAATACACTTTAAATTTAAACAAAAAAAAGCTCCAAAAATTCGGAGCTTTATTTTATTTAATTCAAAATTACTTTGCCGTAACTCGAATATCTACTCTTCTGTTCTGTGCCATACAAGTTGGTGTATCATTCGCAGGACAAATAGGGTGTTGAGATCCATAACCTTCTGCAGATAATCTTCCTGCATCAATTCCTGAATTTACTACATCTGCCATAATAGCCTTAGCTCTTGCCTCTGATAATGGAACATTCACATCATCTGCACCAGCATTATCTGTATATCCACCGAACTTAGCTTTTGCATTAGGATAAGCTTTTAGAATAGCAGCAATATTATCTAATTGTTGTCTAGACTCAGCATCTAAAGTATTTTTATTTGTTTCAAAATAAACTCTATCCATGGTAATCCAACCTTGTGTTTTATCATCAGAAACTGAATTAGCATCGTTGGTGATAAAATCAAATAATTTCCATTCGGTGGACTTATTACCTACATTTATCTTAGTTCCATCGGCCAATTCGATTTCTGTTGTCTCTCCAATATCATAAACAAATCTATTTTTAGCCTCATCATAGTCTCCACTTACAGCACCTGAAACAACTGCTAAATCGTCAACGATTTTGATGGCAGCACCATCCATATCATAAACTAAGTCTCCGTTTGCGTCTACCACAAAACCATCCTCAATAAGTTTATAATTTTCGTTATCGATAATAATTGGATTGCTTTCCGCATTTAATAATGGGTTAGCTTCAGCATTAACTACCTCCTGATTATCATTCAGCGTATAAGTTGCAAAGTTTTGAATATCTGCCGTGTTAATTTCGGTTGTAACTTTTTCGGTTGTTGTATCATCATTACATTGTTTCATCAACAACCACAATAATCCAAGCGCTACAATAATTCCTAGAAGTGGGAATAACCACTTGGTGAACCCAGTTGCTTCATTATCATCCTCGTCATCAGAAAGGTCGATATCATCGTTTACTCTTCGCGTGGCTTCTGCTTGGGTTTCTCTAGGTTTTTCTTGAATACTTGGAGCAACGCGAGTAGTTGTCTCGCTTGCAACAGTTCCCATTTTACCTAAGCCTAAAGCCCCAACCAAAGATTCTAATCCTGAAGGAATAGCTGAATATATAGAATCTTTTTGTTCAGCGAACAAACCAGATAAACTTTCTTCATTTAAACCTTGTTTAGAAATCTCTTCGCCCAACACATTCATAATAAGCGGAAGGATTGAAGCTAATATACTGTTAGAAGCATTCTTTTCTATTCTTGCATAATTAGCTATTTCTTGAGTTAATTTTGCTTCTTTATCTCCAAATAAACTAGAAAGCAAAGCTTTTCCTTGTAAAATTAGCGAGTCTCTGTTGCGCTCATATACATCAGTAAAGTTAGAATCTTTAAACAAATCATTTAACTCTTTATTTACTGATAGGTTTACCAAAGTATTAGCACTGCTATCTACCTTAGATTTTTCTGTAATGAATCCTAAAATAGTTGGAATTGCTCCCGTAACGGCATTAGAAGTATTACCTCTACTTTCGCCAACATAATTACTAATTTTATCAATTACCGTGGTGGTAATTTCATTTTTAACCCTGTCTAATAAATTCAAACTCATAGTTTTTTGGTTTTAATTAACTAAAACAAATATAGTTATTTTAATCTATGTGATTTTAATCTAATTTTCACTCTTCTGAAATCGCTGATTATAAAAGAAATCATACCTTTGTTGAGCACTATGAATACAATCTACAAGAAGCTACTATACGGTTTATCGGCTCTACCTTTAGGAGTCTTATATAAATTTTCAGATTTTTTATATTTTCTTCAAAACTACGTGATTAAGTATAGAAAAAAAGTAGTTATTGAGAATTTAAAAAATTCATTTCCCGAGAAATCAAGTAAGGAGATTGAACAGATTTCTAAGAACTTTAATAAAAACTTTTGTGACTTTACAGTTGAAACCATAAAAGGGATTAGCATTTCACAAAAAGAAATCGATCAGCGAATCTCTGTTAAGAATTTGGAGGTGATGCAGCGCATTTATGATGAGAAGCGAAACGTGATGGTTTTATGTGGTCATGTTTTTAATTGGGAATGGCTCAAAGGTCTTGGTGTACACCTTCCAACGCCCAATATTTTTGCTGTATATCATGTAGCAAAGAATGAATTTGTAAATGAAATCATAAAGAAAAGTAGAGAGAAATTTAACGGTGAAACCATTCCCATGCAAAAGGCAACCGAGGGTATTCTTAGAGTTCCTAATGATGGAGATTCTCTATTTTTAATGGTGGCAGATCAGAGTCCTTATAAAAAGTCCATTAGATATGATTTGCAATTCTTAAATCAAACCACACCTGTTTTTCAAGGTTTTGATAAGTTGGCAAGACGAAAAAATATGGGGATTGTTTATTTAAACATTCGCAAGCCCAAGCGTGGTAAATATGAATACGAAGTGATTGAAATTACACCAGATGGTGATGATTTTAAAGAAAATGAAGTCGTTCATAAATTCTTTGACTTGCTCGAGAAAAACATTCAGCAAGATCCAGCCAATTATATGTGGACACACAAAAGGTGGAAATACAAAAAAGGAATTCACTATTGAAAATAGCTGTAGTCATACTTAATTGGAACGGTAGAAAACTTCTAGAACAGTTTTTGGGTACCGTTTGCGAGCATTCTAAGCAAGCTGATATATACATTATAGACAATGCTTCTACAGATGACTCCATCCGCTATGTTGAACAAAATTTCCCGCAGGTTAAAATCATTAAAAACCAAGAGAATTATGGTTTTGCGGGAGGATATAATCAAGGTTTAAAAAGCATTGACGCAGATATTTATTGTTTATTAAATTCAGATGTAGAGGTGACAGCCAACTGGCTTGCTCCTATGTTTGAATTATTTAAAAATGAAGAAATTGCCGCTACACAGCCTAAAATTTTAGATTTTAATCAAAAAAATAAATTTGAATATGCTGGCGCTGCGGGTGGATTTTTAGATAACTTTGGATACCCTTATTGTAGAGGTAGAGTGTTTTGGACATTAGAAGAAGATCATGGTCAATATGACGACGAAATTCAAATTTTTTGGGCAACTGGCGCATGTATGTTTATACGTTCAAAAGATTTCTGGGAACAAGGTGGCTTCGATGAAACTTTTTTTGCCCACATGGAAGAAATCGATTTATGTTGGAGACTCAACAACGCCGATAGAAAAATTTATTATACTGGAAAATCCTCTGTATATCATGTAGGCGGTGGAACATTAAGCAATAGTCCTAACAAAACTTATCTGAACTTTAGAAACAGTTTATGGATGTTGGTTAGAAATCTTCCTACCTATAAAATTCTACCTGTAGTTTTCTCTCGAATGGTTTTGGATGGAGTTACAGCATTTGTGTTTTGGCGTTACGAAGGTTTTGGGCATTTTATGGCTATTCTAAAAGCTCATTTTAGTTTTTATGCGAAAGTCGGGCATTATCTTAAATCTCGAAAGAGCCCCGGAAAAAGATTCTGGAAACATAGATTCGTGCCTTGGCAATATTTTATATTAGGCCGAAAAAAAATCACAGACTTAGATTAGTTTTTCTTTATTTATTGAATAATTGTAACTTACCGCTTAAATATTTAAAACAAATACATTGATGCGTGTACTTACTTTTATCTGTTTAATTCTTAGCACGGGTTTGTTTGCCCAAGATGCATTGAAGATTAAATATGGCAATCAGTTGAAATTAGCAATGTCTGAGCAGGCCAAATCTAATCCTAATATCAGGGCGCATTACATAAAAATGTCAGAAGAAATTAAGGACTATGAGTTTATCTATTCCAATCAAGAAGCAACATACCAATTAGTTGAAAAAATTAATAATCAACAAACTGAAGACAGTTCGTTTTCATCATCCATTAGTCTAGGTGGCGGAGAATCTTACCTTAGATATACAAACTACAACACGGGAACACATTATAGAAAAGCTAATGTTAGAGGAAAAGAGACTTATATTAAAGGTGACCTGAGAGAGTTCAATTGGGAATTAACGCGAGAAACAAAGAATATTTTAGGCATTGAAGTTAGAAAAGCTACCTATGTAGATGGAAAGACCAAAGGTATTGCTTGGTATGCTCCGGAAATTCCATACAAAGCTGGGCCTCTAGATATTTCAGGATTACCAGGTTTAATTTTGGAATACGAAAGGCTTTGGGACGGCCCGAATGGTATAAATTCGGAAATCATATTTGCACAGGAAATCGAATTTTTAGATGCCCATACGATTAAAATCACTCAACCCAAGGATAGCAAAAGTATTTTGCAAGAGGAATACAATATTTTCTATGATGAACAACAACAAAAATTAAAAGAGATGCTTTCTCAAGGCGTAGATACTTCAAATTAAATCTAAAAACTATGAATATTAAAATTACATTACTATCATTTATTCTTTTCATATCTAGTCCATTCTTTGCCCAAGATGCATTGAAGATTAAATATGGTAAGCAAACTAAATATGACATTTCTCAAGAGACCATAAATAAGAATGCAGAACTTGCTGAAGCCTTAAGAAAAGCGATGGAGCAAATAAGGGATTATGAAATGATTGTTTATAACAATGAAGCTCAATTTGTTTTTGTTGAAAAAATAAAAAATGATCAAACTGAAATGAACGAAGGCCGATCTATGTCTGTATCATTTGGTATGCCCGACGAAAAGGTATATTCTAATTATAACACGGGGATAACTTTCAGATCTTTTACTGCTAATGGTAAGTTTACGCTAATCAAAAGTGAATTACCCACCTATGAATGGGAATTAACGCGAGAAACCAAGGAGATTTTGGGGATTAAAGCAAGGAAAGCTATTATTAAAAGTGAAGACAAAGAAGAAACAGCGTGGTATGCTCCACAGATTACCTATAAAGCAGGACCAGAAGATATTTGGGGTTTACCTGGCTTAATCTTAGAATATCAGGTGGATAGAAAGACATCTAAAGGAATTAGAACGACACATATTTTTGCACAAGAAATAGAACAATTAGATGCCGACTTAGTTAAGATAGAACAGCCCGACGAAAGCAAATCAATTACCCCAGAGCAATACAAAGCAGAAACTGAAGCTTTTATGAAAAACTTAAGAGAAATGCATTCTCAAGGGGTTGACACTTCTGACTAAATCTAAGAACTATGAAAATTAAAATCACGATAATCTCATTTATACTTTTACTATCAAGTCCATTCTTTGCCCAAGATGCATTGAAGATTAAGTATGGTAAGCAAGAGAAATGGGAAATGGGTGAAGAGTCCGCAAAAGACCCAAGGTTAGCAGAAGCTGAACTCAGAGCCATGGAGGAAATTAGAGATTTTGAATTGATTTTATATAATAATCAAGCTGAATATAGTTTTGTTCAAAAAATAGATAATCAGCAATATGATAAAGATGGCTCGCCCCGTGTCATTGTTACTTTTGGAAGTGATGATGAAATACAATACTCAGATTATGATACAGGTGTGCACTACACCTCTTCTACGATATTATCCAAGCATAGAATCGTTAAAAAAAATCTTCCCACTTATGATTGGCAATTAACAAGAGATACTAAAAAAATAGTAGGAATTGAAGTAAGAAAGGCAACAGTCAATTTGGATAATGATTCAATTATAGCATGGTATGCTCCTAAGATTTCCTACAAAGCTGGACCAGAAGATGTTTGAGGGTTGCCCGGGTTAATTTTAGAATATAAACTAATCAGTAATCATGATTATGAAATTCATGTTTTTGCCAAAGAGTTAGATTATTTGAAAGATGGTAATATTAAAATAAATTTCCCAGATGATTCTGCAGCTATCTCACAAGAGGAATATCGAAAACAAATCATGGAGGAAGCAAAGAAAATGGAAGAAATGTACTCTCAAGGTGTTGACACTTCTGACTAAATAATAAAACAAATCATGAATATTTATAGAATTGTCGGTCTCATTATAGCCATTATTGGTAGCATAATTATGTTTACTTGGGATAGTGAATATGATTTTTTGTTAGGTTTCTTGATTGGTGGTGGGATTGCTCTGTTATTTTCCGGTAAACCCAAAGGCTTAAACTAAATCCGAGTTTTATTTAACATATAATATTGTAACATTCAATTGTTTTATTCGTCTAATGAACAAAAGAACTATCATGAAAAATATATTCATACTCTTATTCGCTTGTTTGGCTATCTCGCTGCAAGCACAAAAATCTACAGAATTTGTAGAAGTGACCTACGAATTACGCATGGACATGGATGCCGAAACCGTAATTCAAAATGTACCACAGCAATATCGTGCGCAAGTGGCTGATCAAATCAGACAAGAATTAGCCGATGGAATTAAGATTAATTATATCTTAAAAACTAACGGTCAGGAATCTACTTATGAAATGGTTGAGAAAATTAGCAATGCACAATCACCTGTAGGAATGATTACCCAACAAATTATGAGTCAAGACAAAGGTGTTTTTTATAAAGATTTAAAAGAAGGAACCTTTTTGAAGCCCTATGATTTAATGGGTACTAAATATTTGGTAAAAGATAAACTACCAGAATATACTTGGGAAATCACACGCGAGAACGAAGAGATTGCCGGATTCAATACCAGAAAAGCTATGGGTCAATATAATGACACCATTTCTGCTAAAGCTTGGTTTACGCCAAAGATTACGATTAAAGATGGGCCGGATAGAACTTGGGGATTACCAGGTTTAATTCTAAAATCTGAGTTTAACACCAATGGTGTAGATATCAGTGTTACAGCTATTTCGGTAGTCGTGAGAGATGAAGAAATCAAAATCACAAAACCTTCAGGTGGTAAACAACTAACCCAAGAAGCTTTTGAAAAGGAAATGCTAGAAATGCAAAAGAAATTTCAAGAAATGATGGGCGGCGGCGTTGACACCGAATAAATTATTAAACATTTATAAATTTTTATTGAAACAATAAATGATAGTGAGTAGGTTTTCGAATGGAGATTTACTCACTATTTTTTTTTAAAAAAAGACTATTCAAAAGGTAATTTAAATTTGAGAATTCCCTTCTCTCCTATTTTTAAGTTTAACATAATAAGCATATCTTAGTTTTAATAAAAGTTGATTAGATTTTAAAAAAGAAACATGCAAAAGACTCATTTTTACTTCCTATTTTTAATTTTATCCTTTAATTTTTTATCCGCACAAGAGAAATGCAACTACCGCGGAATGGTTTTAGACTCATTACAATTTCCGGTATATGATGCTTCTATTTCGGCATTTGATGAAAATAACAAAAGCGCAGGATTTACCTTTTCTGATAAAGAAGGAGAATTTAAACTCGAAATGGATTGTGGCAAAAATTATGAAATCGAAATTGAGCACGTAAACTACGAACCACTTCTTAGAAAAATTACTTTAAATAAAAACATGCGCGAAGAAATTATTCTTCAAAATTCAAGTATAAAACTGCAGGATATTGTCGCGCAAGGTAGAATTCCTATAAAGGTAAAAGGTGATACCATAGAATATGATGCCGATTCATTTAAAACAGGAAGTGAAGAAACATTAGAGGATATTTTAAAAAAATTACCTGGAATTCAAGTAGAAGATGGCAAAGTTTTTTATCAAGGTAAGGAAATACGTTCGATTAAGGTAGAAGGCCGTGAAATATTTGGAGGAAATACCAAGCTTTTGACCAAAAATTTACCATCAGATGCCGTAGATAAAATTCAGTTGAATAAGAAGTTTAAAGCCAATCCTTTTGCTAATTCCATGCAAGATGAAGAGCAGCCCGAGCTAAATATTGTCTTAAAAGAAGACAAGAAAAATCTTATTTTCGGGAATGTCTCTCTGGGTGGTGATGCCGATAAACATTACGATTTACAAGAAAAGCTCTTTAGGTTTAGTTCTAAAACCGATGCAACTTTGATTTCGGATTTCAATACCTATGGTAAAACCGTTTTTTCCAACGAAGATTACTTTCAGTTCTTGGGTGGAATCTCTGAATTTATGGAAGAAGGAGGTTCAAATGCCTTGCGTTCGAGCATGGCGAATGTGATGTTCGGTTCTGGGCAAAAAGCCACGAGCATGAGCAATCACTTGGGAGCTTTTCACTTTGGTTATGAACCAATTAAAAAAATGAACATCACGGCTTTTGCCTTGGCAACAGATAATAACTTGAATTATGAATCCAGTACCGAAAGAATTTATTCTAACTTCACCCAACGAGACGAAAAGACCAATAATCAGGATATTTTTTCTTTTATCTCTAGATTAAAATTAGACTACACCATTAATTCTAAATCTAATCTGAAATATCGCATCAATTTCAACGAGCAAAATCAGGATAACATAAGCGATATCAATAGTTTTATGAATGATGATACAGAAGCGAGCATCTTTAGAAAAACCAAACAACAAAGAGATAATACGAATATTAGCCAAAGATTGAGCTATATTAGAAAAGTTGGAAAAGATGATAACTTTGGAGTGTATTTAACGCATTCGCACCAGAAAGAATCTCCTGATTTACAACTCACCGCTACCGAAGAACCATTTGCAGGATTCTTTGAGTTTACGCCGATGAATGATTTATATACCTTAAATGAAAACCAAACTCTGGTTTCCAATACCTTTCAAGGATTAGCGATTTACAATCATTTAATTACCAATTTAAGTAATATTAGAATCAAGTTAGGTTTAAATAAAAATGATCAAAAATTAGATAATTCATTATATAATAATGATCAATTGATTCAGAATGAGTTTACGCCAACCCAAATGGAGTTTGACTTTACGGAACTATACGCAGACGCAACTTATACGCGTAAAATTGATAAATTTAAATTTGATTTAGGTGCTGGAATCCACAAATTCAAGACAGAAAATGTGGGAACTCAAACATATAGTTCTCTTGATCTAACGAGAGTTTTACCTCATTTTAATGGAGAATATAATTTTAATAATGCTAGTTCGCTAAGGCTTTCTTACGAACATACCTATGAAATTCCACAAATTAAAGAATTAACGGAGGCTTATGATATTCGTGGTTACTTTGATATTTACAGAGGTTCTGCTGATTTGCGAGAAGCTAGATATCAAAAGGTAAACTTGAGCTATAATATTTTTAATTATTTTAAATTCTTCAACCTTTGGACAAGTCTTAGTTATTCTAAAAAGACGGATAACATTAGAACCGAAGGATTTTTCGCAGATCAAATTCAATTTAGTACACCATTTAACTCAGAAACGCCAGAGAACACTTGGTCCTACTCTATTTATGCTTCTAAAAGATTCAATAAAGTTTATACCTTAAAAGTAAATGGAAGTTTAAGCTTTGCTGATTTTGAGTCAAGAAATAATAACATTAAACTAGAGAACAAGTCCAATTTCTACTCTGGAACCGTAACCAATACTTTCAAGTTCAGAAAGAAATTTGAACTTGATGCTGGATTAAACTATGTCCGAAACGACTATAGCAACCAACTAACTGAAAACGACTTTGTGAATTGGAAGCCTTTCTTAAAAACGGCTTGGATGCTTTCGGATGCGATTTTATTACAAGCCGATTATGATTTTAATAATCAGTTTTCTAATGGTGAAAAAATTAACGAAAACCATGATTTAGGCTTAAGTGTTCGATACAAACCAGCTAGGAAAATTTATACATATCTGACGGCTGGAAACCTGTTAGACAATAACAAAATTGTAAGTAATAGTTTCAATGATTTCTATACGAGCATCAATACCCGCAATACTTTGGGGAGATATTTTATTGTGAGTGTTAGATATAAATTTTAACTTTAAACAAATATTTAGATATGCTTTTTAGAATTATATACTTCACGGTATTAGCGCTATTCTCTCTTCCCATGATGGCACAAGAGGTAAAACTATACCAAATGCCAGGCAAACAGATTATAACTCATGAGATTTATGAGAATGTAGCCACGGAGATAGAAGAGCAAAAGGGCATCATTATGTTATATGATTCTATTCAGCGCAACGATACAGTTTTCTATCGTGTGGGCATAAAACCAGATTATAGTAAACAGAGAAATCCATATGCTAAATTTATGAATATGATCGGCGAAGATTTCCCATTAAACTTATTTAATATTAAAACCAACGGACAGCCGATTTTTGTTAACTTTTGGTTTACCAGTTGTCCACCATGTATTAAGGAAATTCCGGATCTAAATGAATTAGCTGATAAATACAAAAATAAAGCTCAATTTGTGGCCATAACATTTAATACAACTGAACAAGTAAATAAGTTTTTAGAAACACGTCCGATTAACTTTACTCATATCACCAACAAGAAAGCTGCATTAGGAAGTTTTGGCGTAAGAAGTTATCCTATGAATATGTTGTTAGACAAAAACGGTAAAATTCTTTACGTGGACGGCATGCTAAATTACACGCTATGGGAAGTGGAAATGTTGTTGGATAAGGAGCTAATGGCCAAGCAATAAGGGTTCGCAGTTCTCAGTTCTCTGTTCGCAGTTAGAGGATCTCGGTTTTCTGTTGGTCCATTCATCTATATGGTTGACACTGTAAGCTTCCCCAAAAGCGGGACTGTTTAAAAGTATATAAACATTATTAACTTTAAACAGTAAAATAATGAGAAAGAGTAAATATTCACCGCAGAAGATTACAAAGATTTTAAAAGAATTTGAATCTGGAAAAGATATTAATACAATTGTTAGAGAACATGGAGTTAGCAAAGCTACGTTTTATAAGTGGCGTTAACGCTACGGCGGCATGGAAGCAAGTGAATTAAAGAAAATAAAAGCTCTTGAAGAAGAAAACGCCAAACTCAAACGGATGTATGCTGATTTGGCATTAGAATTAGATATGGCTAAGTACATTATTGAAAAAAAGCTTTAAAGCCTTGCCATAAGAGAGCTATCATAAAAGATGTTTTGACCAAATATCCAAAAGGCAAAAGCAAGGCTTGCCGTATTTTACAGACTAGTCGAAGTAGCTTGGTGTATCAATCCATTAAAAATGAGGCTGATTTAATCCAGCGATTAGAGAAATTTGCTCAAGACCATCCAAGAGAAGATTTTTGGAAGTGTTATTATCCCCTTCGTAATGATGGAGACCAAGTAAATCATAAGCGATTGCATAGGGTTTACAAACAGATGGGTCTTCCTCATCGTAGAAAGACTAAAAAACGCTTACCGCAGCGAGTGAAAGAAACTATTGAAATTCCTGAAAGTTTTACCCATACTTGGAGTATTGATTTTATGAGCGATAGTTTAACCAACGGTAGAAAGTTCAGAAGTTTTAATGTTATGGATGATTTTAATAGAGAAGTATTATTTATAGAAACTGATTATTCACTCAAAAACAGCAGAGTTATTTGGGTTTTAAAACACCTTGTAAATAAACACGGAAAGCCAAAACGAATACGAATGGATAATGGACCTGAATTTATTGCTAAATTAGCACAGGATTGGAGCCAGGTTATGGAAATTGAATTTAAATACACCCAACCAGGTAAACCAACACAAAACGCTTTAATAGAGCGTTTTAACAAAAGTTATCGTGAAAACGTACTCGATCCATATTTGTTCGATAGCATTGACCAAGTCAGAGAAATAAGCGACCAATGGGTAGAAGATTATAATTACCACAGACCACACGATGCCTTAGGAGGAACTAGCCCGGTAAACTATAAAATAAAGAAAGAAAAACAGTTGAAGGACTTCGTTCCGCTACTGCTACGCCTTCGCATCACTTAGTCCTTCAACTGTAAAACGTTATAGAATATTGTATACTTTTAACTTGTACTAAAAAGGGGAAGCTTACACTTTATAGGTAGTTTTGTATTGCTGTCCGATAAAACACCCTTATACCTCTGTAATAGGTCTGCATAAATATCGGCAAACACTTCACTACTTCTGTTTTTGTTTGCATTAGACAGAGTGTTACGTTTGGGAAAATAATCCATATTCAAATGATTGATTTTGCCCTCACATGCTAAGAAAACAGTGGTTAACTCTCTCAATGAACCTACTCCACTTAGTACAGCATATAGCATCGTAACTAGATGCTTATTGGTTTTGAATCGTTTATAATACCTATCACTTTTATGCTTTTCAGCTGTCCGAGTAATTATAGATGATGGAATCAGATTTAATATCTGTTTCATTATTGGATGTCCGCTAAAATGTCTACTTTTATTCATATATCTGGTTTGTGCAAAAACAAGATATAAACAATTGGGGGGAATTCTTTGGAATTCCCCCTTTTTTCTAATTTAATCGGACACTAATGATTCCTTTTTATAACAGTTTATTTACAGTGATTTACAGTTTTTTATTTCAGATTATTATTCTAAATTTGCCAGTAATAGTAGTCTAAGTAGGACTATTGTTAAAAAACCAACCAATTGATGAGAAAAAAGGACATAAAAGCAAGAGAATTAATTTTACTCAGAACAGCCATAAAGCTGTTCGGACTTTTATGTTTCTTCTTTTCTTTTACTGTTTCAGCACAGATTTTCCAAATCAACAATACGGAAATTTTTATCGGAGATGAAACGGTAGTTACACAAAACTTTTCGCAAATCCAAAAACCAGACTCTGTACATATTTACATCACAGCAGGAACCACGGTTACAGGGTTACACTCTGACCAAAACATTGCGGTTATTTATTTGGAAAAACCTGAAGAAACAAAAACACATTTAGCGGAAAAACCTTCTGAACAGGAAAAAAAGGTAGCGGAACATACACCAAGCGAAAAAAAGGCAATACACCAAAAAGAAACCTTTAAGCAAAGTGACAGCCAAAAAGCGTTCTTCTTTTCTGCTCATCATAGCACGGCTGTTGCTCTCTCCCCTACGCAAAACAAAAAGCTGTTGGTGCATTTCCCGAAAGAAGCCAAAGCTGTTATTATGATAAAACAGTCTTCTCGAGAACTTGTTTTGGAGAAGAATAACTTTTATATACCCTCTGTTTGTTTAACGGCAATCAGCATCCGTCCGCCACCTTTTATTTAGAAATATAATAAATCAACTTAGGAGAAAGAGTTTTAAATGACTCTTTTCCTATTATCAATTAATCAATTAAATTTTTAACAAAATGAAAAAAAACATTATAACATTATTCGCACTTATAATTAGTGCAATCGTCTTTTCTCAAGTCGGTATCAACACAGATGATCCACAAACAACATTAGACATCAATGGATCTCTTGCAAACAGAGAATCTATTGTTTCAATAGATTCCAACAACGCAGTTACCATTACACCAAATATGAGTCAATATCGGATTGACGGTGATGCAACAGCTGATTTCACAATTACTGCAGGAGCAGCGTCAATAGATGGTCAAAGATTAGTTATTTTCAACAACACAACGGGCGGATATACAGGAAAACTAAATAATATAAATATCCCAAATGGTTTCGCGGTTGAATTCATATACAGTAACGATGCTTGGCGCTCAACTGCTTTTAATAGTTCAATTGCAAGCGTATATGCTTCGCAAGTAAAAATACCGCCTCATGCAAACGAAGGAACAGGAGCGGCAGATTTTACCAATCATGGCAATACTAATTATGACGTTAATAATTGGCATGTTATTTCCAAAGCATCCACAGCTGCAGGAAACGGATATCCTGCTAAGATGAAAATTGTTTATGAATACCAAGGGACTCCTTTTAATTTGAACAAATTATATCCGATATTTACTGCCGGAAACAGTAGTAGTCATCCCCATACATTTCTTGTAAATTTTATTGACATCAGTAATGATATTTCTACAGGAAAAACAAGAATGACTGTTGCTGTAAACAGAATGGATAATTTGGCAGCCACTTCAGCCAACTGGTCCGGAACATTTTTAATCAACTTTTTATTGATAAATTCTAGTTTATAATAAAAATATGAATTTTAAAAAATCCATATCGGACAAATGATGAGAGAGACGATTGCAGAAAGTGGGACAGAAATGTCCCACATCTGTAATATTTTCAATTGTACAGAAGAAGAAATTCAAAGCATGTTGGATTCTGAAAGTTTGGATACTGAGATTCTTCTGAAATGGAGTAAATTGTTGGAGTACGATTTTTTCAGGATTTATAGCCAACATCTAATTTTGTATGCACCACCATCCGCAAAAAAGGAAAATTCTATAAAGAAAAAATCTTCCCTCCCGCAATTCAGAAAAATATTTACACAAAAGATATAATAGATTTTATTCTGGAACAGATAAACTCAAATGAAATGACCAAACAGCAAGTCATAAAGCGATACAAAATACCCAAAACCACACTTTACAAATGGATAAGAAAATACAAAAAATGATTCCCAATTATAAACTTATATTCTCAGACATTCTCGATAAAAAATTTCCAGATAAAAAATAAAACTGTTTTTCTATTTTATACAAATCTCAACTTACAGTATTGGATATAATTAAACTCAACAAAATGATATTTGGAAAAAATAAAGAAAATGAAAAGTTAAACCATAGACACCGCTCTTATAGCAAATCAGATATTCTCAAAATATTGGATTATCAGAAAAAACAAAATTTGAATTAGAAAAAACTATTGGCAACATTAGTAGCTGATGCACAACCCAAATTTTTGCTTAAAATTCTAAATAAACCAAGCCAATAGAAGCGATTTAAGCCATTTATTTCAGTTGTCAGTTTGGGTTACTGGCTAATTTTTTTAGATTTTTAAGTTGCTTAAATGGCAAGTATGCAAGCCTAAAATTAGGTTT
>JBLWWH010000010.1:0-101235 GCA_048268105.1 Weeksellaceae bacterium
CAACGTTTATGTATAAGAATAGTTGCGGGTTTGTATGCGAGGATTTTCCGAAGGAAAATCAGACGTTACAAACACGCAACGACCTTTGATTAAGCACTAAACCGCAATTATTTTTATACGGTGTTGTAGGGAGTTTTTTATTTATTCATAATGTAATTCTTTGACATACTTAATATCACTTTTTTGGCATCTTGTATATTCATTGTATTTGCTGGTATTCCCCAACCTAACTCTCCGTGTCTTGAATTTATTCCTAAAAGCCCGAAATTATTTGCGGTTCCTGTAAATGCTTTAATGTCATTTTTAGTAAATCCACTTTCAGTTGTCAGAGCGTCAAAATCTTGAGAGTAAAATTTTAAAGTGTCATATATCGCATATAATGTTATCCAATTAAGTTTATTACCCGAAAGTAAAAGCAGACTTTGAACATCTTTTTCACTTTTTGAAAGGAAAGTTGCATAAACTATGAAATGAGAATTCCGCAGTTTTGCTTTTTTTACATTATCAGTTACAGGATTTGCTGGAAATGGATTTATTGGCAGAATGTCGACGGTATTTAATGGTGTCAAATTCTCGTGTGTTACCCAATTTGTTAATCTTGTAAAACTTACTTGTGAATCCCAATCGTGATTTACAAGATTTATATTTACAGCACCATTATACAAATTGAGAAGAAATAATCCTTTTCCCCAAATTTCATTTTTGTTGCTTAATTGAGTTAAGTATTCGGAAAAGAAAAAATATTGAGGTGGCATATCGTCTTCTTCAATAGCAATTATAGAAAACTCTTCGCTATTCAGGGAATCGTGTGAATAGTGAGTTGTGTTAGTATTGTTAATTCCAAAGATTTTTCTGTCTGCCATATCGTTTTATTAATTGCCTACAACGTATTATACAACATCCAACATACGCTTTTACAGTTATTAGTATCAGGGCAATAGGAAATTCTGTTCTCCTTTAGAAATAGTCATAAGGCCATTTCCTTACCGAAATCATCAACCAGACACCACTTCATTATAGATAACAAACACTATATATATAAACACACAATATAGAAATTACTTTTTCTATATTATTGTAAAAAATCGTAAATGCATATTAATATTTATTAAAAAAATAGAGATCAAGCTAAGCTATTTCAAAACTGATTACAGGGAAGAAAGATTGAAGTAAAAGTTACTAGTACGAAAAATAATTATGAAGCGTAAAAGCTAAAAAAAGAAATCCACGGAATAATAGACACTAATTCGGAAGAATTAAAAACGTAAAACGTAGGCAAATTGTGGGCAAATGAAAAAACCAACACTTTACAAAGTGTTGGTTTTAGTAGTGACTTCAAGCGGACGGAGTTCAAACTATTTAAAAACTGCCTTAGAACTAATTTTAGCAATTCAAGAATAGGATTCGCTGCACGCATCCCTCACAGCTCCGCTGTGAAAATAGAAAAAGGACAAAAAGAATTTTGAGTAAACTCAATTCCTTCTGTCCTTTTTCCAATTATTCGTGACCACGAAGGTACAGAGTTCAAACTTTTTGAATGAGGATATTGGGTTAATAATCTCTAAATCAAATCATTTGAGAATTTAGGTTTTAATTCACTATTTCAATTCCATCAACTGCCTTTAGAAATTTCACTACTGCATTAGCAAATTCTTTTTGATTTTCTTCTTCGTTGATAAATGTCCAAGCATTAGGAAGACGAGTATTCATTCTCATAACAACTGTATTGTGATGGTCATTCTTTGCTATTCCGTGATTGAAATCATAGTATTCAGGAAGTTCTTTATCTAATTGTTCCAAATTTGCTAAAGTTGAATCAAAGCGTTCCCTTGCTTTTATCGTTACTGCATCAGGTTCATTTAGATTAGAATCAAAACTTTTATGTGGAGCTTTTATAAAATACCAACATTCATATCTAGTTTCGATGCGGTAATCTTTTGCTCCTGGATGAATGGAAAAGTCTAACCTATATTTGTGCTTAGTGGGTTTTTGCAATATATAAGTCAAGTTAGACTGAACTCTCTTTTGATTATATTGAAGTTCAATCCCAGACTCTTTAGCCAATGCTATTAAATATTTTGAAACTCGATTATTTAAACCTTTTAAGAAATGTGACTTGTGAATTTCTTTAGGTTTTACTTCCTCAATGGTATCATCGTAACTAGTAACTGATGCCACATCAATTGCATTGCTCATAATATCTCCAACAGAAGAATCTTCTGAACTTCCAAGTGCTTCTTTTGCATTGTCTTCAATAAGAGATTTAAGTGTATTAAGCAAACGTGAGATTTGCATCGCTCTAGTGCTTAAATAACTTTCTCTTTGACAAAGTTGATAAAGAACCTGCTCCCATTCCTCATCAAAATATTCATTCTTACTAAGCTGCTCTTTTAACTCTTCATCTAACTTATCGATCTTAAAAGTATCTAGTAACTGTTCATCCCAGTTTTCAAAATCAGGATAACGTTCTAAAGCACGATATATAAAAGGATAAGCTATTTGTATGCTAAAGACACCTATGTTTATGAGTTGTTGAAAATCGGATGGTTTGTTTTCCTGTTCCACCGCAAACATTACGTTCTTGACTAGCGATAAGCTATTCAATAATCGTTTTATCGCTCTCGGATTTGAGCCTACTGTTTGGTGGCTTATCTCTACAATAGATTTCCCTGTAGCTTCATCAATGTCTTTAGATTCAAAATAATTTATCTTTTTAAGACCTTCTAAAATCAACTTATCAATTTTATATTGGCCAACTGGCATTGTAAAGGGTAACTGAATTATCTTTTCGAAGAAGGATCTAAACTCCCTTTCATTTTGAGAAGTCTTTTTTCCAAACTTTGGTTCTAATCCTTTTACAACAACATCATAATCTATGGCCAGAATGAAAATACAATTCTCTAGGTCAAAGATATTTTTAAGCAATTCTAATATTTGTACAGCTATGGGTGGGTTTATTCTGTCCAAGTCATCTATAAAAAACAAGAAACCCTTAGTCTTTTCATCTTTATTTACACACGTATTTATTTGTTCTTGTAACTCAGCGTGCAAATCTCTTAATGAAGATTGTCCAGCACTTTCTTCCCAAAGAGCATCTACTGCGTCTCCAGCAATTCCTGCTGTTGCCATATTTGCACCAGTCTTCATAAGACTTTTTGTGGCTGACATTAAAAATCGAGAAGCTTTCTTTTTTAGAGCTTGTACATTTTGATTTTTATCTTTTTCTAAAATCGAAATGACAGAACCTATAACTCCTTGAATGATATTAGTCATCGTGGTGTATTCATCGCTTAATAATGAATACTCCCAAGTATTAACCCATATAGCTTGAAAGTTCTCTGAGCTATCACATAAATCGTGTTTGACAGAATTCATCAAAGATGTCTTCCCACTTCCCCATTCGCCTTGAATGGCAATAGTTAAAGGAGTTTGTGCTGTGTTTATAAAATTAGTTAAGCCATTTTTATAGGCATCTATCCCGAGCTGATCTGGCAATCCTGCTTTCTTAGGAACATCTATGATGCTAGAAGTAATCATTAGGCTACTTTACGGCTTATACGTTTCCCTTTTTTATCATAGGTCTCGGCATAGTTTCCGTCTTGTACAGAAAAAGTTTCACCAGATGCTCCTAAAAAACGATCAAAATCATTTACAAATCTCGATAAGCGCTTTAGGTTTTCATCTAGTACTTCTGTGTAATTTCCTTTCTGTAGAATCACTATCTCACTTGAATTACCCATAAATTCACCTTGAAAAACGGCTCTTTTTATACGCTTTCCTTTTTCATCTAAGGTTTCAATGTAATTCCCTTTTATGCCGACACGTGCAATCATATATTTTTAATTAAATGGTTATCAATTTTAATACGTTCACAAAATAAGAATTTTATATCGCCATTTTGTGTCGTTTTATTTTTAAATTTATATCGACATACTTTGGCGAGGTACATTTATAAATTTGAATTATAAATAAAATGGCAAATTATAAACTATTGAAACGACTGTCCTGCATAATGCATCTTGTAACGAGTAAAAGTGGTATTTCAAAAACTGAAATGATCGACAGATTGTTCGCAGACTTTGATATTGACACAACGCCTCGTACACTAGAAAGGGACTTGAAAAATTTGAAAGATGATTTTGGTATTGAGATTAATTACAGCAGATCCATACGTGGTTACGTCTTAGAAGAAGACGAGCGTCAGATAAGTAGCTTTTTGAAGTTTGCTGAGTTTTCTTCCTTAGCAGAAATGTATGAGGAAGGAATTAAAGATTATAAATCTTTTAATAAATACATAATTCCAGATGACAGTTCAGATTTCACAGGGCTGCATAATATGACCAGGATAGTTAAGGGAATTACGCTTTCGCGAAAGCTAAATTTTACCAAAGAGAACTATTACAAAGAAACTAGAAAGACGTATACGGTTACTCCATTACGTTTAAAAGAATATTTAAACAGATGGTACTTAATTGCGGTTCCTGAAGGAGAGAATGAAATCAGAAACTTTGGTATTGATAGAATATCAGATTTAAAATTGACAGATACGCCAAGCGATTTATCTCAAGACTTTGAGGCTCAAATTAAGCTGTATGAAGATATTGTAGGTCTTAATTACAACGAATCAGAAAAAGTAGAAAAAGTTGTTTTGAAAGCTGATAATAAGCAGTTGAAATATTTAAGAAGCTTACCGCTTCACAAGTCGCAAGTGTGCGTAGATGGTATTAACGGAAAATGGGGAGAGGCAATTTTTCATATAAAGCCTAACTATGAATTTGAAACACAAGTTCTAAAAATGGCTGGAATGGTCGCAATAAAAGAACCTAAATGGCTGAGAGAGAAAATGAAAAATCATATTGGTAGTATGCAGAAACTATACATCGATTAATAAATAAGGAAAAGCTATGCTGAAAATAAAGCAAGGACAAAAACTAGGGAATTTTTTAAACAATAATGAAGATAATCTGACCTTCAATGTGTTTACCAGACTCTTGTATCTAAAAGAAGCTACTTTCATAGAGATATTAAAAAATGCTTTTGGTATAAAGTATGAGCTTAAAAATCTTAATTCGGTTACTTTTTGGCCTAGCTGGAATGCTTTAAATACTAACAATAATAAGAGAGTAATTCCAGATCTATTTATAAGATGTCAGGACTACGATGTTGTAATTGAAGCTAAGCGCTATGACTTAGGACAACAGTATGATGGACAGTGGGAAAATCAAATTAATGCCTATCTAAATGAATATGGGAGTGATAATAAGAGACTTCTATATATCCCCTTAGGCGGAATGAGTTATAGTAAATTCAATAATACTGTAGTTGATATGTATCAGTCCTATTGGTTTCAATTAGCAAACGCTTGCGAGCGATTACTTGGTGAGCTTTCTGACAATGATAATAGTACATCTAAAATTCTAGTTGATGTACTGAGAATATTAGCCTTTTATGGTCATACATCCCTCAAAACACTTAATTCCTTACCTCAAATTAAGATAACAACAACGCCTAATTATTTTATAAATGACTAGAGACAAAACACAAGAAGCACTTTGCGATGTACGTAAAGCATATAGATTAATATTTGCATATCAAAGACGTATTCTTGATTCAATAAGACTACTTACTCAGGAATATGAAGTATTATATGGTGGGCCAAAGTTTGCAGGTAGTCCTAAATTCAAACGTTTTGAGTTTGACAGGTGGAGTTGGGATTATTTACCACTTTATCAGGCAATATTTAAGTTCAGAATTAATCCAGAATTTGAATTGTCAATTTATATAAACGCAGACAATGGGTTCTTCCTTAATGATAGAGGTAATCATCTTGATAGGACTAACCTAGATAGATTTGAGGATGCTGAAAACAGTGATTCATATATCACTTTAATTGTTGCGAACGAACACTACAATCACGAACAAAGAGTTGCACTCAACAATAAACTGATTACTAATAAAATCACAGATAATAAGTTGAGTGACGAACATTTTATTGCTAAACGCTATGACTTAGAAGACTTAATAGATGTTCAGTCAATAAAAGCTGTAAGAGCAAACTTTAAGAGCTATTGCTTTAGTGTAAATCCAAGCCTTAAAATATTTTCTTAATGACTAAACCACGCTATCTAACTAAATCCAGATTTAAGTTGGCACTTGATTGTCCAACCAAGTTATTCTATACTAGAAAGAAAGAATACGAAGACTCTAGTGAAACTGATACATTTCTAGAAGCTTTAGCTCAAGGAGGCTTTCAGGTAGAAGAACTAGCTAGAATGGAATACCCAGATGGAATCGCTATTCTTGGTGAGGATTGGAATTATCAAAAACTTGCAGATAAAACAAGTGAGTTATTACACAATGAGAATGTTGTAATTTTTGAAGCAGCATTCTTATTTGAAGGTCTATTTATTAGAACTGATATACTTGTAAAGCAAGGCAATAAAATCAAATTAATTGAGGTAAAAGCTAAATCTATAGATAGCGCTCATCACGATAGTTTTATAAATTCAAGAGGTGGTTTAAGTTGGTCTGATTATTTATATGATGTCGCATTTCAGAAATATATAACGCAAAGGTGTCATCCTGAATGGAATATTACACCCTATCTTAATCTAGTAGATAAATCGAAAAAGACTACTGTTGATGGCTTAAATCAGCATTTTAAAATAGCTCAGAACATCGATTTAAGAACCGGAATAATAACGACATCTGAACTTACTAAAGAGCAAATAGGAGATTCTATTCTTTGTAACATTAATGTGGATGCCGAAGTGAATTTAATTCACAATGAGAACCCTCTTTTTGAAGCCCAATCATTTGAAGATTGTGTTTTATTCTTTAGAGATCACTATAAAAATGACACGCGCTTAGAGACTCCTATTGGTAAGCATTGTAAAGGATGTGAATACAGAGTTGACGATACTGAGTCAGAAGTAAAAAGTGGTTATCACGAATGTTGGAGCAATCAGTTATCGCTTTCGCGAAAGCGTATTTCAGAACCTAAAAGTTATGATGTATGGAACTTTAGAGGCAGCGGAAACCTTTTTGACCAAGGCATTGTTTTTATGGATCAAATTGAACCACATCACGTCAATATAGAACTAGAAGCAAATGTGATTAGTAATTCTGAACGCAGATGGTTGCAGGTAGAAAAAAATAAAGATGGAGACAACACTCCACATTTTGAGGTTGACGGGTTACGTGAAGAAATGAATCGCTGGAAGTATCCTTTAAATTTTATTGATTTTGAAACTACTGCGGTGGCCATACCATTTACTGCAGGCAGAAAACCATACGAGCAATTAGCATTTCAATATAGCCATCACATTGTTTTTGAAGATGGCACTATTGAGCATTATTCAGAACACCTTGACACAAAAATCGGTCATTTTCCAAATTTCGATTTTGTGAGAGCCTTGAGCGATTCTTTGTCTAAAAATCAAGGTTCAATCTTTAGGTATCACAATCACGAAAACACCATACTTAATAAAATCTATGGGCAGTTACTAGAATCGAAAGAAAACGATAAAGATGTTCTTATTTCATTCATTGAATCTATTAGCCATAACACAGGAAGTTCTGCTAGGACTTGGTCTGGTTCAAGAGATATGATAGACCTCTTTCAAGTGGTAAAGAATTACTATTTTCATCCAGAAATGAACGGAAGCTTATCTATAAAAGCTGTTCTTCCTGCGGTCTTAAATACTAGTGAAGTGATAAAGGAAAAATATGTAAAACCAATAAGTGATATCAACCTAACCTCTAAAAACTTCCCGCAAGATTATGTGTTTCTTCAGTTTGAAGATGGAAATGCTATAAGTCCATATAAGGCATTACCATCTGTTTATGAAAATTGGTCACAAGAACAATTAGATAATGCATTAGCAAACATAGGTGATATTGCAGATGGAGGAACAGCTCTAACAGCATATGCAAAATTGCAGTTTGAAGAAGTAACACTAGAGGAACGTGACGCACTTGAAAGTGCGCTACTAAGATATTGCGAGCTAGACACGCTTGCGATGGTAATGATATATGAGCATTTTAAAGAATTAATAGAATCGTAATTGAATGTTTGAAATAGAAGACATTAAAAATATATTAAAAGATTCGCCGAGCATAAACTTACTTAAGCTAAGAAAGTTAGATGTGGTCGTAGCGTTTTTATATACTGCATTTAGTCAAGATAGAAGTTCTATACTTTCTGATGATTTTCATAGAAGGCTTGAAGATTACTTAGATCATTTTGAAGTTGATTTCGATGAAGAAAGTGACATTCAACAAACATTTGACACTAATGAAGTAAAGGCTAAACGATCTATCAAAAAATGGACTGATAGCGGGTTTTTAAGTAATTATTATAACGAGAATGGAGATATAGTGTATCAATTATCTCCTTATACTATTAAAACCCTAAACTGGATTGAAACGCTTAAGAAGAAAGATTTTATAGGCGCCGAATCTAAATTTAAAGACATCTTCAATCAACTACAAGAACTAGTTGAGCATACAGATGAAGATGTAAATAAGAGAATTAAGAATCTAGAACGAAAAAAAGCAGAACTTGATGAGCAGATTCAGGATTTAAAAATGGGTAAGGAAGTAGAAATCCTTGAAGATTTCCAGATTATACCAAGATTTGAAAGACTCAACACAACAGCAAGAGAATTACTTTCAGATTTTAAAGAAGTAGAAGATAACTTCAAAAAAATCACAAATGAAATTTATCAAAAACACCTTGATAAATCTTTATCAAAGAGCGATGTCTTAGATTTTACTTTTGATGCACTTGACAGACTAAAAGAAAGTCATCAAGGAAAAAGTTTCTATGCATTTTGGGAGTTTTTAATGGATCGTTCACTTCAAGACCAATGGAAAGAACTTACAGAAGAACTTTACAGTAAACTAGATGAAAAAGGGATAAAGAATGATGATACTTTTTTAAAAGGGATAAAACGATATCTTTTTAAATCAGGCAAAAGGGTTTATGAAGCCAATGATAAAATGGCTGAGAAGCTAAGTAGAATAATAAGAGAAGGGAATGCAGTTGACAAGGTATTAGTCAAAAATCTGATTCAAGATATCAAGAAGAGTTTATCCATAATAAGTCAAGATAGAATTAGTCCAGACCTATCTATGCAACTTGAAACTGGTATAGATTTTAGTGTTCCATTTGAAAGAAGATTAACTTACGAAAAGAAAGAAAACCACGTATATCAAGTTAAACCTGAGCGAGCAGATAATGACTTTACCCAAGCTGATGACTTTAAAGATGTTGTCACTCGAAAAACAATAAACAAAAAGAAGCTCAAGTCCAATATCAAAAGTATTTTGATTAATAAAAATCAAACAACCCTGATAGAAGTAATTAACGAAACTGGTGGTATTTCTGAAGGCTTACCAGAACTCTTTGGTTACTTTGAAGTTTTACAAGATTTCACCCACGAGTTTAATGATAAGCAGTTAGATACCGTATTCTTTGATAAGAAGCAGAGTAAATCAATACAAATACCAGAAATTATAATAATAAAATGAGTTTAATAGAAAAAATACAGCCATATTCCAAAGCAGTTGTGAGACTTCTTAAAGGCACGGTAAATAAAAAGGATAGTATCTGGGAAGATACATTACTTTATAAAAAAGAAATTGCTGAATATATTAGTGTAATAGGTTTAGAATTAATCATTCAAGAGGAAGATGGTTACGCATTTGTCAAGCAGTTCATAATAGATGAAGATGATAATACTTTAGGCTTAGTAAGCAGACGAGCTATAGGTTTTGAAGTTTCAGTTGTATTAGTAATACTTCGACAAATGCTCGAAGAATTTGAAAACAATCCTATTGAAATTCAAGGGACAACTAAGTACATTCTTAAAGAGGATCTTAAAGTTGAAATAGAACGCTTCTTGCCTCAAAAATATAACACCGTCCAGTTTTTAAAAGACTTAGATTCTCATATTAATAAAATTATAGAATTGCGCTATTTAAAAGAGGTAAGCGAGAACGATGAAGAACCAAAATACATTATTCATAAAATCATTAAAGACAAGGTTTCTCTTGATATATTAAATGATTTCAAACATCAATTAGAAGCCTATGTCGAGTCTATTTAGCACAGTGTCAGGTGAAGCAGGATTCAGGCTTCAATATATGGAAGTTCTTAACTGGGGAACATTTGATGAAAATGTTTTTAGAATAGATCCAAAAGGAAACAATTCTTTGCTTACTGGCGCAAATGGTTCCGGTAAAACTACCTTTATAGACGCGCTACTAACATTAATAGTGCCTCTTAAAAATAGTCGTTTTTATAATCAATCTTCCGGTGTAGAGAAAAAAGGAGATCGTACGGAGCTTAGCTATGTTTTAGGCCACTACGGCGATATTCAAAAAGATGGAGAGTTAAGTACTACCACTCAAAGTTTAAGAGATAAAAGTTGTTACTCAATACTGTTAGCTAATTTTGAAAATACAGATGGAAAGTCAATTACATTATTTCAGGTAAGATGGTTTTCAGGTAATGAGATGAAGCGAACCTTTGGACTGGCATACCAACCTCTTGAAATTGAGAAAGATTTTACATTATTTGATGGCGGTGGTGTTTGGAAAAAATTGTTAGAAACTAAATACAATCAAAATAGTACAAGGCGTAAAATTGAGTTTTTTGAAGGGCCAACTAAATACGCAGAGCGTATCACCAAATTATTTGGAATGCGTTCTGTAAAAGCACTAAATCTATTCAATCAACTAGTCGGAATAAAAGTATTAGGAGATCTTGATGCATTTATTAGAAATGAAATGTTAGAGTTTAAGGACGCAGAAGATGAATACAAGGCTTTAGAAGAGAGTTTCGTTACCTTAATGGACGCTAAGAATAATATTGAAAAGGCTAAAGAACAAATTGAACAATTAGAACCAATTAATAAGTTAGCAGATCAATTAGATGAGGAAAAAGAAGACTTAAAAAAGCTAGAATTCAATAGAGATACTGCTCTTTATTGGTTTGCTGAAAAAGGTAAAGAACTTTCTGGTCTAGAGAAAAGTCGATTAAATGGCATAATAGAGGCCAGCAATGCTAGAATTAAAGTTTTAAAAACAGATGAAGGTAATCTAAGAGACAAAATCTCTACAGTTAAGACTCAAATAGAGAATGATGAAGTAGGGAAACAAATTGAAGATTTAAAAACAGAAAGAGCTCAAGTTGATGCAGACACGACAAATAGAAAAACTAGATTAGAGACATACAACGTAACTGCCTCTTCTACAGGATTAGCTAAAGATCCTTCAAAAAAAATATTTCAAGAATCTTTTGAAAAAGCAGGCAAAGAAATTAAATCGATTGATTTAAAACTCCCTGGTGAAAGGCAAAAATTCTATAGCATAGAGTCTGAAATCACAGAAAAAGGTAAACAAATAATTGAGGGAGTTGAAACTGTAAAAAGCTTAATTAATAACGGAAATAACATTACTGGTAGAGTTTCAGAGATACGTGATGAATTGATTGAAGCAATTGGCGCAACAAAAGAAGATATCCCTTTTGTTGGAGAATTAATTGCTATTAAAGAGACCGAAACAGCTTGGGAGTTGGCTATTGAAAAAGCATTGCATAGTTTTGGATTGAAACTGTTAGTACCCGACGAGTACTATGATGCAGTTAATGAATACGTCAATAAAACGCGATTAAATGGGAGAATATCTTATGAGCGTATTAGGTCTTCTTTTTCTATAAAGGCACTTTCTCAACAAGGCTTCGATGACAATTACCTAGTAAGTAAACTGGATTTTAAAACCACAAGTCAATACCAAGAATGGGTAGAACAAAATGTTACATCACGATTTAATTTCCTTTGTACAGATGATATGTCTGCTTTCGCGAAAGCAGAAAAAGCAATTACAACTAAAGGATTAACAAAATTTGGTAAAGGTAGACACGAAAAAGACGATAGAAAGTTCTCACTTTCTAAGGAACGTTATGTGCTTGGATGGGATAATTCATCTAAAATTAATTATTGGAAAAATCAAGTCCAAGGACTTAGAAAAGATAAAGAATCCTTAGAATCTCAATACAATGTAATTGAGATTAACATACAAGAACTAGATACCCAAAAAGACAACTTAAATGATTTAATAAAGTTGTTTCCTTCATTTGATTTAATAGACTGGAGTTCATCTGCTAAAAAATCTGAAGCTCTTAAAAAACGAATTAAAAATTTAAAAGATTCTAACGATAAAATAAAAGCGCTTGAAGAAGAAAAAGATATTCTTGATGGCAAGTTAAACTCTAATACAGAAGAACGTGATAGAATTTTAGAAAACAATGGAGAGATTAAAGCAAACATAAAATTAGCTCAGGAACTCTTTGATAGTAATAATGCAACACTAAAATTAATTCCAACTCATAAAATAGATATTTCTAGCTTCGTAATAACTAATAGTAATTTAGAAAATATTTCATATTCCAATTTCGCATCAAATAAAGAGTCTTTTCAAAAAGAAAATAATCTTGAAATTTCAAAATTAGCAGAATCACTGAATAGGCTAAAAAAGTCATTAGGAGATAAAATGAGGGCTTTTAAAATCCCATCAGAAAAGATAAGAGAACGATTCCCTTCTTGGGAATCAGAGGTGAGTAATTTGAGCTTAAACGTTGATTTAGCATCTGCTTTTCAAGAAAAATACATCTCATTAACCAAAGACGGTCTGCCTAAGTACAAAAAGCGCTTTGATAATTATCTGGAAGAGACATTGACAAATAAAGTTGGAGAGTTTAATGAGTTCTTTGATTCTTGGTCTGAAGAAATCAAGGAAAACGTATCAGCATTAAATGAATCTTTAAAGAAAATAGATTTTGAGACTGTACCACAAACGACATACATCCAGTTAATTGCTAAATCCAAAAAGAATGAATTAATAAATGAATTCAAAGAATACCTCTTACAAGCTATTCCAAATTTCAAAGAAATGCACAGCACAGTTGACGGTAAACGTGTTCATTTTGAAAATGCAATAGAACCATTTATTAAAAAGCTTCGTGATTTTGAATGGAGAAATAAAGTAATGGATGTACGTACTTGGTATGAATACAAGGCAGAAGAGTTCTATAAGGAAGATGATTCAAAAAAGAAGACCTATGAAGGTATGGGGCAACTCTCTGGAGGAGAAAAAGCGCAGTTGACTTATACTGTATTAGGATCTGCAATTGCATACCAGTTCGGCTTAACAAAAACAGGAACGGAAAGCGATTCTTTTAGATTTATAGCTATTGATGAAGCATTTAAAGCACAAGATAGTAAGAAGGCAAATTATCTAATTAATCTTTGTAAACAGCTACATCTTCAACTATTAGTTGTTACTCCTAGTGATAATATTGATATTGTTGAAGACCATATCTCATTCGTGCATTTTGCATCAAGAAAAAATGACCGCAATAGTTGGTTATATGATATGACTATAGAACAATTTCAAGAAGAACGTGAAAAATATGTTACTGAAGAAGTATGATTGCACCAGAAGAAATTTTTAAAAAGGCCAATAAAAAATACATCTCTTACTTACAAAGTAAAAAAAATGGAGATGTGTTTTTCCCATTGATTATACCAGGAAATAAAATACCTAGCAAAAACACTTCAGGTTATAGTGAAGAGATTAAAAGACTCTATCTCGATTCAAAAGAGAAAAAGGGATATGGTTATGAGATTGTCTATACGCAAAAACGAAAAAAAGGTTTAGGTCTGCAAAGTCTTCCCTCACAATTTGTTTTCGACAATGAGCTCGATTATCTACAATACCTTCATAAAGAAAAGGAAGTTATCCAATTTGATAATGCTTGTGAAGTCACTTTCAAAACTTTCCCAGAACTGAAAGAAGTGATTTTTAATAAGCCAGCTATTTTATTGAATAACCTGGATAAGTGGGGAGATCTATTAAAAGTATGTACATATTTTAAAAACAATCCTCAACCTAATTTGTACATAAGAGAATTACCAATTAAGGTGCATACCAAGTTTGTAGAGAAGAATCAATTCGTTTTAACTACACTTCTTGAAGCTATTTTAAATCCAGAAGATATTTCATCAGAAAAAAGATTTGAAAAAAAGTTTGGTCTAAAATATTCAGAACCACTAGTTCGATTTAAGATACTCGATCAAAACATAGCAGATATTTCGTTTTCGGGAGTCAGTGATTTAGCATTACCACTAAGTCATTTTAATCAGCTCAACCTTAATATTTCAAAAGTAATTATTGTTGAAAATAAGACATCCCTTTACACGACGTTAACTCTTCCAGATATGACTAATACCATAGCTGTTTTTGGTCAAGGATTTGGGGTATCTAATCTTAAAAACATAGAATGGCTCAAAACTAAAGAGGTACTTTATTGGGGAGATTTCGACGCTCACGGTTTTGAAATTCTATCTCAAGTAAGAGGATATTATCCTCAAACAAAAAGCGTACTAATGGATGAAAACACCTTTAATAAGTTCTTTGAGAATGACAAAGGAGCTGGATCTAAAGTGTCTCAATTAGATAATCTCACGGAAGCTGAAACTGAAATGCATAGCTTCCTATTAGAGAATAATTATAGGCTAGAGCAAGAGAAGATTCCTAATGACTATGTTATCAAGCACTTTATTTTATAGCTTCAAAAAGCATATATTTTGTAATATATTACCAAAATTATAATATATTGTATTCCTTAATTAAATTCAAATTTTCAATTGACTAGACTTTAGCACTTTTATTTTGTGGCATTTAATTGGCTTGTAAGCTTATTAAATAACATAAAATGAAAATACTAAACTACCAATTAACGTCGCACTTTGAAGAACGAATGAAAATAAGACATATACCAGAGTTCTTAATTTCACTTTGCCTTGTTAAAGGAGAAATTAAAACTACCAGTAAAAACAAAAAAGAATATAGCTTGAATCAAAATCACATATTAGAAGCAGTTAGTCAGGGCTACTTGAGTATCGCAGAATGCCTATCTATAAAGCAGATCGTTGTCGTAGCAAAAAAGAACATCCTCATTACCACGTATGCTACTTATGGCGATACGGGAATAAACTATAGCAATTAAACTATGAGATCTGAACCAAAAAGAACTCTTAGGCAACTTAATGCTTTTAATAGAGAACATCAGGACGAGTACCGAGTTAATAAACTTTTAGATGGCGTTTTTCACGGTATTAGGGATTCACAAGATTATTTAAGAAGCGCAAAAGAAGTTATCCAAAATCAAAATGCCATAGCTATACAAGTTCAATTAGAAACTTTTGAGGGAGAAATTGAAAAAGGTGAAAAAGAAAAAACTATTCTTTGGAGATATCACCTACTTAAGATGGATAAGATTAGAGATAAAGAATCTTCTGTAATTACTAATTACCTATTTAAAAATGAACAAGATACAGTCTTCTCTTCTAAACCTACTGGAAATTATAAATCAGATAGAGAAAATGAGGTTAGGATAAGTGATCGCAATGAGGAGGAGTTATACTTAGACTTTAATAAAGATCCAGGTATTGATAAAACCATTTATCTTAAGGCAAATGATTATCAAATCAGAATGCAAGAAAAAGCATTGTTAACATTAACTAAGAATCCTGAAAGTCATCATACACCACTTCTTCGATTATTTGATTTACCTATCAAAAGTAAAACTTACTTTGAAGAGAGTTATAATCCAAACTTAGCGGAGAATATTGATTTTAAAATCCTTAATAAAACTGATATCGATGGTGCAACAGAGCAACAAGAGTTTGTTAAAAAAGCTTTAGCATCTGGAGACTTTGCGCTTTTAGAAGGACCACCAGGTTCTGGTAAAACTACAGCTATTATAGAATTAATCATACAATGCGTTTTACAAGGACAGCGAGTGTTATTAGTTTCCTCTACACACGTTGCAGTAGATAATGTTATTGACAGAATAATAGGTAAATATAAAGGTCATACCGAAGGTTTAATAAGTCCTATGCGTATAGCATCTAGTCCTGGAGTGATAAGAAAAGAAAGTGTAGAGCCATATCATTTAAAGCAGCTTATCAAGCATACCAAAAAAGAAATGCTCAGGAACTTGAATAAAAAACAAGATACCATTGGGATTAAGGCTTTAAAGAAAAGCCTCAATTCTAGTAATTCAAGTTCTAATTTTGATCAAATTATATTGGATTCGGCAAATCTAGTAGGTGGCACGGCAATAGGGATACTTCAACATCCTGGAATTAAGTCTGGTGTAGGTAAACCTTTTGATGTAATGATTGTAGATGAGGCTTCAAAAGTTACATTTCTAGATTTCCTAGTTCCGGCACTGCACGCAAAAAAGTGGATTTTAGTAGGTGATGTAAATCAACTCTCTCCATACACAGAAGGTGATATTGTTACAGAGCATCTCAACAAATTAATAGACAAAGAACAACAAAACATTATAGCTGAAACATTTGAGCTTCAAAAAAACCTGAAGTTAAAAAATAAAGAAAAAGTTATTCATGTATTATTTACTAAAAGAGATCAGCAGCATTCTAGTAATTTAAAAGATGGCGACTTAGAAGTATTTCATTTAGATACTCAAAAGTCATCATTGTCAACTAATTCGGGACAGTGGCTATTAAATAGTGCAGATATAATTATAGCACAGCCTTCCGCAGAAAATGAAATACTTCTTTCACAACACTTAAAATTTAAAGCAAAATTCTATGGTTCTAAGCTTAGAAACCCAACTCTAAAACATTTCCAAAACTACCATCATAAAGGAAAGAACAGAAATAAAACTTGGATTGGTAACTATTCTTTTAAACTAGACTCAGATCAGAACTGGGGAGAATTAGTAGGTAGCAGTCTTGAGCAGATGTATCAATACCGATTTGAGCCAGATCTAGAAAAAAACAAGAAAGTAGAATATGACATACTAGTTCCTTCTTCTATTGAGAAGAAAGTAGAAGGATTAAGGCGCATCGCTTTGCCTTCTATACTAGAACTATTGCAAATAGGTGTAGGAGAAAAAGAGCGTACCACAAAAGATGGGACTTCCACATACAAAGAACAGAAAATACTTTATTCTGGTTTTAACAATATGCAAAAAGTGAAAGAATTGAAGTTTCAATCCTTAAGCTACCAGCACCGTATGCAAGATGAGATTGCTCAATACTCAAGAGAGCATTTTTATAAGAATGAAAATTTACAAACTGCAAACACGATTCTTAAAACTCAAGACAGCTTAATTCAAGAAAGAGATAATATTTTAAAAAACTACAAGGAAGAAGAGGATGCTGTCGTTTGGATGCCCAATAATTACAGCAGCTTTAAAAATAGGAAAAAGGGCAAACAACGTATTACTAATCCAGAAGAAGTAAATCATATAAAACAGGAACTACTTTCTTTTTACGCTTTCGCGAAAGCGGGAACACAACTAGAATACGAGGTGGCAGTACTTACTTTTTATAAAGACCAAGAGGTTGAGTTAAAAGCAATGTTGAGAAGACTCACTAATCAACATCGAAAACATAAGTTTTTCACGCTCGGAAATATCAAAATAACACTTTGCACGGTAGATAAATTTCAAGGAGACGAGGCAGATATGGTACTGTTATCTTTTACCAAAGCATCTAAAGGAGCTTTCTATAACAGTCCTAATAGATTGAATGTAGCCATTACTCGAGCACGCTACAAACTTGTGTTATACGGGAATCCAGAACGATTAAAAAAGGGAGCAGGACTTCCAGCACTCCAAAAAATGGCAACTGATATTAACCCAAGATTAACAAGTCATAAATCAAGAAACTAACGTAATGAAACTCATACAACAGACACCTACAACGACCTACCAAATACTTACGGACTATACTGAAATTAGCAAAGAATCACCTCTTATTTCTGTTTTAAAGGTTTGCAAAGAGATTGGAGTTTTTAATGTTTCAGAGTTACAAGATTTCTTGAAACCATTAAATAATAATGCAATATCAAATTTACTATTTAGATTAGAAGTTCTTGAATATTTGAAAAGTGCAGAGAAAAAAAATGATTTCTTGGAGTTTTCAGAGGAAGAAGAATCTTATGAATTAACTCAAATGGGACTTGATGTTTGTCTTAAAGAAGAAATTGAAGAAGAAAAAAGAGGCATTATAGCAATGACTATTGCTTATCCTAAAAATGCAGATGCCATAATTGTAAAGCTTGAAGCTTTACGCAAAGATGAGTTTCAAGATCAAGAAAACACTAAAAGTAATTCTAAAAGAGAATTCAATAATTTCATTAATGAAAATCAGTATTTAAAGAATGGCACTTTTAAATTAAAACATATTGAAAACACTTATGCTCTTGATGAAGAAAAAGAGCAAGATTACACCTTTAATTTCAGTGAGGAGAGTTATACATCTCAACTACTAGATTTTTCAAAAATAGTTAAAGTTTCTAAAAGCGAAGTGATAGCAGAACTTTTGGTTAATGAATACCAGAGTGCTTATGATGAAGAGAAACAATTAATTAGGATGCCTTTTGACGCTAAAGAACTCGCTCTAAAGAGAAGAATTTCTATTGAGAATCCAAAATATGACGGTCTCTACTTTAATAAGATTGAATTAGAAAAACCTGTCCAAATAAGTCCATTGAATCGTCAAGAGGCAGAACAATGGTTTACTGCATTAGTTGTTTCTCGCATTCAAAATTATTTTTTCTCTGATGAAGAGTTTAATGTTTATACAAAAGAGATTGCTGAAAAGTTTGTTGAGTATAAGCAAGGTTTAACTAATTCAATATCCAGAATGGAGTTAATAAATAAATTACATAACAAGCCCGCTGGTTTTTATATCAAAGCAAAACTAGACACCATCAATTACCTTAATTATTAAAGACTATCAAATGCATACAATAAATTTCAAACAAACATTCCGTAATGAAGAGGTTCTTGATAATGTTTTTATTCCTTCCAAGACTAACTGGCAAAGTACAGAAGAGCAGCAGTTATCAGTAATTGAATCAGGACCCAAACAAGTGCTCTTTCACAACATCATAGAGCACATCCAGCAAGCTGAAGAGATGGTTTGCTTACAATCCTTTCTTATTCAAGACACAAGTATCATAAACGCATTAGTTGAAGCAAGTCAAAGAAATGTTAAGGTTTTTATACTAGATGCTGCAGAGACACGATTAAAAACACAAGCTCACCCAGAGGACGATAGTTTTATTGCTGATGAGTATAAAGAAATGATAAACAAGAAGTTTAGAAGACATTTTGTACATCGTCAAGCAGAAAACCTACACGCAAAATTTATTTTGATTGACCCAAAATCGTATAATGCCAATGGATTTCTGTTTACAGGTAATTTTAATGAAAAGCCTTTTAATGAAAACCCAGAATTAGGTGTTGAACTTGATGAGATACAAACTGATGAGCTATTTAAGTTATTTGTATTTCATTTTTGGGAACATACTACAGATGAGCAGAATGACACCGAAATTTTTGATAAAGTTAAACCTGCAAATAAATTTCAAGCGCCACAACTAAATCACATTCTTTGCACATCTCCTAATGCAGACTTGTCTAACCTAAGGAGCACTTTACTTACAGCCATTAATAATACTAAGATGAGCATTTCTTTTTCAACTTTTGGTTTAGATATTCAGCACGAGTTAGCAAAAGAGATTTTAAGTAAAATTAAATCAGGGGTTGAAGTGACCATCTTTTGCAGACCAAGAGAAAAAACAATCGTAAACCATATTTCGGAATTACAAAAAGCAGGCGCAATGGTGTACTGCCATCCTTTGATACACGCCAAAAGTATTATTGTGGACGATAAAGAAGCGTATATTTTTACAGCAAACTTTGAAAAGCACGGAATGGATACTGGATTTGAGGTTGGTATGTCTCTCAGTAATAGACAAACCAAAGATTTGATAGGAATACATAATAAATGGAAACAGGATTTCCCGTTGACATTTCACTCTCAAAAAAGCATACAAGAAATTAGCAATTACAATGCGTTCAAAAACAATGCACTAGTAACTGATAAAATTTCAGAAACTAAAAAAGTCAATCAGAAAAAAGAGATTACTAGACTCACAGACTTAACTACTTTTTTTAAGGATACTAATGGAACTAATAATTTTGAAAAACATAAAAATTTAGAAGTCGATAAGGTCGCTACATTAAAAGGATTTGTAGAAAACGAATCAGTGAGATTAGAACCTATTGATGAAGTACTTTCTAAAGTATTGATTAAAGCAACTAATCCGTCAAAAAAGAAGAAGGGAGAAAATAAACATCAAGTACCGGAGGTTAAATGGAGAGCTACAAGTAAGATAGTTGTAAACGTAGATTGGGTAAAGTCAAATAAAGAAGAGCTGCTACAAAATATTAATTTAAAATGGTCGGAATATAAAAATATGGAGCTTTATGGAAACTAAAAACTGCCTTTTAACTTGGGATTCTTACAACCACGGTTTTATTGTTACTGCTAAAACTATTCTTGGTTTATTGGAGAACGAAAATATTCTAATAAGTGAAGTCTTGTATTTGCATAATCAACCATTAACTGATCAAAATATAGCTGAAAGAAAAATCTTTTTCAAGGAAGACTTTGATGCTAAAACTTCAATTGATAGAGAAAGATTAACAAAGGTAAAAAGGGTAAGAGATCAATTTGAACTACAAGACAAACCGATTCCTAAATTCACAAATAAGGGAATAAACATAAAAAACGTGACGCATTACCAGTCTATCTATGATGGGTTGGTAAAATTGCTTAAATCTGATTTTAGTTCCTATTCTGGTAATTTACATATTAATGTTTCTCCTGGCACACCGCAAATGCACGTAGTCTGGTTAATGCTGAATGCGAGCGGCTACCTTCCTGAGAATACTAGGCTATGGTCTAGCCAATGGTCTAAAGCAGACGATAGTTATGCCATTAATGAAATAAAATTTAAGCCTAAAACGTATTTGAGTGAAGTTCTCAAACGTAAGTTTAATGACGAATTTACTCCATTAATCAACCCTAATGATACAAGATCAGGACTTCGCAAAGAAGCGGAAAATCGAATTAAAGTATTTGCACATTTATTAAATGTTCCCATATTGCTTTTAGGAGAGCGCGGAACAGGTAAATCAACTTATGTAAGAGAAGTTATTGCTCCATTACATACCGATTTGCCTTATAAAGAAATCGCTTGCGGAACCTTTAATGAAGAATTATTAAGAGGAGAATTTTTTGGATATACTAAAGGAGCATTTACAGGAGCAAATCAAGATAAGGAAGGTATACTTGCGGAATTTGAAAAAGGAGGTGTTTTGTTTTTGGATGAAATTCAAGATTTATCAAAACCATTACAACGACAACTTATACAAGTTTTACAAACTGGTCAATATTATCCTCTAGGATCTAAAGAACCTAGAACTGCCAAATTCAGATTAATTACTGCGAGCAATAAGAGTTTTCAAGAATTAAACAACACTTATCTAGATTTAGATTTTATAGATAGGATTGCACGTTTTATAGTGGAAATACCAGCGCTTAGAAAATCGAGAGAAGATTTATCAAGATTTTGGATTGACGCTTGGAAAAGCATTCATAATGGCGATGATGGCCTCACAGTTATAAGTAACACTGCACTTGATAAGTTTTTAGCTGAAGATCCGCTCTACGGCAACTTTAGAGATTTACAAAGACTTGCAGCACTTGTAGGCGCGTTTTATTTATCGCACAAGAATCAAAAAACAGCTATAAAGGATGCTATTTCAGAATTCAAAAAATGGTCTACTATGCAGCATCCAGTAAAATCCAACGATACATTATTTGAAAAAGACAAAGATTACAATCATATCGTTGCACATTTTAATAAAGAACTAGTTATCTGGGCAGAATCTCAATATGGTTCATTACAAGAGGCTAGCAAGGTGCTGAAGCGTTCAGAAAGCGCATTAAGAAAGGATAAAAGTATGGAGCGACTGTATAGGCAAATAATTGCTAAACAAAAGGATTAACCTCTGCAGGCGTCCCGCTAGGATATCCCCAAGCCACATACTGCGACTTCATATCATCCGTATCAAGATGCACAAAGGTTTTACCAACACCAATACGCTTAAAACCAACATCACGAGCAGCTTGTACCAAATTATTACGAATAGATTTTGAGTATGCTTTAATATCCACAGCTTTACAAGTGGGCATTTTGTGGGAAGAGTTAGATACTCCGCCAACTTTACGATTGTGTGCTGGACTGCGAGCACCAGAATTAACCCAACTGAAAATGGGATAACCTGTGCGAGCTTCAAGTTGTTGAAGCATAAATAGTAGTTGTCTATCCATACAATTACCAGAACCAGGAGCATCAGGACTGTCAAAAATTGATAGGTCAATAGATTGTTGATTAACAGTTTTGACGGGCCTCTTTATAGATTTTTGCTTTTTGTAAACAAGTAAAGCACCAAGCAGTAAAACTGACAAGGTGCCAAGACCAACGTATATATGTTGGTTATTATTTTTTGCCACAACCACAGCCTTTTTCGGTGTTTTTACTTTTCTGATATCTCAGATACAAGTCAGAACCCATCTTAACCGCACTCAGTAATATGAAGGTTCCAAATAAGAGATTAAGTGTGCTATTTCCTTTGTCTACGTTCATTATTCTGTTTATTATAAAGTTGAATTTCGTCTTCGAGCTGTTCAATGTATTTTTCCAATTCGGTAATACGGTCACGCTGTTTGGTAATGGTTTTATTCATCAGTGTGTTTTTGCTCTCAAGCTGCTTGAGACGCCTTTCCATATTTTCAGACCATAACTTGTAATTTTCTACTACAAGACTATTTGCCTGAACATTCAGATTACGTATCTCAGCATTTTTAAGACGTTTTTGAGCGCCAAATTGAAGCAGTAGCTCAATAAGTTTCCAAAAACCAGTTGCGCCAAGCACAATAGCGAGTATTTTGTAGAGTTCCATAATATTGGGGGTTACGTTATAGTTTATATTGAGCGCAGTCGAAGTGCGAAAGCAGAATTATTATTCGCTATCAGATTTCTTTATTCGACTAGCCTTTCTTTTAGAAGGTTGTAGTACATCATCTTCGATAGGTTCATCTATTCTTTCAACAAATAATTCAACTGGATTTGGGGCTTCCCTATCTAAGAACGGTCTAAACTTTAAAGGAAGTTCTGCCACATAAGGATTTACATTGAAAATGATTTCGTCTTCTGGGTCATCAAAAAATCCTGAAATAAAGACACGACCATCATCATCAATGGCATAATAAAATGGTTTGCCTTGACGACTAAGAAGCGTACCTGTATGTTCGCCTTGTTGATTTTTATTAATTGGTGCGGGCAAACTAATTTGCCATCCTGCAATTTCTTTTTGACCTATTCGAGACCGAATACGTATGTCCTTCCCAATGACAATATTCTCATTGAGAACTGCTATGATGTTTCGTCCTGGCGAGTGTAACATCAACGGATTAATGTATGCTGAAGACAAGGGGATTTCCGTTTGACTATTGATTGTACTGCCACCATCTATAGGCGTCATTTGTGGTGTACTTTGATATCCTACTATACTCATTATTGCGCTATTATTATACCGGTTAATACAAGTAAGCCTCCACCAAAAAACCAGCGTTCTAGCTTACCTCGTTTTATTTTTTTCTTCTGTTGCCTAATGACACCATTAAGCGCATCAAATTGTATTTGATTATTATTAGACACCATTGTTAAGTTTTCAATTTTTGTTTCCAGCTTAAAAATGATAGTGTCTTTCTTTTTTAGTAGCTGAAACGTTTTAAAATTTTTGATTTTAAGATTCTCAATGATGCTATCTTGAAACACGCTAAACTCTAATCGTTTTGCAATAAAACGAGACTGCTGTATGTCGAAACAGAAATACTTCTCATTACTTATGGTTTGTGCTATCGGTTTCAAGTTTTGAGAAATACTCATACAAGTCCACAGAAGACATAGTACTAATCCTATTGATTTTTTCATTGAGTTCATATTCTAATTTTTGAATAGTTTTGGTGCTCATTACGATATAACCAGAAAGACTATCGGACTGTTTTTTAAGCCTTACTATTTCCGTATCGAGTGATACATTTTCAAAGGCAAGCTTCTTATTAGCCTCTTGCAATTCCTTTATTTCCGTAGTAATCAGAGCTTCCTCTTGCGGAATAATGTAAAACACAAGTAATAATACAAGTGTGAACATCCAAAGTCCCAACAAAATAGGTTTCCACTTATTCATTTTCTTTAGGTTTAGTTTGAAATAATTTATTCAAGAATTTCTCTAACAGCAGCTTATGAAACACCAGGGCAAATGCAAAGGATTGCAATAAACATTCTATCATTTTTAGTTGATAACCGCGAATAAAATAAAGTGCAATACCGTAGAGCAAACCGATAATAAATACGCGATATCGAGTTGCTATTTTCAGTTTAAAAACTTCATAGAAAAAGTCAGTAGCACGATAATGATTTAAACCGTAAGCAATGACAATAAAAGTTAGTATGTATGCCCAATCTAGACTATTGAGGTAATTTGAAATGTGTTGTAAAATTTCTATCATTTGAGTTGTTTATTTAATGTTGACTTAATTGCTTTAATATCTGCCTGTAGCGCTGCTACTTGATGATTAGGAAATAGATTTTTTGTGATATGAGCGACAATAACAATCGTAGCTCCTGAAGCTAGTAGCGCCAAAACAATCTTGGTTAGCGTGTTATTAGTTAAGGTGACTGTCACTTCGGTTTTTATTCCGTCTTTATCTACAAGTCCGATAATCAGGTCTTTAATACTTCTTTTTTCTGGCATCTTTATTTTTAAGATTAGCTATATCACGTTCTTGAAATAGTTGTTCTGTTATTTCATTTACTTTCAGGAATTTCAGAACACGCTCGTACGTAATTGCATTAAACTCGTCGGTAACAATTCCTGCAGCACCATAATTTTTTAAGAGATATACTTGAAGTTGTTCTACACGTTTCCCTTTACTACCCAGTTTTAATGGGAAATCATCAGTTGGTTCTGGTAACACCTCAGTCTTAACAACAACTGCTTTCTTTTCCTTTTGTGTAGGAATAATTGGTTTTAACTTAACTATAGCTACTTCTTTATTGACTATTACAGGACAGTCTCTTTTAACGGGCTTCGCTTCTTCAACAATTGTAAATTCAGCATCTACAGTTGTTTCTTCTTTTTCCCTGAAGAATAAATAACCCAATAATCCCAGACCAAGTAAACCACCTGCGATAAGAAATCCCTTATTTATAGTTTGCTCGTTCATTATTTTCCAAGGCTTGCAAGCGCCTTACGCATTCCTGCGATATCAGCTTGAGTGAATACTGTTTTCTTTAATCGTTTCTGTGCAGCTCTGGATGTTTTAGGTCCAAAAATGCCATCTACACCATCACGTTTTGGTCCGCTACGTCCTAAATCTTCTTTGTAGATTTTTAGGTAACGCTGCAACACTTTTACATCCGCGTGACGACTTCCTATTTTTATAGGGTAGCCTCTTGTAGTGATAATTGGCTTTGTGCTTGAAGAAGAGCTGCCAGTATTTATAGGAACAAATGGTGGCGATTGATAGGTTGTGGAAGTTCCAGAAGTAGTTGTTACTGCTGTCGTTGTTCCACCAGCGTCTGCGAGTTCCTTTTTCTCTTTCTTTTTATTCATAAAATAATAGGCAGTAGCAGCGCCAGCAAGGACTACAATTACGCCACCTACGACTAAAAGGTCTTTATTCTTAGCCATAAATGATGGCGCAACTTTAGATTTAGTTTGTTTCATTGATTCGTTTTATGATTGATAATTTGGTAATCGATTGACGTATTTTGAGACGTATTCTTTCATTTCACTCTGGCTCAAAAAACTATTTAAGTGTTGCCACATGTCCTTTTTATACAACTGATAAAAGGTTTTAGATAGACTAGCTATTTGGGTTTTGTCTCTTAGTTTTTTTCCGAAGACATCTTTTACAGCATCTTCATCATCATTAAAAGTGCCTTTTGCTTCTTTAGTTATTTTGGCTAGTTTTTTAGCTGAAGCTTCATCTAAAATTTGAATGCCTTTTGGCGCAACCCATTTCTGTACATCCGTTAGATAGTTCATATCAAATGGACTATTCCAATTAGGTTCTTGTTTGGTCGTACCTAAATTACCAGTAGTAACTTGCACACCATTCCCTATGGTAGTTGTTGAATTCATCGTAGAAGTTTTATTCTGATTACGCTTTTGCGAAAGCGCAACAAAAACACCTATTCCCACAACGCCAAAACCAGCGCCACCTATCATCCACCAACTTGTTTTTGATATTTCCATATTATGCTGTTCTGTAATTAGGTAGTGCCTTGATAATGTTGAGCACTATAGTTATTTCATCTTTGTCAAAGCGGTCTTTGAGTGTGTCAATGAGATTCTTTGAATAGGTCTCTTGATATGCTTTTGCAACTTGAGAAACCTGAACTTTATCCTTCATTTTTCGGAATACGCCATATACTTTTTCTTCATCATCGCCACCTTGATACCAACTTCCCCAAGCTTTATGAATCTGGTCTGCATATCTGGAAGCTGTACTTGTTTTCAAAACCAATACTTCTCGGTTTACCGTTTGTAGAACTTTATTTAAAAAATGAATGTCAAAAGCGTTTTGAGACATTAATCCATTAGATATAGGTTGAATTTGAGCCTTAATAGCAGACAATAATTTGCTTGTGCGCACATCACGACTGCGCTTTCTAACAGAAAGTAGTGTCGTTCCAACGAGAAGAGTTCCTACACTTGCACTTATGATTTTGTATGCTAGATTCATTTGCCTAAAAGTTTTAAGCCACGACCTGCAGGTGTGAGCATTGCTACATCAGATAAGTCTGCGTTTTTTGAAGTATTGCGAAGCAAAACGATGATTCCTACGAAAACAACTCCTAGAATTACGGGAACTCCGATAGATAGTATTTTGGTCAAATTCTTTCCAAGCCCAAAAATATTACCACCTATCTCAGATAAGTCGGCAATGCTTCGAGTTGCCATATTGGAAACATCCAGGTTATTTTGATTGAGCCACTTATTAAAATTTGGACTGGTAGTACACGAAGTAGAACCATTAGTTTTCCAAGTAATGAGCCAAATCATCTTTGCATTTTCTTTACCGAGTTCGCTTTTCAACTTAGCGTAATAGCTTGTCCAGAAGTCGCACGGGTCATCGGCTTCTGGAACTAAAAAAATACGATTATCTATGTCTATTTGAATGGCCATTTGGTTACCCTACGATTCGATTACTTTGTTTTTTACTTTCGGTTTTACTAAAATTATTCTCTTCCAGAAACTTCTGAAGACGTCCTTTAAGTTGTGCCTCTTTTTTGAGCGCAGTACGTTTATCGTAGTTGATATAAATCTGCCTACCAAGCCAAAAACCTACGCCTAAAGTGAGTATCGTTTTCATTTACTATCTTTTGAAAATGTTATGCTCAGGAATCTCTAATTCCCTTAGCCATTCTGCGACTTCAAATCCAGGATTATCCTCATCTGCTTTGGCTGGAATTTCATTAAAACCAGCGATAATGATATCTGGAAAGCGCAGTATATAGAACTTTACAATGGCTTCAAGCGATTGCTTTTGTTCATCGGTACGCGTGTCTTTATCCCAAGCCTCCTTAAGTGTTCTACCACCTACATAAGCAATATGTTTTGCTAGACCTGTAACTGCATTTTTACCGTGAGAGATTCCCCAAAGGTCAATGGTTGTAGGATTGTCTTCGTCGATAATGGTTTGTAAGGTTCCATCTTGTAACACGAGGTAATCTATACCTGGACGGTTCCAATTAAAACCACCATCACGAATGGAAGATGTATGTTGTTTGATAATTACTTCTTTATCAAAATCTTTAGCTTCAGAAGTATTGGTGCTTTGTATGATGAGATAATCTACTTTTTGCATCTGTTTTGTTTTAAGAGTTAATAGATGATAAGCGTCTAAAACCTAAAAGGCGATAGACGGGATATTTTTTAATATTTACTTGATTGTTCTGGTTGCCACCCAAGACGTAGATGTATTTCTTGTCTTCAGAATAACTAATAAAGAAACCTACGTGACCTTTCCAGCTAGACTTTTTATGTCTCCAGAAAATGACCAAATCATTAAGTTTTGGTTCTTTGATTTCGGCACCAACATTTAACCAAGAACGTGCAGTCAATTTATGACTGCGTTCTACTTTCGCCTTGAGCGCCACCCAGTTTACAAAGGAAGAGCACCAAGCAGTTTCATCTGTGGCAACCCACGTGTGACCAATTTCTTTGAAGTAATTAAGTACAATTGGATTATGCTGATAACCTACAATTTCAGTAACGCCGTACTGACTTAATGCAATATTAATAAGTTGACTCATTTGGTGGCTCGTTTTCGTTATTTTCGAGCCACGATACTGGAATGCCCTCACTCATTTGGACACCAGTAGATATTCTTGATTTGTCGGGAAGCATACTATACATCTCGAATTGTTTGTGGTAAATCAAGAAGGTTACCACTTGTTTGGGATTGATTTTAAAACACCAGATAGAATGCCCATCGATAATGTCTCCACCAATGTCAAAGACTTCTGAAATATTTCCAAAGTTTTGAGGACTTTGATGGTTACTCAATGACAAGGTTTGACAGGTTTCTTTTCCTGTAACCGCCTTTTCAATGAGTTGCATAGCATTAATACGGTCTTTTCCAGAAGCCACAATTTTTACGTGTGAAATCAACGTTGGGTTATGCTGAAAATCTTCACGATATTCATAATACTCCTCATTTACAGTTACCGTAGGACCACCTTTAATACCAGAAATAGTAACCGTATCATCTACTGTATTACTTACAGCTAAGACATCTTCTTTAGTACTAATTGCTAAACCAATACCAAAGCTTTCTGTTTTAATGGTATCAACCACTTGATGTTTGGTATTTATTCTGGTAATAGTTTGATCGCCTCGATTGCCTACATACATTAATCCATTGTTTGGATTGTAGGCTATGGCAACAGGGTCATTACCTGTGCTTAGTTTTGTAATTGCTCCAAATCTCGTAGTATCTAAAACAGAAATTGAATTAGAATCATTAAGCACCATATACATATTCTTGGTAATGGGATGAAATAGAAAAGAAACAATTTCAGAACGCACAGAACCAACAGACCCTTTTAAGCTTCCTTGAACATCATAAATATTAACAGCACCATTCTTCAAGTTATGAATGTACAGATCTCCATTATCGGTATTAACTCCAATAGTTCTTGCAGCTTCAATAGGAGGTAAATTATTTGCGCGACGATTAGTACAAATTTTTGAAATAGTACCAGAAACAAGATTAGTTGTGTAATAACAATCATCAACAGGATTGTACACAATATCAATAGGTCTAGTTCCAACAGTTTCTCTACTTTCAATAGTGTTATCCGTATTTATGAAAACCACCTCGTCAGATACAGAACAGGCTACTGCAATCATTCCATACTCTGAACTATCACTTTTAGTATTTACAACTAGTGCAACTGGACTTATAGTGCCTGGCAATTTTATAGGGTTTATTTGGATTCTCTCAGAGTCTAAATTTCTTCTTTCTCCATAAGCATAGCCACCGCCAGTTTCAGAATTAGATATCATTTTACATAAATCAATAGTGGCCACTAAAACACCAGAAGTATTTATTACAGAAACATAATCTCCTAATTGATTAACCACATAAAACAAGTCAGTAGCAGGATTATAAACTAATTCTTGAGGATGTTTTTCAACGATTACTGTTGATGTTCCAGTGCTTTCTATAAACATTGGGTCTGTCAATGGAACACAAGAGATTGCGCCCCAAAGACAAACTTTTCGTATATCATCGGTATGATTTGTTACCGTGATTTGAGTAACATCATTGTCTTTTTGTAATTGTTGATAGTAGTTGCGCATTGCAGACTGCTTATCAAACCAATTGTATTTTGCTCTACGCATTTGCTCTATAATTTTCTATAAAATCAATAACATCCTTAGTGCGTTCTATTTGAGAAGCGCCTACCATTTCAGGGTTTTTACCGAATACTTTTGTAACCGCATATACCGCTTCAATAGTCGGGAAGCCATAATCTAAATATTGTTTTATTCCGCACAAATCGGCAGTCGTTTGACTTCTAGTATTTAAAAACCAATGACAACCTTCGTGTGCGAGTATTGCGACACGAATTGGTATGGTGTACGCCTTAAACAAGCGTTGCGATATTTGAACGCGAGGCATCTTGCGATGTGTTCTCGCTGGTGTTACCAGTTCGCCACCAAAAGAATCTGTAATCTTTGACAAATACTGAAACAGAAACTCATTGTCTGGACTGTCATAAAAACCAGGTGGCACATAGCCAGCCTTTTGAGCAAACTGAATCGCAAATTCTAAAAAGCGATGTTGCCCATCTGTAGCCCACATTTCAACAGGCTTCATTTTTTCAATCTTCACATCTAAAATCTCAAAGGAATCATCATCTCCAGATTGCTTATCATACACCTCCATTTCTAAAACCTCTGGCGACACAGGTAGTGAGATAACAAACTCTCTTTTAGTTCCAGCTTTCGCGAAAGCTGCCTTTCTTCGGAAATAATAAGAATTTGCAAAACGTGGGTCATATACACGAATGCCCAACTGAAATGGCATTGTAGCCAAGACAGTGAGCTTGATTTTAAAGCGTTCTCTATTTGATGGAATGGTCGTTATCACTGAGGATAGTTTTGGTATTGCTTATTCTTATTGCTACTCATTACCGCTAAACCGATGACACCGACAACTACAACACCGCCTAAAATATAAACAACTGTTGGTATGCCTTTTTTCTCTTCTTCAGTAACTTCTGGTGCTCCTATATCAATAGAGTAATCAGATTCTTCTGGAAGTGAAGAAGTACTATAATCATTAGGTAAACGTGGTTTTGTAAAAGAATCAATAGCTGTTCCTATTGCTGTAGCTCCACCAATCTCACGATAAACTTGACCGATATCTGTAAATGCTTGTTTTCGCTTTTGCCTGCGTACAATACGTTTTGGTGCCGAACGTCTTATCGTTCTTTTCGCAATTCGCTTCGCTTTTCTCTTTGCTCTACGAGCGCGACGTTTTTTCTTATTACCAAAGAAATCATCGTACTCGTCGTGCAAGTAATCGTCTAATAATTGTTCTGTTTCTCCTGTAATCATAGTTGCTGTTAGTAGATTGCCATAATTCTCAATGTTGAAGCTCCTGGATCGTAAGCTATTTTCTTGTAACCTTTGCCTACAAATGGATAGCCCTTTGCTTCGCCAGGAAAAATTACCACACCATTGACAAGCGCTTTATTTTCTCCAACATTTTTAACAGAGGCGCTCAAAAAACCATCATTGATTTCTCCTGGCTGACTAAAATCACTTTCATTTACTTGTGCTAATATGTCCATCGTTTATTTTTTTCTTTTGAATGAATTTATAAATACCGAATCCTGTCACTCCTACAACACCAACGATTGCTACTATTTTCACAATCTTGCTTGTTTTTCCATCAGACTTTATTGCCTTTTTAGTGGCTTCGACTTGAGCGGCTTCAATCTGTTTTACTTCAACTCTTGAAGGTTTAGAAAGTGGTGTCTTAACCAGTGCTGGACGTGTTGTCTTCATCAAATGAGCAATCGGTGTTTTTAATTTTACAATCGGTGCTTTTTTGATTTTAATTGTAGAAACCTTTGGTATCGGTTTTCTTCTTGGCACAACCTGTATTGGTTTTCTTCGTGGGACAATAGGTAAACCTCTCACGATAATTGGAGGTAACTTTATCGGGCGACCACGTACAATTTTTGGTCGTATTTTGATTCTCCTAGGCGGAAGTCTTTTGGGAATCCTTTTTATGGTTGGTCTCACAAAAACTGGTGGTCGACCCATCATAGGTCTTGTGAATGTCTTTCGTTTAATAAGTTTTCGTTGACGTCTTTGAACCTTTCTTTTTCTACGACGTCTGCCACCAAAATTATCATAATCTGCATCATCGTACACGTCGTAATCAGTAAGTGCATAAGTGTTTGTCATTTTATCTAGGCATTGGCATCGGTGGTTGTCCATAAGGCATTGGTGGACGTCCAAATTTCATTAATACTACAGCACCTATTCCGAGAACAACGACACCGCCACCTATCATAAGCATCATATTTGTTTTCTTTTTGGCTGCTTCTGCTTTTTGTTTTGCTTCTTCACGACGACGCACTTCTTCTTGTCTACGTCTTTCTTCTGCCTCACGACGTTTGCGTTCTTGCTCTTCGCGCATACGCTGCATACGCATTTCCATATCGCGTTTTGCAGCAGCAGCTTGAGCAGATGCTCTTGCTTGAGCAGCAGCGACTGCTTGTGCTGCTCCCGCATTTGAGGAACTAGGTCTTTTCTTCTTTTTAAAAAGACCACCCAAAATACCTACAGCGCCTTTGGCTATTGCACCCCAAAACTGGTCGTTTTCTTGTGCTGAAAAGACTTGTATAAGGCTTTCTAACGCTTTCGCGAAAGCAGTATCGCCATCCTTCAACTGTTCTACAACTTCATTAATAAGTTGTTGCTTAGATGGCTTTCCTTGAAAGAAAACATTGCTTTCAGCAAGCAATTCTTGTACAGGCTTTGGGTAATTGAGCACCAAATAAGTAAGGTTGTCAATCGCCTGATTGTATTGTGATTGTTTATTTGACATTGCTTAAATTGAATTTTAAACCGTGTCCTACAAGTGCTCCAGCGATGAAAACGACTCCAAAAAGTATCATTTCATCTTTAGTAATACTGAAGCCTTTTGAGGTTTGTGGTTTAGGTTCGTCTTCTTTTTTAATGGCTAGTTTTCTGGTGCGGATTTCATTCCAGACCATCTGTACTTCTTGCGCAAGATTCTTGTCTTTAGGATTTGCGTTTGACTTCTTTACTATGGTTTGGTAGTAACGTTCTAGCTCTTTATCCTTGTAGGTTTCAAACTGACTTAAAAAACTATCTTCATTACCAGAACCAGCATAATTAGAATGACCACAACTAGCGCAATAGTTACTCTCGTTATTGTAAGAATCATTGCTGCAAGCACCGCAAAAGCTATCTTCTTTTGCAGCATTAAGCTTTAAAATAGCATCCTTATCTGGATGTAATTGCAATAGTTCTTTAATGACCTTGCGACCCTTTTTACGCGTAAGCTCTTTAATAGCTTCGGCAAGATGTGTTGGGTTTTCTGGTGCTTCAAAACCATATTGCTCTAATAGGCTTGAGACATCATCTGCATTATGATAGACGATGTAGTCTATTCTATTTTGACCTAGCGAATTTTTATGTGATTGATTTTTCATTGTTCTTGGAAATAAAAACAGCCAGAGTATGTGGTTTAGGGTAAAACCGACTCTGGCTGTCTGCTATTAAGTAACAAAGTCGTATTTGCTTTACAGACTATCGTCTTTTACGTCTTATTAATCGAGACGGTGCTTTTTTACGAGCAACTGGTCTACGAATGTATCGCACTCTTGGTGCTGGACGTCTACGAATTGGTCGTCTTACAACTCTACGTTTTGGGCGCATACCTAAAGCAGTTGGTCTCTTTCTACGGATTAAATCCAATTGAGGAAGTCCAGTTGTTCTAGGTGCTCGTGAAAGTTCAGCTACGTTTGTCCCTTTTAAAAGGTTTCCAAGATTTGCTCTTGCTTTAATAGTGAATGTAAATACGGCAGTTACACCATCTTCTACAGTTACTCTTAAAGAATCCTGTCCTGTCACATCCATCTCAAAATTATCGTCATCGATAAGAGACTGCGTAAAGTTTTGTGGCGAAGTTGCATTACGTGGTTGATACACACGTGTTGTCTTGGAACCAGAAGCAGTTCTGCGGTCGATACGCAATACATTATCAAACTGTAAAGCGCTACTTACCGAGTATTTCATTCCCGCAATCTTAAACGGATTTGATTTACTTTCTTCACGTACTTCTTTATGGCTCGATTCTTCGATATCTACTACAACACCATTAGGTTGTGGAGATTCTGCATTACCACCAAAAATCACAGCTTCAGCAGCTGCTCCAGATTTGTTGGTTACTACTACAGTAAGTGTTCTGTCATTTGGGTCTATTTTCCCGATGCTTGAACGTGTATAGTCGTCATAACCATCATCGTCGTACTCGCCTTCATCAACAAAGTCGTCGTAATCGTCATATTCATCTTCGTACTCCTCGTCGTAGCCGTCTTCCATTCCTTCAAATCCAGAATCAAAATCGTCTTCTTCGTCATCGTACATTTCGTTGTTATCGTAGTCGTCGTACTGGTCTTCAGCAGCTTCTTCGTAACGCATTAGTTCGTCGTTATAATCACTCATTATGATTGTCTTTTTTACCTGCTTTAAAAACAGGATTATACTTTTTTGAGGTGTCCAAGAGCGTCTCTAAACACTACTTTTTTGTTGGACTAGCGATAGCTGGTTTTTTCTTGTCAGCTAACTTTTTAGCTTTCATCTTTTGAACCATTGGTGCTACCAAAAATGTTCCTAATGCGAGTCCAGTGATACCTGCTCCCACACAATATAAAATTGGTGTCCAGGCGATGTCTTTATTGTTTGCCATTCGTTTTATTATTGATTGTTGTTTTATTACTTGGCTAGGTCTCTAAACCTTAATTGAATGCGAAGTTGGGAAGGAATGGTTGTTTTACCGCTGTGCAGAAAGGGACTTTGGGACGGTAATACTTAAAATATTCAAAAAAATGAACCTGTAACTATTGACAATTAGTAAGAAAGGAGTAAATTGTGTTTGAAGAAATTTAAGATCGTGGTTTCTTGGTTAACGAAATCTTTTGATGTTAGTTTATCCGTAGTCAGGTTTGGTATACACTTCTCGTTAAGTGAACTAATAACAATTTTAAAAAATGTGATTATGATAAGAATTGAAGAAATAAAGAGTTTTGTAAAAAATGAATGTGGAATTATTTTTAATAGTATAGTATGGAGTTTAGCGCTAGTGAGGAAGTAGGTTTACCGATAACACCTGACGTAAGATAAATGACCAGAAGTAGTTAATCACCAAAGAGATCAAGACGGCGCTGGGGAGGTTCGATTCCTCCCTTCTTTACCAATTACAAAGGGCTATGCAGCCCATCTTCGTGATAACGCAACTTCTCTGAAATCATTTTTACAATAGCCTCATTTTTGGTTTTGTAAATGTTATTTCCATCAAAGTCTTGTTCATTTAAAAGCATCTTTACTTTTCTACTTTCTTCCTGATCGATAAACTTTTTGCAAGCTCTTATAAATGAGGCACGACTGCATCCTTTAATGCGCTGTTCTCGCATATTTACATAGACAAAGAAACTCTTCTGGATTTTATATTCAAGTTCTGTAATCTTGCCCATTGCAAAAGCAGTAGAACATAATTCATACTGCTCATCTACAATAAGCTGTCCTATACGAACCATCTGATATTTAGGGATACGTTCTCGATAACGAGTGACATCATCCACTTGATGATGCAAACGCAACCACGTACAGTTTTGCCACTCTGATGTTGTAATTTTTGCTACAGACTGGTGTGTGAGCACAATATCAATTCCCTTGTGGCGAACGGTACATAATGCGCCTATCATAGATTGCCCTTTTGCACCTGTCATATAATGGTCAATATCGTCTAGGACTACGAGACCATTTTTATAGTGTTTCATAATCTTGGTAATGACTTCTTTCTTCTCGTCATTATCCATAGGAGATCCATCTGTATTAAATGGACGAATTCTCCGTGAGGAAACTTTGGTTAGTGCTTTAAGGTGATTAGGACTTACGGTTCTGAATTGTGGATAATCATCATCATTGGTATCAAAAGCTAGGACTTTACGACCTTTCTTTCCCATGACGAGATGGTCCATCATATAATGTTTGATCTCTTGTTTATTGCGATAGGTTTTTCCAACACCAGTTTCGCCACAAACAAGCATAATCATTGGTTGGCGTTCTAAGTCTTCCTTTTTGTGAGTGATAGGTTTACGACCTCTGTTAGATTTTGATTCTGCCATTATGCTTCGGTTTCTTGTTCTTCAGCTACTTCAAGAATGGAAATATCTTCATCCACTTCTTCGGCTTCTATGTCTTGGATGGTTGACTCAGGTTTCGGCGTTTTTATAGTTTCTTTTTCTGCTTTCGCAGTTCGACTGCGCTCAGCATAAACTTCAGCGTGCTCTGTAGTGATTTCTTGTTCTAATTCTTCCTCATCTCGAACATCATCTTGATCTGAATACCCTTTTTCTTCACGTATGATATCTAGCATGCGTTCTTCGAGAAGATTATTCTCGGCACGCACTTCCATAACGACTTGTGCTTTTTTCATCAAAACAGAAACAACAGCACCCATTAACTGTTGTTCTGGTGTGAGTTTCTTTGCTTTCTTACGTAATACTTGTGCAAGTAATGGACGTAGTAATGCTTGGTCTTCTTTGTCAAGTTTTACACGTTCTACGTTTTTATCATTCTGCTTATCTACAACCTCAATGATTTCATCAAACTCGTAAAATTCCTTGTGCTTATTGATTTTGACAAAATAGCCACCACCAACAGCCATCACATTGTTGGTCATTCCCAGCAAAGCATCTGCAGCTTGGTTAGCTTGTGCTAGTGGTACTTCAAAATCTTTATCTGTTACAGTATCATCTTCATCGTTTTCAGCCTCAAAACCGTTTCCATTTATTTCCTGTTCTGGCGCGTCCAGTGGTTCTTTTGCTTTCTCTTGCTTTACGTTTTCTTCTACAGTAGACCTAAAATCAGTTTGGGTATTGCCGCTTCGTCCTGGTTCTAATTCGTCAAGTGTTTTATGTTCCTGTTCGGGCTTCCAAACGTTCCAGCTTTTTTGTTTTTCTTCATCAGTTTCTGGAGGACGCTCGCCACCAATGTCCTTTTCTATAACTGGTTGGTTGAGCGGACTGCTATCTTCGTTTTGAAGCTGTTCAAAAGTGATTTCGTCTGGATTGGTCGTCAAGGCATCTTGTACCTCTTTTGCGATTTTATCTTGCATAGGCTTAGCTCAATTTTGCAATAAAATTGATAATGTTGTTTTCGAGGTTTTTGAATTTTTCTACAAATGGTTTGTAGAACTGTGGGATGGAAAGTATCTCATCGCACTTGTGGTAATTGTAAAGTATGGCACGTTTTGACTGGCCAAAACTTTCGCCAATCTTGGCATAACTAGAATCAGTATATTTCTTCAAAAGAAAATAGCACGACATACGCGCCTCTCGATATTCCTGTACTGAGCTTTCGTAAAAGTTTTCCTCCTTTAAATCGAAGACTTCGATGCTTTGAGAAATAATAAAAACGAGAAGAAGTTTGACTTTTTCTTTATCCTTAGCTGTAAGCTCTGTGTTACTAGTAAGGCTATCAATAACTTCGATAGTTTTCTGTAAACCAAATTTCCCAATTAGAGAATCGATACTCTGTTGTAAATCGTGGTAATCGTGTGCTGTCTTTTTCATTAGGCAATCGCCAAATTGTTTGACAGGCAAACTACTAAAAGTTGTTTTTCAATTTATTTACAAAAAGTTTATAGAAGATTTACATTTGTTTATTTTAGGTTATTGTTTTCTCGATTAACTTAAAAAAACAGTCAATCTATCTATGGTTCTAGTATTATTCAAGAAGTTTATCATCAATTAATGGATCTAGAGAATCAGCTTTGTTCTTGGCCCATTGAATCCATTTATTGGTTTCTAAATCGATTTGATTATTCTCATTCGCCTTTGTCTCAACAGCAAGAATATAATCTCTTAAAATATTAGCCTTATTCCATTTTTCGCTATTAGACATAAGCTTTTCAAACCTTTCATTTTCTAATTCAGTTATCCGAATCTGATTAAGTTTTTTTTCATTTTCTATGTCTTGAATATACTTTTCTTCTCTTTGTTTTTTTCTGATATCGTGCCAGTATTGACAGTTTTGTTCGATCCATACTAGAATCTCAGGAATCACATCTTCTATTCTTTTGTTTTTTCCATCAACCCAATTTTTACGACTATAAGATGGTCCTGCTTGAAATTCAAGTTTATTTGTCTTTACCCATTGATTTCCTCCATATCTGTTATCATCTTTTTCTCTTATTCTATTAACCTTTTGCCTAAGGTTTATTTCTGTTGTTTGTCCAAACATCTCAACGAAACACTCATGATTCCTGAAGCTTACTGAGTAATTATTTTTGTAAAGATTAACAATTATTGTGTTCATAATCCTAAGAGCTCTCTTTCTCAATTGTTTATCAGTATGAACAGGCAATATTTCATTGTAAATCTCTCGTTGAGCAGTATAATCAGTTTTTGATAATTTATCATAATCCTGTAATCTGCTTTTCGTTTTTATAATAAGTGGATGTGGATTTTTCAAAGTCAACGGAACTGTGAAATCAAAAGATTTATCTTTCTTTATTTCATAAATCCTTTTATGGAATGGAGACGTTAAAAACGGAATATCTTCATCTCCTTCACCTCTTTTTATTAGTTGATATACATTTTTTGTTTCCTTATCACTTTCAGGTAAATCAACCACTGTAATAGGTTTATTATGTTTGATTTTTTGCCAATGCCCACTGCTGGGTTGTGGCACATTATGGTATTTGCATAATTTTCTTAAATCAGTAGTGGAAATTCGAAACTCTTTGGAAATAGCTGTAGTTGATTTGGACCAAACTAATTCGTAAAGTTCTTTTCGAGTGATTGTATGATTCTTATTCAATTTTAGTAAGCAATTGATTTTTAGCTCTTAAATATAAGCGCCCATTAGTTTTCTTACAGACTTTTACGTTTTCTGCAATAAAGTGCGTGCCAACTTTATATTGTTCTCTGAATTTTTTTAGGCATTCTATAACTATTGTATCTGGCACTATTTGATTTGGTAAAGGCCGAACTCGAATTCGATTGGTTTCCTTATCTAAAAAGGATTCACACTTAATATTATCGATATATGTACCTATAATTAATTTCATTTTTTTTACTTAATTAAACACCTTAACCTTTTTTGATATGTAAACAGTTTTATAAACACCTCCATCATCTTCTTTTAAGTCCCTATTTAAAATAGGCGAATAAAATTCCAATTTTGCATCTTTTAGAACTTTACGAATCATTCCGAAACCCATTACTTTACTGAAAACAATGCTATTAACTAATTGAGCATTTACTTGCGTACCGCTTAAAGTGCATTCAATTAAGATTTCTTCAAATTTTAAATACTCATTACAAAAACTCCAGTCCAACATTTTGTTAGGCAGGTCTATATTTCCAATTTGTAATGCAGACAGATTGAGAATATCATAGATATTGAGTAATACCAATTCCTTCCAGTAGGAAAATTTACTATTCCATACTAGCTTATTAATTAATTGATTACTCAGAATTATCAACTTTAATTTTTGTGATTCATCAACAGTAAATTCAAAAGATTTTAATGAAATCATAATTTGACTCAAGCCTAAATCTATAAAATCAAATAACCAACTCTTCGAGGTGTAATCTTGAATATATTTATTTGATATAATTGAATGTCTAAAAGTTATGGGTTCTGATGGAGTATCAACTAATCTAAAGGCTTTATTACTATTTTCTACGAATATGATAAATGTGGTTAGCAGGACGTAATCGACATAATAGCTGACTTCATAATTTGATGAGTTGATTTGTGATTCTAAACGTTTCAACCCAAACTTACGTTCCAATTTGTGTAAATCATCTAGCTGTTTATAATGAACTTTAACTTGAGATAGTTCTTCAAGATAGACTTCGTCCCAAAAATGTAACAGAATATGAAAGCCAACAAAGAGCGCATTAAGACTTTTTGTTTCCTGTGATACTTTATTAATCCTTCGATTATCAATTAGAGTAGTAATCGCTTTAATTGTTTTCTCAATTTTACGGGCTATCCGTTGACCTTCACTCGCATTGATAAACGATTGGGTATGTTTTAAACTTGTTTCCTCATCCATGCCATCATCGCCAGCTTCAGTAGCTAGTTCTTCTGCATTGTCTGAAAGTTCTTCTGGATTCTCTCGTATTTTAAGAACGTCCAAAAACTCCTCGACCATTGAGGTTATGTTATCGCTTGTTACTCGCTCATCAAGACTAAGGCTTGCATTTTTATTGTATTCATTTTCAGAAATCAATTCGCCTTCATCTTCGGCAATTTCATTGTTTACCAATAAAGGAGCTTGAGATGTCGAGCTATCTTTAAAGACTCGTTCTTGATCTAAGAAATCTAATACCAACTCATAATTTAAAGAACTAAATATATCTAAATGCTCAAAACTCTGTAATCGAGCCAGACGTTCATCAGGATTAGACTTTTTGAGTGCGTTGACATTTTGAATCAATCCAAAGGTTGAGAGACGTTCTTCTGTAACTGAACTATATAATGCAACCTTAAAAATGCTTTCGATAATCTTAAGTGATGTCTGAATCGTTTTAGAATTGAATGATATATCTATATTCTCAAGCAAGATATTATTACTATCAAACGTTTTCAATACACATTCGCTGGTAAGTTTTTTACTTAATGAAATATCAATGATCTGATCACTTAACTCGACGTGTTTAATTTTTAATAGATCTTTTGTGATTTCTAAATTGTCTGATTCTGCATTTACAGTATTTTTAATGTCAAGTGTTCCTCTTTTTGGAATTTGAATACCTAATTCTTTTATAAAGTCTTTGGCTTTTTCAGTTCGTATAGTAATAACTGCTTCATCGTTTTTAAAGGCTCTATTACTTATTCCGTAGGCCTCTAAAGTTGCATTTGCACTTCCTAAAATAAATACTGTTTCTTCATCATATTCGATTTGGATAATCTTTGCGTGAAGTCGCTGTATGCTTTTAGAATTTTCTGTATTGATAACATTTTTCCAGTCAGAAAATTGACAAATACTTGATTGAAAGTCTACAGGTAGAATACCATTGCTAGTATCAACAACACAGTGTATTTCTTCAGGCGCCAAGTCATCAATAAGCTTTTGTAAGAACGCTCCAGCCCTGTTGTAATAAGGCGCAATTATTTTAATGCTTTTTGGCTTTCGCGAAAGCGTATTTATAACCTCGCTATACAATGACTTGGAGTTTTTCGTATAGAACAAACTATACTCAGAATCCTTAATGGTAGCTTTGCTATCTTGACTATCCTCTAAATCTAATATCCATTGTGAATGCTGTGCGATCCAATTAATTTTAGTGAAGTTGATTCCTAAACTATGGGACGATAGTGACTGAATATACTGCCAAGCAGATTTAAAAATAGGCTGTGCATTTAATCTTTTTTTTGACGTATAAAACGATGACCATATTTCATCATTATAGAGCAGACCACTCGAAGTGATATTACCACTACCTATGGCTAAATATCCTTTCTCTTTTCCTGCTAAGAAAAGCATTTTAGGGTGGAAAGCTCCTGAGATACTAACTGGTGTAATACTGTAATTTGCGTTAAACTTTTTAAGACTATCGCCCAAGTGTGATGCGAGATACTTTTCTAGCATTGAAGCATCTACAAATAAATTTATGTTTGTAATCCCTGCACCTCGTAATCTTGGTAATATGAGCTGTTCAAAAAAAGCAAGGTCAATGCTGTAGCTTGTAATCACGCAACTATGGTACTTGTTCTTTCCCGTACCTATAAGCTCCAAAATATTAGATCTTTCTATTTTCATTAGGCAAGCACTTTTAAATGTTCTTGTCCTTTTTCAGTTAGCGTTGTACTATCTGTATCTATAATGCTTAAATCACGCATAAAGTCAACGAGTGTATGGATTCTTGGCGAGGAGTAATCATACATAAAATGATCTACTAATCTTATCATACCGTCCTCTCTGTAAAATTTTGCGCTGTTCTGTGTTGCGTTTAATTTTCTTAGCGCTACAAAGTGATGTCTGTTAATCACGTTGCGAGTAAGAAAATATCTTATAAACTCCTTGACAGTTAGATCTTGTTTTGATTTAAAGTCATCATAAGAAACAAGAAAACTACTAGCTGTATGGATTTTAAATCTATTTGAAATTTCTAAGAGCTCATCTTTACTTACGCTATTTTCCAGAACTAATTTCTGGATTGCAATAAGGGCATACTGTATTTTGATATAAGGATTTTGCTCCTTTTTTGAAAAGTATACTAATTCTTGAATTGATTGCTCAGTGAAGCTCGTTTTAAAAAATAAATCTGAATTTTCGCCAATATCATCTCCTTCAAACAAGCCAAGAACTTTTGAAATAATGTGGTCAACTAATTCAATCTCGTCTATCCAATTATTCTTGGACTGTTTATCTAAGATTTTTAGAAAAGCATCTAAACAACCGGTACTTGATACACTCCAAAACTGTTCAACAATAAAGAAATACCAAAGTTTTTGTGAGGTAGAGTAATCATCATTCCAACCATCGCTATAAATAGAGAAAGGAACATTCAATTGTTCGTATTTTGCCTCACTATCATTTACATCTACATTAGACAGTAAAAGCTTAATAGTATCTTTTCTAAAATAAGTCTCGTCACTTTCTTTAGGACGGTCTACACCAGAAAAGAGCTGCCATAATAGCTGTTGCTCTTTACTATCAATAGGTATGTTAAGCATATTAAATTCACTACTCAATATCTCTAAGTCCGTCTTAGTAACAAAATTGTTTTCTATCGCTTTCGCGAAAACGTGAGATGTATTAGAAATATTCAATCCAAAAGCATCGGCTAGTTGCTTACCAGAAACTTTAGTTTCGTGCTGAAAATCGGTGCGTACATACAATCCTTCCTTATCGCCTTGATCGCCCAAAACACCCATTTGTTTTATAGAACTAATGTAATACTGGCCAAGTACTCCTCGTGGATTTTTCCAATAAGATCCTTCACTTTTAGATCCTTCCTGTGTTCCTTTTGTCAGGTCAATAATTTCGTCACTCTCTGAATAAATTGATAACGCTTTTGTAATACCAGGAACACCACTTAGTTCTTTATGCGCAGCTACTAATGATAGTAAAAACTCTGCTCGTCTTAGATAATTGTTTTGTTTACTTCTGGATGTGGTTCTTATCTGAGAAGCATACCAATCAAAAAACCAACAGTAAAAAGAATAATAGCGTATGCGACCAGTTACGTTGTTAAGACCAGGTAACAGCAAATCAAAAATACGCTCACTTGTAAGGTTTAATCCTAGTTGATCTAGGCCTGATATTGGGTAATGTGGTTTGCCTAAAAAAGGTGCTTTTACTTGTGCTGTTTCAAATTGTCTTATGCTCATCTATTATAATTTCATTTCTTCTTTCTTCCGTATTTTTTGATAACATCTAAATGCACATTATGAAGACGAAGATGATTTTCCAATGAGTATTCAGTACCGCCAGTTTCGGACTGTTCAAAATGTTCTGGTAGTGGCTTATACTTTTCCATTAGGCCGTTATATAATCCGTCAAGTTTTTCAAAATAATCCATCACATATTCATAGCCAGAAATATCTATTTCGAGTCTAAGCGCATCTGAATTATAAGTTACTATTGAATCTTCACGCCAATTTTCGGATAATTCAAAGTAAACAGTTCCATAGTGATTGTTTTGATTTTTGTAAAACCAGATGAGTTGCTCCCTTTCTGTTTTTGCAAGATGGTAATTGATAAGAGCTTCCGTAGCTTGTTCTGCTGCAGCTTTCAGTTTGAAAATGTTATCAAATTGAGATGCTAAGTTGAATGCCTTGCCGTATAATTTGTAATCAAAGGAGGTAAATGGCCCTAACTGGTCAATTGTATTACTTAAATAATCATAGTTGCTATACCAATTTACAAATTCATCGTATAGGATAGGACTTTTAATATTTTTTGACTCCGTTTTAAGTGATTGGTACTGTTGTTTAATCAAAGTATATTCAGTGGATGGTTTAAATAAAAGGTGCTCATCTTTATAAAAACTAAAGCCTAAGTCCATTGATTTTTCAAGATCCGTAAAGTTAGTGAGCTTATTACATACGTAGATGTCATCTGCCGTCTCTCCATCTTTACTTTCAATAAACAAGTCTAAATAGTATCCAGTATTAGATAAAAAGGTCATTCCTTCACAACCTTTGTTGCAAGAACCACAAATACCAAAAAACACATCATCAAATGAATGGCAATCGTCACGCTTGGCTTGATTAAATTTCTTTTCTAATTTTTCAAGGAAAAGAGATTTAGACACATCTTGATATGGTTTATCATCTTCGAGAAGTTCTTTTAGAGAAGCTATGTCGAAGTCTTTAATGGCTTGAGTAATTAGGTTTATTTGCATCTATGATTGGAAAATACTTTACGTTCTAGAAATTAATGTGAAATTAGAATCTACTGAAACCTTATATAAACGGGTAAGTGATCTGATAAGTTTCTCGCTGCACTAAGATTATCACAAGTTTTAACAAAATCAAGACTCCCAGATTCTATAACTTTAATATTGGGAGTGTAAAAAATATTATCAATTGAGTGATTCAAATAATTCCCTGATTTACATTTTGTTTTTAATGTTGTAGGTGTATTTTCAAGAGCATTAACAAACCCTCGGCTGTAAAAATTATCCCATACTGGTTGTTGTTCATCAAGATTAAAATCCCCAGCAATAATTATACTTTCACTTTCTAATCTTTCTTTGTAGTTTTTGAGATGTACTATTTCCTCTTCTGGGCTATCATCGTGTTTTCTAGAGTGATAATTCACGAGAGTTATTGTTTTGGATTGATTCTTTAAAGTGAAATTACCGATATAAGGCTCTCGATAACATAAATCCTCAAGCTCCGAATCCAAGTAGGGTTTTCCTTTTACTGAAATTTTAGAAGTCTTCCAAAGAAAGCCATATCGTTCACTCATTTTAGCAGATGGACTCTTTGTTGGGTTACTTACATAATAGTCCCATTTCGAGCCTAATCTATTTAGCTCATCAATAATTTTGGCGACAGCCTGAATACCTGCTGGATCTTTCCCTACAATCTCTTGAATTAAAACAATATCAAAATCTCTAATAACTTCAGCTATCAAAGCTATCTCTTCTGAATTTTTGGTTCTTCCTAAGTCTCTTATATTCCAACTAGCAAGAGAGAATATTTCATATTCAGTATTAATCTCTGAGAAACGTTCTCTTTTTTTATTTATTTCTAGTGCAGGATTCTCATTTTTATCGAGATTCTCGTAGTACTTAGATGTCTTAGATTGACAACTACAAAGTATGAATACCAGAAATAAGAGACTTGCTTTAAAAGTTTTATATACCATATAAAACCCTTGCGTTATTTATAAATCGATTGTGCTCTTGTCCTTTAAACCAATCTAGACTTATCCAATAAGCCCCATCAGATTTTCGATAATCAAATCCTCTTAAGTAAGGGTTATTAATATCACTTTGTTTAATTTCAAATTCTGCAAAAGCGTGACCGTCTGTTCCATCGAAGCCTGCAGCAACTCTTGACTTTAAGCCAATTTGCCTAGCAAATGAGGCTAACAAAATAGAATAGTCATCGCAATCTCCAGGATATTTCCCTCGAAATTTTAATGAAATGGTTGCTTCTGCGGATCTCCAAGTATCGTTATCAGTTGCAGGATCGTAAATATAATGCCAGTTTTTACGAACGTGCTCTTTCATTTTAATAATCTGTTCTATTTGAGAGCCACTAGTATTAAGAGTTATAGTTAATTCTCTAACTTCTTTCAACACTAGACCTTCAACTTGAATTAATTTACCTTTTGCAGGACCAATTTTATTTTTGACCAAAGTCTCTTCTATATTTTTAGCTTCTTTTGGCGTTACTATGTCATCGATATCCTCAATAATAGGTTTTACATCCTTAACAATAGTATTAGGTATCGGAGTAGTTTGTTCCTTTTTAGACTCTTCTTTGGCCCTTGCAATAAGTGTATCTCTACCAGTCTTTGAAAACCCTGTACAGGAGGCGGTTAAAACTAAACTAACCATCAAAAATCCGATAACATTTTTATTTTTTATTTTCATCTATTAGTTTTCCTACTTTAGAAGTTATTTGAATCGTAAATCTCTTATTTTTTTGTTCGTTACTATTATCTCTGGACTGACCAAAATAACCGCTTCCCGCTATAATAATTTCACATTGCGGTGCTAACTTTCTAAAATCAATGCCTCTACTTGACCAATAATTATATAAAGCCAAGGCTCTTTGATAACTTAGTATATAACCTCTATCTGGATCATTTTTGAAATTATCTTTATACCTTGCCGTATTCCCTTCAATTACTAATAGATAATCCACATTTGGATTATTATTTATAACAGTCTCAAGTTGATTATAAAGTTCTTCACCAGCTTCAAATATTTTTTCCCTTTTATCTAATTGAATGTCTGTAATTTTTTTGCTGCCTGCTCTGAACTGCGCGTCAATTGAAAGTTTGTAACGTTTATTTAAATTGTCAAATTCAAAGTATTCTGGATCTAATGATTCTAACGCTTTTTGTATTTCTTCAATTTTCTCTAGTTGAATTGCTTTAGTATTAGCATTTGCTAGTTCAATTTGTAATACAGAGAATGTTATTACATATAGAACTAACATGACGAAAAACAAACTGGTCATCAAATCTGCATAGCTCACCCAAAAGAAACCTGTCTTTTTCATTAAAAGAATGTTTTGTAAATGAATACGATACCCGCTACGACAATAACAACGTAGCTAGCAACCCTTATTCCAGAACTTATATTTTCAAAGATTCGTTTCTTTTTACTCTTTGGAGCACTTGAAATGCTAGAAGATGAACCTGCGTAACTTCCCGATGATATAGCGTCTACAATTTCTCTATTTGTTATTTTTATTACATCAATCAAGCCTGATTCTAATTGAGATAATTTATTTTCAATACCACTTAGTTTTTCAAGATGCTCTAGTTTTTCAAATTTGGGTCTTGAATTATTAAAAGCTAATTCTGTTTTATCTATCTGATCCTTTGCACTCTCATTAAAACGTTTAATAGAGTTATCGAATGCAATAGATAGTTTTGAATCATACTCAGCGATACTTTCATTGAAGGCTTCGAATTGTTTTTCTACAGAAACACCTAGTACGTCAATTGCTTTCGACATTCTAGAATCTGAATCAGCAACCGATTCATTTACGGCATCGCCGTATTGGGAAAAAGATTTTATGTGTTGGCTGAAAAAATCTGAAGCCTGGTCACTTTTGTTAATTATTGATTTCAAATCTTGTAAAATCACATTTATATTATCCGTGTTGCGAACAAACTTATCTAGATTATCCACTAATTTAGTAGTGTTTAATAATGAGCTATCTAACTGCTCGTAATACTTTGCAAAACTTTGGAAGGAGCCCATCATACCGTCAAGTTTGTTGAAAATATCTAAGTTAACAGCAGAAACTTTTCTTACGTCTAGAGCACGTATATCTTGTAATAACTGTTGTTCTCTTTCTATTGAAGATTTAGAATCGTTTACTATTGTTCCTAAATGAGAAACAATACTAATAGAACTCTTTGAAAAGGCATCTATCTTTCTAGCCAATACATCAACTTCAGGTAATTTAGACCTATTCATCTTAGGCATCAATTCAGATTGTAGTAATGATAAAAATTGATTTTTTCCAGATTCTACTTTTGATTTTGCATCTTTAAATATCCAAACTGAAAAAATAGTGGTTAAAATTAAACCAACCACACTTGCAGACATTGCTAATTTAACACCGTCAATTAAAGGTTTTATTGCTTGTAATGCTAATTCACCGCTACCATTACTTGGAACATCAAAGGAGACTGAAAACAACCCAAATATTATCCCTAACATTGTTGCTGCAAGCCCAATATAAAGTGGAGCAGGAACTCTTTCTGCAATATTATCCTCAACTATTTCAACATTGCGATCTACAATATCTTTAAGAATATGAAAGTCTATTGCTATACCTTTATTCTTTATTAAATAGGTATTAATAGGAACGACTATATTATTCATCACTTCATTCTTTGTCGATGTAGAGAGATAAGAAACCTCAACTAACTCTTCTGTTTCTTCATAATCGTTCTCGAATAAAATAGATTCTAAATCTCCATCATTTAAGTTATTGATAGTTGTAAACTTAGAATCCACCTTTGGTGGATTCTTAAAAATATTATTAAATCTTTTTATTTCTAAAAAGAGTTTAAATGCTATATAAAGCTGAAATAAGATAAGTACCGTTATTACTACTATTTCAACTAGTTTAAGTTTCATCATTGCTTAAATAAATTTTATTCTTATTTTTTCCTTTACCAACCAATCATCTCCATCTAAAACAACGGTTCCTTTTATCACATTCTCAATTCTAGTTGCATTATTTGAAAATGCATTTTCAAATAAACACACTTTTTCTAAAAATTGAGCAGGTGAGTTGAGAGCTTTTGTAAAATCAGAATCTTCTAAAATATAAATATACCCTGACTTCTCTGATGAATCCAAGTCAATATAATACAGTGATGATTGATTTCTATCAAAACTAACATCTTCAATTGAAAATTTCTTTTCTTCAAATGGAGAGGGCAGAAATACTTTTCTCATCTTAGGTATATCAAAACTTACATTTATTGGCTTCTCTTCCTCTTTATTGGTGTTTTCAATTAGCGGTTTAGTAGTTTTAATAGATCCTTTAATTGAAGAACTACTCTTAATATTTGTATTTACTTCCTTTGGCTTTGTAGACCTTGATATTTGCCTTTTTAAATTTTGCTCTTTACTTCTAAGCGCGATTATTTCAGCATCTCTTCTTTCTAATCGCTCGTATAGAACAGCGATTTTTTTATCTGCTTTATAAAAAACAAATATTAGCCCGAATAACAACAAAATACAGACAATACCTAAAATTAATTCCAGTGTATTTAAATCAATCATCATAAACCTTATTAAGAGTTATCACCTAATTCTACTGCTAAGTCATAAATCAACCCAATAATAGGATAAAAGAATAAAGTTTGAGCAACTTTTTCAGATTGTGATGAATCTACTTTAAGTTGTTTTACACCCTCCATTAAATGATCTATCTGATCTTTGCTTTTTAATTTATTTAAGATTTCCAGGGACTTATTTGAAACTCCAAATTCTTCTTTGAATCCGATTTTATCATTTAAATCCATAAAGATTTGATAAAATGAATCAACATTTGAGATTACTCCATTCAAGTAGTCTTCAGTTAGGTGTTCATAAGTAATTGGGTTTTCAGTTCTCTTAGATTGAATTAAAGGACTTTTCGAATTTGCTAAATTAACCTCAATTAAATCTGTATGTTTTAAACCTTGAACAGAGGTATCCCCATCCATTTCAATCCCTCCTTTACAAGTAATTTGTTTCGGATTATTCAATGCTTTTACATTTATATCAGAATCATCAGACTCATAAACGCTATTACAAATTCCTTCAAATAATGGAGTCAGCGCATCTAATTTCTTTGAAGAATCAATTAATTGTAACGTTTTTGATCCAGTTCCACTAAAAACAATGTTCCTAGGTAGCTGATAACCTTTTAACTTCATCAGTTCAGCTATATGATAAACAATCGAAGAATAAAATAATAAAAAGATAATTTTAAACTCTTCATTATTAGCTAACATTTTTGAAAAATCAATATCAATGTGATTATCCATAACTTTTTTATTCTCTTTTAAAGAGAAAAAGAAGTTAATTAAATCTGTTGAGGATTGATAATCTTTAAATATTGAATCTAAAATATTCAATTCGTCAGAAAGCTTATTTTGCTCTAGTATTTTTGTTATTTCTGGAAGAAAATATGAAACGAAGCCATTAGATTTAATATTTCCATTAAATCCATTACCAAATATTGAATTACCAGCAAACCTGAAACTACTTATTAATTGTGGCTGATCATCAAAATATATCATAATATCAGATGTTCCTCCACCTATATCAATAGAAACCGAAGGTCTGGCTGCGGTTGGAATATTCTCATTGTTTTTGTAATGAAAAAATGGCGCGATACTTTCTGGGTAATCAGATAAATTACTGTCACTAATTCCAAAAACTTTCTCAAATGAATTTTCCCAGATACCTCTTAAATTTCTAAGATGGTTGTTGGTCATACTAACGGGATAAAACCATATAATTTTTGTTTTAGAAAAATCTCCATTATTTTGCAGCACTTTATTTCTGCAAATCATCATCAATTCTTCTATATAATGAGAAACTTGTCTTTCATTATTAGATTCCGTAGACCATTTAAGATCCGTATATGTCTTTAGGTATTTACGTATTTCAGTGTTCTCATAGTCAAAACCGACATTTGCGTGACCAAATGTAAATGTGGGTGTGGTATAATTGACATTACTATTTTGCAAAAGAGCTGTTCTAAAGGGAGAAGAAACTATCTCATTTTCTCCAATTTTTTTAGGTACAGTCTCTTGTAGTAAGTGAGTTTGACCATCCATTACTAGACGAATAGCTTCTGTTCTTAGGGGAGCATCACTTGGTAGAAGTAATGCTATTTGTTCTTCTGTCTCTGTAATGTCTAGAGATCTAGGTTCTCCTTGGCCATCTATTTGATACTCTATATGCGTGTTTGTAGTCCCAAAATCAATTGAAAATTTGTAGACATCTCCACCACCCATACTGAATTCCGTCCATTTAGGGGCTATAAAGTTTAAAGTGTCACCATATCGTACAGCAATTATATCAAAACTTTTATCCACTACTGTTTGTAAAGTCTTATAAGGACTGCTTGCTCGAATTACTGAATTTCCATCTATAAAACCTGAAGTAGAATCATCATATAACTGAATTGATAGTGGATTTGATATTTCAGGAGCGATGTCAGCGATACCTACTGAATAATTGATATCACATTCAGTACTCTTAGATGCAGGATATAATGATAAAGCAAATGATTTATTTAGTATAATCCCTTTAGCGTTACTTGGGTCTTGCGAAGCTCTGTCTTTTACATTGTATTTTTTACAATATGAAATAAAGCCTTTCTTAATTGGAATATTTAAAGTTACTTCCAAACTATCAATACCTATTTCTTTAAAAGTAATTAGGTTTTGAGTTTTAATATCTTCAATTGTAAAATAGTCAAAGAAAGTTTCAGTAAGCGGAAGCAAATATTTGTCAGATCCGACAGTCATAAATTTTGAACTGTTAACATCATACGGGAGTTTTATTATTGCATCAGACAAAAAATCATTCATTGTATGATAAGGATAATTATCATCTTGATCGGGAAGAGTTCTTTTTGATAATATTCTTGAATCAAAAAAAGGAACCTCGGTATTACTATCCCATACATCTTCCGTATAAATGTAAGGTAAAGTTAACGTCTCTGTAGGTAGCACTAATGGTTTAGCACCTTTTATGTCTTTACTTGCTTTTATAACAAAGTCACTATTATCCTCAATAGTGCTTGTGTCTTTTTCAAATTGTTTTAGTTCAAAATTTTTAATTGCCGTTACAGGCTGTCCAGCTGAGTTATTAAAATAAAGCCCTTTTAGACTCTGTAAAAAACTTTGAGTATCTAATTTATTGAGTTCGTCAAATAATTTATGATTATAAGTTTCTAGTTTACTTACAGTACTCAATATATAACTATTGAATTCAGGAAATAGAGAGTTAAATTCAGATGTTTTTGATAAACTATACAGATATTTAATATAATTTTCATCTCTGGCATATAAAGGTAGTAAGGCATCATCTAGCATTTGATCCTTACCAAACTTTATATCTGTTACAGGGGCATCAGGAGCTGCAAAAAATAAAGTTCTAGGCGATGTGCCTCCTATAATTTTATGTTTATAAAGAATTATATATATCTTATCAAACTGATCAAAATTGTACTGCTTTTTATCCTGATCTAGAAATAACCTTAAAGTCTCACCTAAATGCTGTTGGCTAGGTACACTAGATTCCAAAAGCTTATCTAAGCTATTTTTTGCATCCCACTCAATCATAGACAAATCTTTATTATGCTTGTCGTAATTAAATAGTATTTGCCCAATATCTAAAGCGTCAGAAATCAATTTATGATTATCTGAAGCAACAGCTTTACCATTTTTTGTAATGCCATCCATATTGTCCATCTTAATAGATGAAAAAGCAGTTCTAACTAAATCAATTCTTGCAAATGGACTTGGGATTGAAGTGGGTAGTTTTTTACCATTACCACCATCTGTTGTTATGCTCTCAATTAAAGTGCTATTAATACGTCCCGAACTAAACCAATCTTGATTTTGAGCTCCATCGTTATGTACACGAAATACTTTATTCCCCATATTGATTTTAGTTTAATATTTTTATTATGTGACTCTCTATAACTTCATCAAAAACTTTTAAGAATCTTGATTCTTGAGTTTCTTCATCTAGCTTACCACTTTTTATAACTTTATTAATATCAGAGATAATATGATTTCCACTAGATGATGAACCACTTAAACCTACTTTATTAAAAAAGCTTTTATTTAATTCTTTTCCTTTAACAAAATCCATTAATGTCCCGTGATTTTGATTATTGTGAAATGGAGAAAATGAAACATCATTTGAATCCATTTCTTCAATCCATTCATCGTAATAATTTAGAAATTTCTTTAGATATTCTTTATAGTAATCCTGATTGTAAAATCTTTCATTAATTCCATTATTCCCTTTGCTAAAACCACCTTTATTATCTTTTAGAACATCTAAAGATTTATTTAAGAATTTAGATAGTAATGACATTTTAGATAATGGCTGGCTAATAGCAGACTTAGTACCTTCTCCTAATAAATCAAACTTGACTTTACCTCCTTCGTTATCGATAATGCCAAATTCTTTTATGGTAGTTTCTGCTTGTAAACTAGATAGTCGTCCAAAATCTTTAGTAAAATCTACAATAGCAAGTGCACCTGCCATTTCTAGAAAATGAGCGGGATTTCTTTGATCTTCCTTTCCTTCAGCATAAGGGACATTATTATTAGAATGAGCTCCTAAATAATAAAATGCATCTAAAGATTCATCTTTATCAAAAATTGCGTGATCATAATAACTTAATGCAGATTTAGACTTACTCATAAAGGTAGAAGAGTCGATTTCACGTCCATCTTTACCACCATCTGGAATATTGAAATATGGTAAAAAAGTAACTCCACCTATGGTTGAACGACTTATGACATCTGAATTTACTAGGTCTGCGTTATTTACTCTTAAGTTTTTTAATAAAAGAGGGAAACCTGATGCTCCTGTTCCTCCAAAAATAGAATTGATTATGAATACACCATCACCTGGATTAAATGAATTACTAAATTCTCTATACTCATCTGACCTTGCAAATCTATTTAGAACTATACTACCTATGTTAGGGTTGCCTTTAAAACCAACAGTCATATCAGCCTCAAGATTAGCTTGACTAAATAATAAATCAATTAAAGCCCTGTTTTCATTATCTAAGCCATTATAATCTATGAACTCTCCAAATTTCTGCCCAGTATTAGACATACCAAATATGAAGTGATCAGACATACTAGAAACATTTTCATCTAGCAACTGCTTCATTGTCGATATTTTAGTTCCAAAAAATTGGTTTTGTTCTCCTGAGTTCTTGTAAATATTTTGATACTTATGGAGTATATCAGTTGTTCTGTTTAAATCTCCGTTTGCAGCATCAGGATCAATTATTAAAGGAACAACAGTATCAAATCCATTTTCTAACTTTACTCCAGAGGCTAACAACATTGTTAGTGATCTTATTACACGAGAACCTGTTCCCCCAATACCAAATACATATAATTTTGCCATATTAAAAAGGATTATGTTTATTATCGTTACTTAAAAATTTAACTGGTAAAGGAGTTAGGCATAATACAACTGACACAATTAAAGCATATAATGCAGAAATTACAGAAATTTGAAAAACGAATGTTAATGGGTTAGGAACTTCTCCTTGGATATGATTACCTATTGCTTGAATTAACCCTTGGTTATTTAATAGAATCAATAAAGAAAACCCAAAATTAATTACTGAATTAATCAATAAGATGAAAAACCATTTTTTGCGTTGACCCTGAACTGGATCCCAGAACTTATAAAAAATAAACAATAGAATTAGAGACAGTACCAAAATAGCCCAACCCATAAGAGCAAAACTATTTTCTTTAAATCCATATCTAAATAAGTCTTGATAAGTTTGGTAATCAAACCAATATTCATAAAATGCAACCATATTTAAGATTTAATTATAATTATTATATTTAAGATTTCTTCTTTATTATTTACTTTTTCATAAGCCTTGGAGATACCAATCATTAATTCATCAAAAGCAAATGTCCCTTCAGTATCTCCTTTAATCTCACAATCATCAGTATCTCCTGTTTTTTTAATCCAATCTGGCAGATTATTGTTTAAGGTAATTATAAGGTCTCCGTAAAGTTTTGTACTTGCCTTTAAAACAATTAAGTGAGAATAATTAGACCCATTGCTTTTGTTTAGCTTTTCCAATCTTTTAAATGTGTCGCTAGATTTATCGATGTCTTCATAGGATATTATAGATTTTATCTCATAGCCTAATTGTTCATTTAATTTGTAGTTTTCTAGGTTTTTTAGATACGAATTTGGCAGGTTGGTTTGAGAGAAATCAACCGCTACTGCAAACTGTAAATAATTTTCTTCTGTTGGTGTTCCACCAAAACCTTTTCGCTCAAATTTCTTAGCATCTGTAATAGATTGAGTTATTGCAGTTCCTCTATTTTCTGCTTCAAATTCTCCGTGTTTTTCTTCTCCAGAAGTTAGTATGGTATAAGGTGTGTCCATATTCTTTGTTAGAGAAAATCTTGCTTTTTCTTTATATCCAGGTAAATCATCAGTAACTACAACATTTTTAAGACTTTCATTTATCATAGTAGTAGATCCAAACAACATAACATAATATGGTCTTTCCTGATTAATCTTTTGTTTGTTTTTGCCGCTTGTGCAAGTAGAGGAATAATAATAACCATCAAAATTAGAGTTCAGCTTAATTATAACAGATTCTATTTCTGATACTTTGAGAGCTTTTTTAAACGCATTTTCAATCTGAATGCTAACAAGGTTTAAATTCCCTCCTTTAACAGAATAAATACCATCTGTAATTACAATACTTACGGCTCCCTCTGAAGCATTTTCTATGGCATTTTGAAAAATAAAAGTATGATCGGAATCTGTAATGTTACCAACTTTCACATCACCTTTATTTATCCTGTCAAGAATATTTTCTTCTTGATGCTCTTCGGTGTTAACAAAAAAGGATGATACATTTTTATCCTCCAGATTACCATAAATTCTATTTACGGTTTGCTGAAATTCTTTTTGTTTGAGATAGCCATTAATACTTGCAGAGTTTTCAAAGTAGAAATTATATAAACCTAAATTAGAAATACTAGAAACAGAATTACTATTGGTTTTAAGCCACTTAACCTTCTCTTCAAAAGAATTTTGTTCTGTAGATGTAAAATCAAATGATTCTTGTCTAGCGATAAAGGAATTTAGAGAATCTAGTTTAGTTTCCCATTCTATATTTTCCCCTTTTTTAATTTCATCTTCCGTGTTTGATATAAAAATTGAGAAGTCATCAATTAAATTATATTTAGCAGTATTAGAAGAACAAGAAAACAATATGGTTACTATGGTCAGAATAAAAATTTTCTTCATTTAATTAAGGTTAGTTGACGTTAAATATCTCATATTTTGAGTTGTTAACAAAATTAAAATCTTGAGAATAAAATAGAAGAAAGAGAAAAACCCTTCAAAACTCTTTATTCATAAAGCTTTTGTCTCTAAAATAAAACACAAGGACTATTTCAAGTGGTTATTATGTTTTTCTAAAATCACTCCTAATAACTCTAAAGCTGTCAAAAATGGGAAATAAAAATTGAACTGCTTTACGGAATCCCGTAAAGCAATTAAATTTTCTCTTACTCAAAATTTTAGTCCCACAAAGTAATAAATATTCCACACATATTCCTTAAATTGTCCAATATTTGTCAAGTCTTTTAATGAAACTTTTACTATTATGATTGGTGAACACATACGAACGCTAAGAGAAGCTAATGATATCCTGCTGCGGCAACTTGCTGCAAAGCTAGATATGGATCAAGCGATGTTGAGTAAGATGGAACGTGGTGAACGCTCTTTTAGAAGAGAGGACATAGACACGCTGGCAAAAATCTTTAAACAGTCCAAAAAAGAACTAATTACAATGTGGCTGGCAGACAAGATTTTGAAAACGGTAGGCAGTGAAAAGTTCTCTAAGGAGGCATTGAGACTTGCTATTGAAAATGTATAACGACCAATAAAGTATAATTTGAATAACGATACACTAACCCAACAAACCAAAAAAGTTACTCCAGGAATAAGGATTAGCTTAAGAGGAGAAGACTTTATTGTGACAAATAGGGAACGAGACATTATCGATGTCGAAGGGATTTCTGAATTAGTCTATGGTCAAAGCTTTAAGTTTGATCTAAGATTAGAAAAAAACTATAAAGTCATACAGCCAGAGGAAACTGAATTAAAAGCAGATACCTCTACGCACTACAGACAAACAAAGTTGTTTCTTGAAACTACCTTTAGAAATTCATCACATTACTCAGAACATATTGAAATCGCTCATAAAGCAGCCATTCGTGGCGCAAGCTATCAATATGAATCAACTATAAAAGCACTCAAATTACCACAACCTAAAATTCTAATTGCTGATGCAGTAGGTTTGGGTAAAACGGTACAAGTAGGAATCTTTCTTGCAGAATTGATAAGACGCGGAAAAGGAAAGAAAGTATTAGTAGTAACACCTAAATCTATCTTGGCTCAATTTCAACAAGAGATATGGGCACGTTTTGCAATTCCATTAGTACGATTAGATAGTCAAGGAATTGCTAGAATCAAAACAGAGATTCCATCTAACAAAAATCCATTTGATTATTATGATAAAGTAATTGTGTCGATTGACACCCTTAAAAACAATGCAAAGTTTAGGCATTATTTAGAGCGTGTAAAATGGGATATAGTTGCTATTGATGAATGCCACACAGTTGCAAACGTAGCGTCTCAACGTGGTGGTTTAGCAAAGTTCTTGTCGGAACGAACAGAAGCTATGGTTTTAACATCTGCAACACCTCACAATGGTAAGCGAGAGAATTTTGCAAACCTTATTGGTATGTTAGATCCAACAGCGATTCCATTTGATGGTGAGTTTACCAAAGAAGATATCCAACCTTTATATGTTCGTAGATTTAAAAAAGATATTGAAGATGAAGTTGGCGATGCCTTTAGAGATCGTATCACGAGTAAAATAGACTGCCCATTACATCAAGATGAAGAGGAAGCGCTTAGAATCATTCAAGATTTCAAAAAAGTGGCTCAAGAAGAAAGTAATGGGAATTCCACTTTTGGAGCACTTTTATTTTCGATAGGTCTATTTAAAGCCTATATGTCTTCGCCTAAAGCTTGTTTGGAAACAGTTATCAATAGAATAGAAAAAAATCGTGATGAAGAAGGCGTTCTTGAACACCTCGATGATTTAAGAGAAATTCTTCAAAAGATTGTAGACGAAAAAAGCGATTCTAAATATAATCAGCTCAAATTCAAGTTGGATCAGATGGGTTGGAAAGGAAGAAAGAATGATGAACGTATCATCATTTTTGCAGAACGTCGTGCAACCTTAAACGAACTGGAAAAGAATTTAACGGAGGACTTTGGATTAAAACCAAAAGCAGTTGTTCAGTTTAATGGAAGTTTGACCGATACGCAGCAACAAGATATACTAGAAGACTTCTCAAAAGAAGACAGTGAGATTCGTTTGTTCTTAGCTTCAGATGCAGGTAGTCAAGGTGTAAACCTTCATTATTTCTGTAATCAAATGTTTAATTATGATATCCCTTGGTCTATCATCACATTAGACCAAAGAAATGGCCGTATTGACCGTTTTGGACAAACCGAAACCCCATTTATTTACTACTTGATTTCAGATTCTAAAAGTGAAGATGTACAAGGCGATATTAGAATTGTAGAGAAACTAAAGGAGAAAGAGGAAGAAGTTCACAAGAGCTTAGGAGATGCAGGAAGTGTAATGGGCTTTTATGACCAGCAACAGGAAACTAAATTGGTTGAAAAAGCACTAGCCTCTGGCGATGCGTCTATTTTAGATACTAAGGATGAAAATGCAATTGATGACGACTGGCTTGCAGGACTTACAGAAGATAGCGCTGCAACAAGAGCTTCTTATAAAATCGATGAAGGTTTTGCTTCCTTTTATCAAGATGACTTTAGTTATTACGCTACTTTGATTGACGAACTCAAGGCAGAAGACGATAGACTCATCCCTCGAATTACTATTGATAGAGATGATAAAGTTGTAGAGATTGAACAATTTGAAGAGTTATCTTCTAAAGGTGTTTTATACGATATGCCTAAAGAAGCTTTTCCAAAAAAGAACGAAACGTTCAACTTAACAACTAATCCAGAAATTGTTGAGCAAGCTATCATAAGAGCCAGAAAGAAACAAAATGAATGGCCTAACTTCCAGTTGTTATACGATTTGAATCCTATTGCAAAATGGATGCAATACAAACTTCTAGGTCAAGTAGATCGCGGTAAGGCGCTTGTTGCAAGATTGCGAGAACCATTACCTAAAAACACAGCTTGGTTTGTGTTTCAAGGAATCACTTCTAATCAGCAAGGGAAACCTATTTTTTCAAAAACCTATGTCATAGGAAAATCTTTTGATGGTGTTAGTGTGGGAAGTCTCGAAGATTTTGAAGAGTTCTTAAATCAGTTCCGTCTTAAAGACACATTACCAGAGTTAGAAACTACCGCAGCACAGCTCAACCAGATTAAGGACTTACTTCCAGAAGCGGTTAAAAGTGCAAAGCAGTTTTATAATCTCAAAATACAAGGTGGTTTAGAAGATGAAAAAGAAGAACAATTAGAAATATACCAGAAAAAGCTTGAAAAGTGGCTAACTGCATCAGAGCTGCAGATGGAAATTAAATTTGGAGAAGAAGATGCTGGTATAGGCAGCGCACATAAAAAGAAAAGACAGAAAGAAGTAAATTTTGTAAAAAGCCAAATGGATACTTTTTATAACGAATACTTCCAGTTGGAGAATGAGCCGTTCCTTAGAGTGCTGGCAGTATTTTATAATGCATAACGAGTAATGATAGAATTTTTAGAAAATATAGGCGGTTACTTTTCTCAGCATTTCTTTGATGAAGATTTTCCAAAGAAAGTGTTTGATAAATCGGGCTATGGTGCAGACCACATTAAAGAGTTTACCAGTAAAATGGGACCTTTAAGTGAGAAGTATTATAAGTTTAAAAACGATTTCTTAAACCTACGTAGAACTAAGGATAAAGTAAAAAGAACGCACGATTTCCACACAGAACTGTTACAAGCATTGGGTTACATTAATGGCGTAAGGGCTTATGATGAACCTGTGGTAATGGACGATAAAAAAATCATCCCAGTACGTTACAGATTCAACAAGAATAACAAGCCTTATCTATACATAATGGAGATGCAACCTATGATTCAAGTAGGTGATGTAGACGCAGACGGATTGTATGAGCAAAGCTATATGAAGGAAGACTGGGAGAAAGTACTTCCAGACTCTTGGGATGGTTATGACATACGACCAGAGGTTATAAAAGAAGCACTTTCAGAATTGTTCTTACTTCCAGAAGAAGAACGTCCGGTTTATTTAATAATGCTTGCTGGTCCTAAAATATTTTTGATTCAGTATGAAAAGTGGAAGTTTGATAGCTATTTACTTTTTGACTTAGAAGAACTTTTTACCGTAACTAAAACTGCTTCAAACAGAAATTTACTAGCCTTATTCTATGCGCTATTAGCCAAAAAGCAATTCATTTCAGAAACTGAAAGTGTTTTGGTTGGTCTAGAAGAAGATGCACATAAAGCCAGTTATGGCGTTACCGTGACTTTAAAAAGTGCCGTTATCTATGCGGTAGAAGAACTGGCAAATGAAGCCATTTACTACAAAACATCACAAGCAAAAACACTAGAAGCAAAGAAGGAAATCGTTACGCTACTAGACAATGAAAATTTTGCAAGAGAACTCAAAGATGAATGCCTAGAAATGGTATATCGTCTCCTATTCTTATTCTATGCAGAATCAAGAGCAGATTTAGAGATACTACCTATAAAAGATACCACTTATCAAAAAGGATACAGTTTAGAAATGTTACGCGATCTTGAGATGGTACCATTAACGACAGACTCGTCTCGCAATGGGTATTTCTTTTCAGAAAGTTTATGGAAACTCTTTGATTTTCTGCATACAGGATCAGACTTAAAAGATGGTTTCCAGATGCGACCATTAGATTCTCCATTGTTTGATAATTCATCCTTAAAGCAGTTAAAGGACATCCAGTTTCGTAATAAGATATTACAAGAAATTGTGGTGCGCTTATCACTTTCAGAACGCACAAAAAATAAAGGACGTGGTAGAATATCCTACTCTAATCTAGGTATTAACCAGTTAGGTAGTGTGTATGAAAGCTTACTGTCTTACTCTGGTTTCTTTGCAAGAGAAGATCTTATTGAAGTTAAAAATGCAAAAGATAAAAACGGCTCTGACGGTACATTTTTAGTACCTAAAACCAGGCGAGACCAATTTAAGGAAACCGAAATACTAAAAGAAATTGAGCATCCAGAACAAGATGTAGTAATTCCTAAAGGTCAGTTTGTATATCGTTTAAATGGTCGTGATCGTAAGAACTCAGCATCCTACTACACACCAGAAGTACTCACACAAACTACCGTAAAATATACACTTAAGGGCATAATAGAACGCCTAAAATCTACACAAGCTATTGTAAATGGCACGCTTACAGGTGAGGCTTGTGCAGATGAGATTTTGGAGCTTAAAATTCTGGAACCAGCAATGGGAGCAGCAGCGTTCCATAACGAGGTAATTAACCAACTGGCAGTAGCCTATTTAGAGTTAAAAGAAAATGAAGAACAAGCAGCTGGCCGCAAGCGCATCACACCTGGAGTTTATAAAGATGAATTACAAAAGGTAAAAGCATACATAGCAGCGAATAATGTCTACGGTGTAGATTTAAATCCAACTGCTGTAGAGCTAGGTAAACTCTCATTATGGCTTAACTGTATGCACCAGCATATGGAAACACCATTTTTTGCACACCGCCTTGGTGCTGGTAATGCAGTAGTTGGCGCTTGGTTAAAGGTTTATAACAGTAAAGATTGTTTAGAAGAATTTCCTGTATTAGCAAATGGTAAAATAGCAAAGAAGCCTATAGCTAAACAATGGTGGGATAAAGCTCCTAAACGCGTAACGTGGAATAAAAAGGGTACGCTTTCGCGAAAGCAAAACCAAATCTATCATTTTCTATTACCAGATGATAATATGGTGCCGAGTTATGGCATTAAATTATTGAAAAATGAATTAACCGAAGTTGAAATAACTGCTTTTAAAGACTGGCGTAATGCCTTTAAAAAACCATTAACCAGAGTTGAGTTAAACCGACTAGAAAAAATAAGTAATGTTATAGATTACTTGCTGGAAGAACATTATAAACAGCAAATGGGTATGGTTAAAGATACCGCATCTGTTTATCAAGTATATGGGCAGCCTAATCCTCAAACAACCACTAAAGGCTACGACGAAAAAGAGCGCTTAACAGATTCTCGTAAAGACCGTAGCGCACCTTACTTTAAGTTAAAAATGATTTTAGACTACTGGTGTAGTTTATGGTTTTGGGATGTGCGCGATATTAGATTATTGCCCAACCGTACAGAATGGTATAATGAAGTAGAATCTATATTACAAATAGACAGTAACGAGCTACTTGCAGATGGGGCTTCGCAAGACATCAAAGACCAAATACGTAAAAAAGCAAAAGCAGGAACCTTATTTGACAACAGCGACCGTATTGAAAATATTGAGCAGTTAGCCCAACAGCATCACTTTTTTCATAACGAGATTGAGTTTATAGAAGTCTTTTATGAGCGTGGTGGTTTTGATGTGATCGTAGGTAATCCACCTTGGTTGAAACTACAGTTTGAAGAAAAAGGAATAATGGGTGAATCCTTCCCTGAGTTAGAAATAAGAAAAACTTCTGCACCTAAAGTTAGAAAGTTACAAGAAGAATTTTTAAAAATTGAAGCCCAAAGGGAAGCTTATTTTGAAGAATATATTGCTACTGAGTCTGCTGCAACCTTTATGAATGGACATCAAAATTATCCATTACTAAAAGGTCAACAAACGAATTTATACAAATGTGTTTTAGAAAATGGATTTTCATTAACTGCAAAAAGTGGTTTTATGGGATTATTGCATCCTGAAGGCGTTTATGAAGACCCAAACGGTCAACCTTTGCGCAAAGAAATGTACGAACGGTTGAAGTTTCATTTTCAATTTCAAAATGCATTCAATCTTTTTGCGGAAGTCGCACATAGAGAAAAATACGGAGCTAATATTTACTCTGGTAAATCTTCAGAAGTAGATTTCTATTCATTAAATAACTTATTTCATCCAAGTACGATTACTGCTAGTTTTAACCATAGTGGTGCTGGTGCACCAGATGGAATAAAAATAAAGGATGAAAAAGAAAATAAATTTGTTTGGAACATAACACCTCACAAATCAAGAGTTGTAAACTTTAGAGAGAGTGAACTTCGCATACTTGCGACAACGTTTGAAAACAGTAATAATTGGCAAGGAGCCAAATTAGTATCTATACACGCTAAGGAAATAACAACTATTCTTGAAAAATTAGGACATCTAAATAGTTCTATTAGTGATAAAAAACCTAGAGTTTCAGTTTGTTGGGATGAAACAAATGACACCAATGCTGGACACATAAAAAGAAATACAAAAATACCTGAAATACAGAAATATGAAATGATTTATAGTGGTCCTCATTTTTTTGTAGCCAATCCTCTTTATAAAACACCTAGGGAAGTATGTGTAGAGAAAGCACATTATGATATTTTAGACCATACTGAAACTAAAATTGATACTGTCGCTAGAACAAATTATATTCCATTAAACGTAAACGAGGATTATCATTATTCAATTATTGGTTTTAAAAACGGAACTTATGAAGACGGAAGACCAAAATATGATAGTTGGTTTGACTATTATAAAATAGGTTTTAGAAAAATGTTAAGTCAGGCTGGAGAACGAACGCTAACAGGAGCTATTTTTCCGCCTAAAACTGCTCATATTCACGGAGTAATTTCAACTACTTTTAAAAGTGAAATTGCAATGATTGAAGCAATGGGTATTACATCTTCAATAGTTTTAGACTTCTTCATTAAAACTGTAGGAGCGTCAAATCTTTCAGACAGTAGAATCAAAGCTTTCCCATTAGGAATTTCAAATCAATTTAAAGCATCGCTTTTTGTTAGAACGCTATTGTTAAATTCTGTAAACATTTATTACAAAAACTTATGGGAACGAAATTGGAATGATGATTTTAAAGAAGATACTTGGAGTAAAAAAGACACTCGATTAAAACCGTTTAGTGCCTTAACTGAAGAATGGAAATGGGAAACACCATTACGCAACTGGTTTGAGCGTAGACAAGCACTTGTGGAGATAGATGTGATTACTGCTATGGCATTAGGTTTATCCCTAGAAGAACTTATTTTAATGTATAATGTACAATTCCCTGTATTGCAACAAAATGAAGATGACACTTGGTATGATACTAAAGGTAATATTGTGTTTACGGTTTCTAAAGGATTAGTAGGTGTTGGTTTAGATAGAGGTGATTGGAATGCGATTAAGGATATGAAAGCTGGCGAAACCTACGAGCACACCATTACAAAAAGTGAATTGTATCAAGGCAAAACAGTAACCTACCACGCACCATTTACAAAGTGCGACCGTGTAGAGGATTATAAAACAGCTTGGGCACATTTTGAGTCCATTTTTAAAACAGAAGAAGCAGTAGTATGATAACAGTAGATGACATAAAGAGTATTGCAGCTTCTGGAGAAGGTTACAATGCGGAGTTTAAAGTACGATTGCCGAACAAAGTTAAAGACGTTACAGAAGAGATATGCTCTTTTGCTAACGCATCTGGCGGTACTGTATTGATAGGTGTAGATGATGATAATGTAATACAAGGCGCTACTATAGATAACGCAAAGCGTTCTGCCATTCAAAACAGTATTAGAGAAATTAAACCAACTCTTAATTGTGATGTATATGCTGTTGATGTAGATGGTAAGGAAGTCTGGGTTATCGAAGTCCCATCTGGTGCTCAAAAACCTTATGCGCTTAGTGGAGCTATTTACGTGCGTAATGGTCCTAATTCACAAAAAGTAACGGAGATTGAAGAAATGCGTGATTTCTTTCAGCAGGCAGATCGCATCTATTTTGATGAAACACCTTGTCCAGCTTTTGACATTGCAACAGGTATTCACACAGAAAATTTGAATGAGTTTAAAGCAGAAGCAAATTTATCGAGCGCAGTACCTAACGAGCAAATATTCAGAAATTTAAAACTACAAGATCAAAACGCTGCTTTTAAAAATGGAGCGGTTCTGTTTTTTGCTAACGAACCACAAGAATATATAGATACTGCAGTAGTACGTTGTGTTTCTTTTAATGGTAAAGACAAGCGATACATCGTAGATGATAAAACATTTACTGGGCCATTGTATGTGCAGTACAAAGAAGCGATACAATGGTTAAAAAACAAACTAGATGTACGTTATGATATTGAAGGTACCACAGGACCACGCGAGGAAGTCTGGGAAATACCACAAACTGCCTTTAAAGAGGTCATTGTTAATGCACTTGCTCACAGAGATTATTATGACAGAGGCGCAACCATTACCATAGAGCTTTTTGATGATCGCGTAGAAATTGCTAATCCAGGTGGATTGGTAAGTGCTGTTTCTTCTAAAGATTTTGGTAAACGTAGCCATAGTCGTAACCCATTAGTCTTTGGGCTTTTTGCCCGTATGCGTATGGTAGAGCAAATAGGTTCTGGTATAGGTCGTATTAAAGACCTTATGAAAGAAAGTGATTTACAAGCACCACAATTTTCTTTTGATGGAATGTTTACGGTAACCTTAAGACGACCATTTGATTTTGAAAAATGGATTAATAAGTGGGAAGATAAACTTTCTACTAAAAGACTCGAAATCATAAATCAAGTTCAAAAGAATAATAAGGTCACTATTAATGACCTTTCAAAGCATATAGGAGTTAGTGAAACTGCTATAGATAAAAATATAGATGTTCTAAAAGATTTAGGACTCTTAGAAAGAATAGGAACAAAAGGTGGTAGTTGGCTGCTACATTTTATAGATCCTGAAAATGAAGTTGGTAAATAAAGTGGGTGAATAAATAATTTAAAACATACTGATAATAAAGGTTTAGTAAATAGTCTTTAAACAAGGTTGGTAGATAAGGTTGGTAAATAAACTGAACATATAGATCTTAAAATAGTAGCAAATACAGGTATTAAGATAGTATTACTAATGAAGGTTGGTAAATTAAGTGGGTAGATAAGTAATAAAGTAACTACTATTAATAAAGGTGATTAAACATATAACCCATTTAAAGTGGGTAAATAAGGTGGGTAAATAATGATTGAGATAAAGAATATAATAAATAAGAACATATAGATGCTACCATTACTACAAGCAAACGAAATAAAACGTGCGGTGGTAGATTATCTAAGATCTACTTTCAACTTTGAAGATCCATTACTGGATCAATCTTTTGAAGATTTCCTTTTGAGTGAAAGAAAGGGGATGTTTAAAGGCCCATATATGCAGTTAAGACTGCCATTTGACAAGATTACTACAGATGGTGACAGAGACGCTTTCGCGAAAGCGTTATATGTAAAACCGCCTTTTGATCCTTACCATCATCAGTTTTTATCTTTTCTCAAATTATCTACACGTAACAACCATAAGCCCGAACCTGTAATACTAACAACAGGAACAGGATCTGGTAAGACAGAGAGTTTCTTATTTCCATTATTAGATTATTGTTATCAGCATAGAGATAAACCAGGAATAAAAGCGATTATTCTGTACCCTATGAATGCACTGGCAACAGACCAAGCACGTAGGATAGCAGAAGAGATTAATGATTTTAATGACGGTGAGTTAAAAGGAAAAATACGTGCCGGACTTTTTATAGGAGAAGGAAAAGATAAAAATGGAACTCGAGCTACGCGTATGGGTGAAGACCATATTATTGAAGATAGAGATACGCTTGTAAAATCGCCACCAGACATACTGCTTACCAATTTTAAGATGCTTGATTTTGCATTATTGCAATCAAGATTTCATAATCTATGGAGCCACAACTTTAAGAATACAGACCTTTTAAAATTTATAGTGCTGGATGAACTCCACACCTATGACGGCGCAAAAGGATCTGATGTTGCAAATTTAATACGTCGCTTAAAGCTAAAACTCAAGCTACCTAAAGATCAAATTATTCCTATAGGAACATCTGCAACAATGGGTGGCGGAGATCAAGGAAAGCTAGAGCTGGTAGATTTCTTTTCTAAAGTATTTGGAGTAAAAGTTACCACTGATGCTGTTATAGAAGAACAGCGTTTAGAACCAGATGAATTTTTTGATGATAATATAGAGGAACCTATTATTGATGTTAAGCAGATTCAAAATTGCACTTTTGAAGAAAACGATACCTACGACACCTATTTAGAAAGACAATTAATTTTTTGGGGTTATGCAGGTTTGTCGCCCAAAGATTTAGGAGATGCACTCAAAAAAAACAAATGGTTTTTTGATCTTTTAAAAATTTCAAAATCTAAAGTAGTTGAGATAAAACCACTGCTTAGAAGGTGGCAAGAAAAAATAGGCCTTGAATTAGATGAGGCATCCATTCATTTACTCTTCGGTTCTTTACTAGCACTAATAACGTATGCTAAGGAACAATCTGGTTCAAAACAGTTTCCTTTCTTATACTTACAAATCACATACTGGTTACGTAGTCTATCCAAAATAGTACGTAAACTGCAACCAACTGCAGTTTTTGAATGGGAAAGCGATATGAACCCTAACGATCCCGTTAAAGCGTTACCGCCATACTTTTGTAGAGAATGTGGTGGTAGTGGATGGATAGGAATCAAGAAAGAACAGAACGCCCATTTTGAAGAAGACTTATCTAGAACACGCCAGCAGTTAATGGCGCATAGTCAGAACAAGAACTTATATTTTATTAGCAGTCTTGAAGAACGTGATTATCCAGAAGTTTATGCTTCTGACTACACGCACTCTGGAGACGCGATAGACGGATATTTACATCCACACTCCTTAAGTATTTACGATAATTATGAGAGTAATGAGTATTTCAAAATATTAGGGACACGTATTGTTGAAGGAAATAGAATAGATAAAATATGTCCACATTGTAATTCTCGTAATACACTTGCGCTTATAGGAACTGGTGTGCCAACCTTAGAATCTATAGCAATAGCTCAAGTACTTGCCACAGCGACAGATCCTACAAAAGATGGACAACGTAAATTGCTTGCTTTTACTAATGGAGTTCAAGATGCAGCGCATCAAGCAGGTTTTATAGAAAACAGAAACTTCCGTTTCGGTATGCGTCACGCGATACAAGCGATATTGAAAGATGTAAATGAACCTATTACATTACCACAGGTATATGATAGATTTATAGAACATTGGAAAGAACATTCTGACGATGAAGGAACAGGGAATTTAGAAGCCTATTATTACAAATTTTTCCCACCAGATTGTGAGGCGAGATTAGAAATAAACGATTACAAAAACAAGGATGGGAAATTAAGTAGTGTTTTTGACAAAGAGTTTTCTAATAGAATGTCTTGGGAAATATGGTCTGAGTTCTCATATAGTGCTATGATAGGTCGTACACTTGAAAAAACAGGAGCATCTGCAACCTATTTTGATACAGAGTTAATGAGTGAGGTTTATGACCAAATGAAATATTGGCTCGATGAAAATAAATTAGGAACCGCTATTGATAAAGAACCCTTTTTAAAATTCTTAAATGGTTTTTTACATAGGCTGAGAACTAAAGGTGGTGTAGATCATAAATATCTAAAAAAATACAGAACAGAGCGCACAAACTCATATCTCATAGGTCATAGAGGAAATGTAAATAAGCAATATTTCTTGATGAAGAACTTTGGGCAATCGTCAAGACTACCTAAGTTTCTAGCTCTTGCAAGTGGAACAAATACTAAAGCTTTTGATGTTGTTCAAACATCTACTAAAGACAATTGGTTTAGTGCTTATTTTAAAAAGTGCTTTCAAGAGATTATTCAGGAAGAAACTATTTTAATAAATGACTTCTACGCGCAATTATTAGATTACCTGGATGCAAATAAAATATTAGATAAGCGTGTTGCAGCTGGAGTAACTAACTATGGACTATCTGAGGATAGTATTTATTTAAGCGCTGAAGTAGCACATTACGGATGTTCTAAATGTGGTCATCAAATCAATACTGGTGCAGTACAAGCTACACTAGTTGATGGAATGAAATGTTTACAGTATCGTTGTAAAGGTCAATATGAAGTTGCAGAAAACACACAGTTAGATTATTACCGTATGGTTTATAATCGTGGACGTTCATTAAGAATATTTGCCAAAGACCATACAGGACTCATTGATAGAAATGAGCGAGAAAAGCTAGAATACGACTTTAAAAAACAGCCTAAACAAAATAGTACAAACGTATTAGTAGCAACTTCTACTTTAGAAATGGGTATTGACATAGGTGATCTTAATGTTACCTTCAACTCTTCCCTACCACCAGAAACTGCAAATTATTTACAACGTATAGGACGTGCAGGAAGATCAAGTGGTACCTCAATGATTTTAAATCTTGCAGGTCGTGATGCGCACGATTTGTATTATTTCCAAGATCCACAGGATATGATGAGTGGAGAAATTAAAACTCCAGCTTGTTATCTAGAGGCTAAAGATATTTTAAAACGACACTTTATGGCGTTTTGTTTTGATAATTGGGCAACACTTGATCCAGAGGAAAACAAAATACCACCGCTTGTAAGAATGTTGAGATTGAAATCACTAAAACCAGGTGATCCAAATTTCTTGTTTCAGAAAATAGCATCGTATGTAGAAAGCAATAAAACGGTGTTATATGAATCGTTTGTTGATCAGTATAAGGATCAGTTAGGAGAAAAATCACTTAGTCTTGAATCTATATTTGAAGATTTGAGCTCTGGGCGATTAATTAATAGGCTAACACGTATTCATAAAGATTTATTAGGCGAATTAGATTACTATGCTGGCAAGGTAAAACAAGTAACTAAAAGACTTAAAAACTTACCAGAAACAGGTAATGAAACGATAATTCTAAAGAATGAGAAAAGGGCATTATCTAGTGCTATCCATAATATTAATAATCGTAATGTTATTGAGTATCTAACTAATGTAGGCGTATTGCCTAACTATGCTTTTCCTGAAACTGGTGTTACCCTAAATGCACAAATTAAAAGAAAGAAAGAAGTTGATGGTAAAACAGAATATAAATATGAGGATTTTAGCGAAATAGTTAGACCTAGTTCATCAGCTTTAACAGAACTAGCACCAGCAAATACATTTTATTCTCAAGGACATAAATTAAAATCTGAAGGATTAGAAATTAAGTCACAAGAGGACTATGAAGAGCATCGTTTTTGTAGCAATTGCGATCACGTAAAGAAAGAGATTGACGTAGAAGAAAATCAACAAACCCAATGTCCTATTTGTGGTCACGGTTCTTGGTCTAGCTTAAATAACAGAAAATTACTCGTAAGACTTCAAGGAGTTTTATCTGTTAATGATAAAGAACGTTCTAAAATCACAGATTCTTCAGATGATAGAGAACGTAAGTTTTATCAAAAATCTGTTCATATAAAAATTAATCACTCGTCTTCTCAAGGTGCTCACGTTTTAAAGAGAGTACCATTTGGAATTGAGTTTTTTCAAGACGTAGATTATCTTGAAATAAACACAGGTATAAGAGAAGAAGGCTTCTTCGGCACTAGAGAGATTGAAATTAATGGAGCAAAGCATCCACAAGTAGGGTTTGTAGTATGTAAAACCTGTGGGAAATCAACAGAACGTCCATTAACAGCAAGGGAATTAAATAATAGAGATAGGGCATATCATTTTCCTTATTGTTCTAATCGTGAGGCGCTTTATGATGATGCAATAGATGATGTTTTTAATGAGATTTATTTGTATCGTAAATTCAATACTGAAGCCTTATCTATTCTACTTCCTATTGAAGATTTTAGATCTGAAGAACGCATTGCCTTATTTAAAGCAGGACTTCAGTTAGGTTTAAAAGAATACTTTAAAGGTCGTCCAGATCATATCTTAATTAGAGAAAATGAGATATTCAATAAAACGACAAATAGAAAGGATAGATACCTCGTTTTCTATGAAACTATTCCTGGAGGAACAGGATATCTATCTAAGCTTTTTGATACCACTGTTTTTACAAAAATTTTAGAAAAAGCGTATGAACGTATTGCTTTCTGTTCTTGTAAGCAGGAAGGGAAAGATGGTTGTTATAGGTGTATTTACACTTACGGAAATCAATATGAGAGAACCATTTTAAGTCGTTCTGAAGCAGAAGAATTATTCGCTAACATCTTAGAAAAAACGGATGAATGGAATAGTATAGAAAGCCTTCAAAATGTAAGTACATTCGGCAATAATGAAGAGTCTGATTTAGAATGGAAGTTTGTAACGCTTCTTGAAGATTTTGCGAATAAATTTCCAGGATCATCTTTTAAGCCAGATAACGAAATGGGGCTTAAAATTTATAAACTTAAACTCGTTTACTATGGTAGCGAAATTGTCTATAAAGTATATCCCCAAAACTTACAAAGGTGGCTTTTTGGAATCGATAAGAAAACACGTCCTGATTTTGTTTTAAAATGTGTGGGACTCACTAAGGATGGAAAGAAGTCTACATTAGATGAAATCGAAACCATCAAGGATATTGTAATCTATCTTGATGGTTATGAGTATCACGCAAGTAAAAATAATAGCGAGCGATTCCCCAAAGATTTAGAAATTAGAAACAGCATTATAAAGTCTGGTAGATATAATCAATGGATATTTACTTGGAGCGATTTTACAGAGTCCTTATTTAATGATAAAGACGCCATAGGATTAAAACAAGACGAGCGCTTTATAATAGACAAGTTTTTCTCGAAGCATAGTTCCTTTAAAGAGTATGATTTTAAAGACGTTTATTACAACAACAATGCTACTCGATTTTTTCAACTCGTTATAAATCCTTTTACAATAGTCGATAATAAAAACTGGTCGAGTCTTGCCATATTTAACTCTCAAAGTAAAATGATGGGTATTTCTTATGCTCCTGAAAATATTGAGAAGATAATAGAAAACAGAACTACTAAGAAGATTGAAAAAGATACATTAAGTCTAACCAACTACATTTATGCTGATGGTTTACTACTAAAAGATGAAGCTACTTTTGGCCTATTTATTCGCCCTAAAGATTTTGAACTGAAAGGCTACGGTTATTATAAAACAGTTCCGTTTTGGGATAAAGATAATTGGGCTTTATTCTGGAGGTTTTATAATCTAACACAATTTCATAACCTACAGGTTCATTCTTTTGATAAAGAAATCGAAAAAGAGACGCCAATATCACAGGGCGCTGTAAGCGAAAAAATACTGCTTAACTTCTCCGAAGAATTACACGATATAGTGAAGCTACTAGCAAAGAATAGTTTTGATTTTAATGCAGACACAGATTTTGATTTGATGGATAATGATGTCATTTTAGCATCAGCCGAATTAGGCTCTCACGATAAAAAATTAGTTGTGAACCCATTTGACTCAGAGTCTAAAGAAATATTTATAAAAAATGGATATCAGGTTTTTACTCCTGACAATTTTAAATTAGAAAAATAAGATGAATCACGCCATAAAACTGTTTATACACGACTCATTTTTTGATGCTTTCTCTGTTCTTCCTCGAAAAATACAGAAGAAAACTAGGGAGTTTATGAAAAAATTCAAAGAAGACCCTAAGTCAAGTGCTATCAACTATGAAAAGATAAATACGTTCAAAGACCAATCTCTTAGAACAGTCAGAATAGATCAAAAATACCGCGCGATTATTCAAGCTCCAGAAGAAGGTAATGGGTTTCATTTACTTTGGGTAGATAATCACGATGAAGCAATGGATTGGGCTGAGAATAAAGTTTTTGAATGGAATGCCAGTACGCAGTCATTTCAAATGTATGACCGTCCTACGACTCAACCTAAGTCTATATCTTCTGACATTAAAGTAAAGGATTCAACGCTACTTTATACATCATATTCAGACGATCAATTAACAAGTATAGGTGTACCTAATGACCTTATTGAATTAGTAAAAAGTATTGAGCGTGTAGATCATTTAGAAAGCTATGCGTCTAATCTTCCATCAGACGTTTATGAATATCTATACTATCTATCTGAAGGTATTTCTATTGATGATATATTAGAAGAAATAGAAGCTGGTAAAGTTGCTGATAACGAAACACTGAGTCCTAATGCTCAAAAGAATGTATATGTACTTACTGACGATACAGAGCTTGAAAATATTTTGTCTGGAGACTTTGAAAAATGGAAGTTATTCCTTCATCCTTCTCAACGTTCTATAGCTTATGGAGAATTTAAGGGTCCATTGAAAGTTACAGGAAGTGCAGGTACAGGTAAAACTGTTTGTGCACTGCATAGAGCCAAGTATTTATCGCAAAAATTAGAATCATTTGACAAGCCCATACTTTTTACCACATTCACAAAGAGTTTAACGCAGTACCTAAGTACCGTTACTGAAAAATTTAGCATACCTAATAGTGAAATAGTAATTTCAAATATTGACAAACTAATTTTTGAATTAGCACGTGATTTTAAAATAATAGATGAGTCGTCAGGAATGATTAACAGCAGTCAAGAGCTAGAACTATGGAAAGAGATTATTGAATTTAATCCCTCTACATTTGACGAGAATTTTCTGCAAGATGAGTATAATGATGTGATTTTAGCAAATTCCGTAAAATCAGTTAATGAATATTACAAAACATCGAGAGTTGGTCGTTCTGTTAGAATTGGTCGTCAAGACAAGACTCAAATTTGGGAACTTTGTGAAGAGTTTATTAAAACCAAAGAGTCCAATTACACTAAGTTTGAGTTATGTAATTTATTAATCGCACATTTCAGCAATACTAATGAAAAACCTTTCTCTCACATTATTTGCGATGAAATTCAAGACTTTTCAAACCTTGAATTGTCACTATTAAGAGTTTTAGCAAATGAAAAAGAGAATGATTTGTTTTTGGTTGGTGACCCATTTCAGAACATTTATGGAAGAAGAATTAATTTCTCCAAGTCAGGAATTCACATCCGCGGTCGTAGATCAAGAAAATTAAAAGTAAATTATCGAACTACCGAAGAAATAAAAAAGAAAGCAGTTAGCATATTGTTGGATACACAGTATGATGATTTTGATGGAGAAAAGGAAACGAATACAGGATACGTGAGTCTAATGCACGGTTCAGATCCTACGTATCAAGTTTTCTCAAGTCCTGAAGAGGAAGATCAGCATATTTCTGAACAGATAGAAAAGTTACTAAGTAATGATAATGTTAACCCAAGTGACATCTGTATCGCTAGCAGAACAAATCGATTAGTTGATGAAAGCAAAAAAATGCTTAACGAAATTCAACAAAAGTACACTGATATTAAGGCTACAATAAGACCAAGTGAATCAATTATAGTATCAACCTTTCATAATTTGAAAGGACACGAGTTCAAGCACTTATTTGTTAGAGGTTTTAGTAAGGATTATGTGCCATTTAGACATCCTGGTTTTGATGTTTATTCAGATATCCAGAAAAAGGAATATCTTAAGCAAGAGAAATCTCTTTACTATGTAGTTTTTTCAAGAGCAATTCAAACACTAATGATTACAGGTGTTGGTGAAAAATCAGATTGGATAATTGAGTAACTCAGAATTAACATATCGTAGCAGAATAAAAATTTTGATTTTCAAAATAACAAGATACCGTTATCCTGCGTGTCTATGTAAATTCCCTGAAAATGCTCAAATGATGGATATATGCGAACGGTGTAAAAAAGTAGTGTAGTCTATGAATGACAATTTAATCAATGAAACTGTAAATCAATTATTAGATTTCAACACTTCAAAGCCCTTGTCTCACTATGTTACTTTTAATGGAAATAAGATAAGGTACACTAAGGTTCCTAAAGAGAAAAAGGGACTCTATGCTTTTTGGTTGCTGAATAATGATCGTGATGTAGAGAAACTTAATAGGTCATTAGAAATAAAAGGACCAGGTAACAAACCTTACCCATTTACTTGGGACTGGAATGTGAATGAAAAAAGCATATTAGTATATGTAGGTAAAACGACTACGTTTAGGAGCAGATTATCGCAACATCTAAAACTAAAGACTTTTAATTGGGTAGTGCTAGAGGACAAAGCAAGTCCTTATAAATCAACAACATCCTGTCAGCTAAGAAGCGGTATTGAGCACTTGCTCAGTGGAAACAGTCAATCTACTAATCTTGGATTAGATTTTATTAGAGACAGAATCCGAGTTTCGTATATACCATTAGACGGTTTAGGAAATCGATTCTTTGCAGAGGATCTTGCTATTGGTAAAGGTAAGCCTTGGTTTAATGTAGATTCAGAGCGTTAAGGGTCTAAATCGTTCATTATAATTGACTGTTCAGTGACAATGAACAGTCAATTATAATGAACACTATTGCTTTAAGATTTTAACCTCATACTGATACCTGAAAACACTAGTCCGAGTGACACAATACTTTCCAATAACCGTTTCCCAACCCAAGATAGTCTTAATTCCCAAATCCTTAAAGGTAGAACGCCCGATATCTTGTGTCCGTCCCATTTTTACAAGTTCGTCTAGTATAGTCTCGTCAGTTGTTTTTTGAGTTGGTTTATTTGATTTCTCTGTTGTGACTTTTTCAAGTTTAGGTTCATCTTCAAGAACTTCTTCAATATTATTAAACTCCAGTTTATCGGCGTATTCTTCGTCTATATCTTCTAAGATTTCTAAATCAAGAGATTCAAGTTGCTCCAATAGATTTCCTTTTTCACAATCTGAAACCGTTTCTAACAGTTTGTGCATTCTATCAAAGATTTCAATTTTTTCTTGAATGGGTTGAAGTAAGAGCTTTGTATCAAGTTTGTTATTTGTGAGAAACGCTTTATGTTCTATTTTCTTCATAATCTTATGTTGTTATTGGGATAAGTTGTTCTTTTTCTACCATCGAATTCTCAATGATATTAGAGAGTGCGGCAGTTGCTAGCGAAGTAGCGATGATAATGCCAGTTGTTTTTAACAATTCAGCACCTCTTGGGATTTGAAATGCAAATTTTTCCTTGTTTGCGTTCTTGCCTAAATTATAGTAGATAAGCGCTTCTGCAACACCTATAGCGAGACCTGCGCCTGTGATGATTAGTACTTTTTTATTCATAATTATTTAGTGGCTTTTTCCTCCATTTTATCATACTTCTCCTTGATGGCAATTTCACCAGCTTCGGCACGTAAAAAGTTGATTCCGTAGGTATTCATAATTCCTCTGTGCGCTCGCAGTAGAATCTTTTCGGCTTCCTTTTGCATCTTCACATTATCCTTGTGCGCTGGTGGAATCAAGTTGGCAATCGCGATAAAATGATTCTTGATTTTGGTATGACGCATTGGCTTAGGTTTCCTAGGCTCATTCTTGCGCTTTTCTTCATTAAACTTTCTGATTTTCAACCGACACGACTTGATGTCTTTACTCAAGCTATCAAGCTCTTTCTTGACTGTTTTAGTAGGTTTTCCGTCCTTTTTTAGAACATCTTCTTTAGATTCAGAAGATTGGCTTTTTACAGCCTCCTTTTCTTCTAACTTTTCTTTTTTTTCTGCTTTGATAGCTTTAGGAGCAAGACGTTCTACTAGTAGAAATACCTTTTCAATATTCTCTTTAGCAATCTCTTCAAAAGCTTCCTTGTCACTTGTTTCTTTGTAGTCATCCAGTATGTCCTGCACAGCAGTTTGTAATGCTTCAGGTTGCACGTTGCTCATATCGAGCGCTAGTAATTGTTGTATCGTCATAGTTGTTTATGCTGCTATTAATAATTCTAGTTCTAGTAGCTCTAATGCTCTAGCACGGTCTTTTTCTTGAAGGCGTATGATCTCTTTTGTTCCTTCGGGCTTCTTGGATTTTTTCATTTCAGGATTCAGCATTTCGTATAAAAGCGCATCTGCTTCTTGTGCTTTTGCATCAGATGTGCTAAAATCTTCAGAAGTTGATTTTATCACTTCCCAAGCCTTAACAGGATCAAGTTTACTACCTGTGAGATCTACAATTTCATCTTGATTTTTAATCTTCAGCGCCTTAAGCGCTTCCTTGGTTATATTCTTAGTTTTATACATTTTCTATAATTTATGATCTATTGCATATTGTTGATGGTAAAGCGGTTCCAGCGACCAGATAAAGTCATTAGCCTCTTCTTGGTCTGCATAGTGAATGGAACACAATTGCGAAGTTCCATCAGTTTTAAAACACTCGTAGCGGTAGCATTGCACGGGATTATCCTCGTTTGAAATATCAATAGTTGTCCAACGCAGGATTAAAGTGTTTTTACGCTTTTGCGAAAGCATAATCTGAAAATCTCTACATTGGGCTGCACAAGCCTTATTGATTTCAATTGCTCTGTCCATTATCTTATGAATGACACTTTGCTTCAACGTTTTCTTATCCATTTGGCTGTAACTGATTTTTATAATTGGTAATGATTTGTGACACTTCTTTTACTGCCGAATCCATTGAATAACTTTGCTCAAACACAAATCCTTTTTCGTTTACCGCTTTCGCGAAAGCGGTACCCATACTAGCCGAAATAGTTCCCAATCCAGAGGGAATCGTGAGACCGAAATAATTGCTCATCGCCACCAAAGATTTAAAACCACGAAATCTGAAATAACGAGGATCACTACTCATCAATAGCAATTGGTTTTTATCCAGTTTATCTTGAAAACGTTTTACACGCACACAACCCATCGTGACCTGATTATTGAAAGAAGTACCCAACATCACATTCACTTCAACCGAAACGCCACGCAATTCCATAAACTCCACAAGCTCTGCACAAGCGAGACCTACATAAAGCAAATCGTTACCCTTTACGTGAGCATTTGCGCCAGCCATAATATAAAGTTGAAGCGACGGATACGACATCTGTTTATCTTTGAAATAGGCAAACACACTCTTTACCGAAGTCAATATCTTCTTGTTGCCCAACTCAATATTCATCTGACTTACGGACGTATTAAGTGGCGAAGTGGTATTGATAGGAAACTGTTGATACATTCCCATCGCAGCACGCTCAAAAGAGAACACGCCAAGACCTCTATCGTTATAAGCCATCTTAGGTTTAGGCATTACAGAATCGTTGAGATATTGTAAATAATGTGTGAGCTTTTCCTTGATTTTTGGCTGAATTTTAGCAGCCAGAGGCATTCCTAAAAAGGTACGATGTTCGTTGAGTTCCTTAACACTTTTAGGTGTTGGTGTACCATACCAATCCGTTCCACTTTGTAATTGGCTATCGGTGCTTTCTTCAATAAAATTCCAGCGCGACTGGTTTGCAGACGATAGATTTTTAGTCTCATCATCTACAAAAGCGCTAAAAGCAAAGACACTATCAAAAAAAAGATAATTGTATTTGCCATCAGGACTTTTAAGGGTATGTTGTTTTGGTGCGCTCACGTATGCTCATAAAAGTAATTTTTGAGGTGGTGTGAGTTGCGGTTCGGGATTGTAGTTTGGGACGTTTTTAAATCCTAATCATAATGCTCCAAAGCCTTATTGAGTTCTAATTTAAAGTCCTCTTTAATAAAATCTGGACTTAATATTTTTACAAAGTGACCATACTTTAGTAGTTCTTGTTTAAATTCAAAATTATAACTTAGAAATAGAGTTAACTCAAAGCGATCGCCAATTATCGGGAATATTTTTTGGGAGTAATGTATTGGTAATGATTTAAGGTAAGGCTCCTGGCTTTTATGGAATGATAGCTTAATAAGACTGGATTCATAATCACTAAAGTTTAATCCAACAGTATGGTCGAATTTTTCAAGCGCTTTTTCAAATTTTGAAATAAAGGTTTTATCTGTAATATGGATTTCGCTTAGTCTATCTAATCCAAAGGTTCTAAATCCCTCATTAGTTTCTCCCACCACATACCATCTGTTTTTATATTCTTTGAGCAAGAAAGGGCTAAGACTATAAGATGCTACTTTATCTATATGGTAATAGCTTGTGTGCTTAAACTCGATAATTTTTCTGTTACTAATAGCTTCAAACACCTTGTTGAATATAGAGAAATTATGAAAGGTTGAGTTTTTTTCAAAAACTATATATTTCAAAAAATCCTTATCCAGCTTAGTTGCCTGCTCGCATACATTAGACATTGCTAGATGTTTATAATAGTGCGATAGAAAATCATAGTTCTCAGAACGTAATTTATTTAAATTAAACCTGCCACTATTATCGTTTTCAATACAATAACCTACCGATTTTAAGAAGTCGATATCTCTGTAAAATTGGCTTTTTGAATAATTTAAACCATCCATTTTATAGGCGTTTTGAATAGCTAATACAGAAATGTATTCTTCATTTTCTAATAGCTCTAATAAAAGGAGTTGTCGTGTTGTTGCGCTCATAATACAAACGTAAAAAATTATTTTCCCAAAATATGGGAAAATGGTAAAATATCTTTGTGCTAAACAAAATCAAATAATAGTATATGAAACTAAAAACAAGTATTTCAGAATTAGACGAACAACAAATTTTTGAGGCCATTAATCAAATTTCAACTACCAGTGCGATGGCATCTTTAATGATTGCGAAGCACGCGAATATGAACAAAACCAATGCAATGCTAATAGGTGTAGGAGCATCACTATTAGTGACTGGTCTAGTGAAATATTTAGAAGAATAATTAACCAATAATTGAATATTATGGAAAGTGAAGGAAAAAACGAATTAGGAAAAATTACAGGAATAGTATCTGCAGGCGGTGCGGTTGGACTTACCATAGCAACAGCTGCTGGAGTGGGATTAGCCATCCCAATTGCAATAGGAAGTGGTCTCGCTTGCTTGGGTTACGCAATAGCATTATTGTCTAAAGATGAGTAATTGTAAAACCGTTTATGAGTGAATTATTGTGAATTAAAGACTGCCATAGTTAGGGTAAAATATACGGTCGGAATAATCTGAATAAAGACCTTAAACAGAAGTAATAAAAACTTAATAAAAAAATATGAATGATTTAGCTTTAGTATTATTAGTAGCAATACCAATACTCTCAATCCTCTTTGGTTACTTTTTATGGAAAAGTGCAATGGATAATTATGGTTACAATATATATGGAATAGGAGTAATAATAAGATTATTGATTGCAGGATTAGCTTTCTTTATTGATCCAATGATTGGTTTAGGTCTTCTTGTTATTGTTTCAATATGGAATTTTATTGCTACTTGGAGAAATACCTCTTTCTTTATTGCGCTTTTTGCCGTGTTGTTTCAACCCATTGCACTTTGGTTTGCCATCTCAGCAATTAATAGATTTCTTAGAGCAATAAATGATTAATAAGACGCGCTGGTCTGGGTTAGGTAATTGTGATATTGTCTTAAATGAGTAATTTTAAAACCGTTTATAGGTAAATTATTATGAGCGGTTTTAAAATAATTGTATTTTGGTCAAGGCCGAATTTAATTTAATGAAACAAACAGATGGATTACGATAAAATAGAAATAGAATTAGGTAAGGAAGAGCAAAGTCTTCTTAATGAAATCCACAATTTACAGTCAAAAATGAATGATGTTGATCCAGAAAAATTGAATGGTCAGTTAATGGATGCTATTAAGCAAAAGTCGATAGATACTATAACAATGGCACTAGGTCTTTCTGATATTATGGAAATGAACGCTCATAGTAATGGTGAAATTTATGAAAAAGAGTATAAGAGAAAGATGAAGTGGGAGAATACTCCAAGAAATGAGAGAAGCGAAACATACTCCCCTAAATATATTCCAAAGACGGAACTAGACAAATTAACAAATGTGAGTAAAAATATAAGTCCCTATGTATATAAAGAAGATAGAGATAAATATACAAAATCAACAGTCAAAATAGATGGTGAAAACGTAAAATTAGAAGGCCGTAGTCAAATAGAAACTGTTCTAAATTTGAGAAGAGAAAATAAAGAGGGTTTCTATGGCGAATACTCTGAAGAGTTTATGAAACACGGAGAACAAGATGAGAGTAAAAAATATTCTTACGATCACGGATACTCTGTTAAGGAAGTACATAATGACCCAATTATAGGTGGACTTTTATCACTTAAAGAAAAGCGAGATTTTCTTAATTCTACAGAAAATTTATTACCAGTAAATGCGCTTCTTAATAAATCACTAGGAGCTACAAAGGTTGATGATATGCCTACGTGGTATAACAAAATAAATGAGAACGATCCATCTAAAACAAACGGAGAATACTTCAAAATAGATGAAAAGCATTTTAATAAGAAAATAAAAGAATTAAAAACACATAGAAAAATCACCATAAACAGTAAGAAGATAAAGTATGATTATAAAGCTCAAGGTAAAATAGCAGTGAGCAATGCAGCTGCTAGTGGTGCAAAAGCGGCGATTGGAAAACTCTTATCCATAACTGTTGTTGAGGTTATGAATGAGTTTAAAAACAAAGAGGAAGTCGATTTCTCTATAAGAGTATCCAATATCACAACGAAAATTAAAGCCAAAACAAAAGATGTTTTAAAATCGTTTGGAGACCATTCTTTGAATAGTTTTCTTTCTACAATCGCAGACGCAATACTTAACTCTGTGTTTAAAATCGCTAAGAATATTTTCAAGTTTGTAAAAATGGCGTTCCTGTCTATTTTAAAGGCTGTTAGGATATTGTTTTCTAGTGAATATACTTGGGAAGAAAGACTTAAAGAGGCTATGAAGATTATGGGTATGACAGTAGCAGGTTTAATTGGCATCGCTTTAGATGAACTCATTGAGAAAGGCTTAGTAGCTAGTTTTCCCTTTACGGCTCCTTTTGCAGGTTATATCTCTCCAGTTTTATCAGGTCTAATGGTAGGTATAAGTTCAGTCTTGATTATACAAGGGTTTCAGAAATATCAGAGTCAAATTGAGTTTAGTAAACTCAAAACCGATGAAGCAGCTGCTTCAGAGAAACTAGCTAAAGTTAACTTGACGCAGTCATCAGTAAGCGATTATAAGGCCACAGAGTCTGTTTCAGTTTCATTAATGATATTTCAAGGAGCATTACCTATAATCACATCTTGTAGAAATCAGATTGACCTAATTTCTGAGGATTTTAAAGGACTTAATGCGTCGCTTAATAATAAATGGATTGATTTAGATAATACTCAAAACAACACAGATGACTTACTTGGTCAGCTAGAATCGATGTAAATAATGGATTACAAAATAAAAAAAATAGAAGAATCAGATATTCTACCTACTCTTTATAAAGTTAATGGTAGACTCAAAGAATCACATAATAATACTATAAAATTAGTAAATGATTTAGGTGGTCATAGCAGTGAGGTAGCTAAAGTAAAAAAAAAATATGATGAACATTGGGCTTTTAGTACACCAAGTAGATCTGAATTATTTGAATTAATACAAAGCGATCAAAAATCAAATTCCTCAAGTACCAGAACTATAAGTAATCTCGTTAAAAACATTAATGAGAATATTGATGACCTATCTAAGATGACAGGCGTTTTAGCAAGATTGTCCTGTATGACCTTTGAGGATCTTTCAAAAGCTTACCAAGAGATTAACAATAATAAAAATTTCCTTGACGGAAATTACGACGCCACCCGAAAAACGCAATCTTCACTAAATAGGGTAATAAAATCTTATATTAAAAAAGCTGAAAAAGACCAGCATAGAGATACGCTTTTAGACGAAAGCCAAGAGAAAATAAACCAGCTTTTAGAAAGCTCTGATATTTCAGTTAATGAAAAGCTCGCAAAACTCGATACAGCATTAAATCAGGTGTCAGATCTAAAAGGATTAAATCAAAAAATGAATTCAAAACTCAAATATTTTAGAGTTTTGAGTGTCGTCTCAATATTAGTTTCTTTATTTTCTATTTTATTTGTTGTAGCTCTAAGCTTAAAGATATTTACTGTATAATAGTAGGACCTTGAGTATTTTAAAATGCTTAAGAGTCTTACCCAATCCGCCTCTTGAACTCTGTAATAAAAGCCTGCTTCATACCACTACTTTTATAAGAATTTAAGAACCCTTCAAGATTAATTTCAGTCTTAATATGTTCTGCTTTTTCTTTGGTCATTGCAATGAAATAACTGTGTAAAGAATCTTTGAGTGTTTTACCATTTGGCATTTTGCGGTAGGTCTTACCGAACTCATCTTTCATTCCTGTTTCTCGCTTCATTTCAAGCTCGTAGGCACGCTCAAAGTTGAGCATTGTTCTAAGGGTCATAATATCTTCAGTATCGTCGTCTCCAGCTTCTTTACCTTCATATTTCAAGATAGACTTACGAATAGTCAAACAAATATCCACTACTGCTGGATAAACGAGCTGTCTTTCTAAGGTTTCATTAAAACCAATACGATAAATACAACCACTAAAACGATCTAACAAAGACGCATCTTGTTTGTTATTACCAACGTAATTTCCGCTTGCACCTTTACCAATAACATTACCAGTAGCGATGCAACCAAAGTTTCTATGTTTCTTAATTGGCTCATTATTTCCATTAAAAATGATAGCGTCTTCACGCGCACTTTTTGCCAAGGCATCATTTAATAATCCAGCGGTATTGGCATCCAGCTTTGGCATTTCGTCCAGGATTAAAACCTTTCCATCACGCCAAGCTTCAATAAGAGCGCCTTCTTTATAACCAGAAATGGTTTGCCCACCTTTAATGTCAATCGGCGATGTCCATTGATTACAGTTCACAATCGTAAATGGTAATTCCTGTCCATCATTTTCTGCTCGTCCTTTTATAGCGTAAGCAACTTTTTCTCCAATGGTAGTTTTTCCTGTTCCGGCACTTCCAACTAAGTAGGGATTGTTACCGACACTCAAATCATCCATTATTTTCATAAATTGAGGAATCTGTTGTACTTCTGGAATATCTAGTTTTCTATTATTCATTCTTAACGTCTTTGTGATTTTTTGAATAGTTTGTCTGCCGCATCATTGGCTTCTTTTTTAGTGGAATAAATAGCTTCAATAACACTAGCATCCATACCACGCCTAAACTTATTTTTTAATTCTTGCATTGTCGTTGGACTTCCGCTAAATATTCCTTTTCTAGTGTTGTAAGCAGCTTTGTACACCATATACATTTTATTGGGATTGACTTTCATCTATTTTAGAGCGATTTGTAATTGGTTAATTAGCTCATCAATCGATGAAATTTGTGCAATGGTGTCTTCATAAAAAACACGACCAAGATCTTGCGCTGTGTATATTCCGAAAACAAATTCCGCATTACCATCTTCGTGTAGGTGATTCAAAATGAAGTAGCCCATCGTTTCAATCGCTTCGTGAAGCGGTAAGTCTCTTACTTTTTCAACTACAGCGTTAAAATCTTCTTTTATACCTGTCTGAAGAATCGCAATTTTCCAATCTTGATAAGGTTCTTCTACATTCTTAAAAATTGGAATTAACGAATAATTATACTTCTCTTTATCTGTTAATGGACGATTGTAAATCACGGTTCCAAATTGATATTCAGCATTGGGTTCTTCATAGCTTACAAAACCAATAGTAGGATTACTACCTTGGCCATAAGCGCGACCTAGTTGATATTTGAAGTTGCCTTTTTTCTGTTTGGTCTGTGCTTTCCAGTCCGTTTCATTTTCAATCTCCCAATCTTCCAGTTCACGAGCTTTACCCAAATACTGAACTTGGAAAGTATCGAGTCGATAAAGAAATGGTTGTAGATTTTCAATATGCAACGTACCTGTCATTTCTCCAGCATTCTGAACGAAGTCGGGCAATTCATCTTGCGATTGTCCAGATTCTCGTCTTAAAAGAGTTCGCAGCTTTTCGTCAATAATCGCTGGATAGAGATCCTTTTTGTTCAGATACACCTGATAATAATTATCACTAATTCGCTTTGCACGAAAACTTAGCTTGTGATCTGCAAAGAAGTCGTCAAGATCTAGTTTGCTAATTATAGGATACGCTTCTGAAATAGGAAGCAAGGCTGTGTCTGCTTCACCTTCTTTACCAAAATCTCTATGAAGAAGAATCCCATTCTTAATCGTTCCTTCTTTTGTATTGTACTTAATCAGTTTGTTTTGTGTTCCTATTTGACCTGAGGCACCTACGATGTTTTCGGTCAAAATATGACGGCGTTCTCTTTTGGAAGAAGCCTTTTTTATGAGTTCGTTCCATTCCAGATTAACCATTTGAACATCGGCATCTGTAATGCCACGACTCTCTGTAAATACCTGGCTAATGAAACTTTGTTCTGCAGGCTGTAAACTGTAGGTTAAAATCTTACGGGAATCCGTAACACCAAATTTTAAACTGATATTACTCAACGTATATGGGTTCTTTCCTGACTTCCCAACACTCACACCCAAGAAGATTCCCCAAGAAGGTTTGATGGTCGTTCCAATAAAAGGAACGCGAATCACATCGCCAATATTCCACATATTTATGTAGCGCAAGATAATGTGTTGGATGTTTTCTAATCCAGCAATATAGGTTGCGAGTTGTGATGTTTTTTGATTGATAAGCGCCTCAAGCTTGTTCCAATCCGACAGTATCTTCTCATTTTCTTCTTCGGTTTCGCCACTTCCGCGTTGTGGTAGTAGCTCACGGTCTTCCTTGAGTTGTTCGATAACTTTAAAACGCTTCGCTTTACGTTCTTCTAACAGTTTGGGATAAGCTTCATTAATCGCATCCTCTATTTTCATCCTAACCTGAACTGGCTTTTCGCCTTCTAAAGCACCTTGAATACGTTCATCAATGTCCTGTTTGGTAAAAGGTCGTTTCAAGTTATTTACTATCGTAATATCACGAACCGTATCTTTCCCGAAAGGTGTGCGACCACCTTGACCTTTTTGAAACAAGAAACGCTTTTTTACTTCGGCATCAAGCGGAAGAAACTCAGTTTCCAGGTCATACGTTCCTTGTTGTTTTTCTAATTTAATTTGATGGTCGTATCGTTCTAATAAATCATCGTACAGCGCATCTTGATCTTCCACTTTTAATAGTCCAGCTCTTCCTGTCAATTGACGGATAGCGCCTTCTTTAAAACCATTACGCTCATAAGAAATAAAGCCTCGTTTATCTGTTTTCTTTTGATAAGTTGGATAACCCAATTGCTCCATCATTTCCTGATTTTCATCCACCCAATTCCAAGCTGCGATGTCTCCGTATTTGTTTAGGAAGTCGGCACTTTTGAGTGTGTCATCATTCGTCTTTTGTGAGCCTGTGGTATTGGCATCCAGCGATTTTAATTTTGCCTTAAGCATAGTCATTAAACGCTTTTCAGTAGGAATATCACTTGTGATATAATAGTACTCTGGTAAGTTGACTTGGCCAGTACGATTGATACGACCACGTTTTTGAACTTCAGTATTAATATCCAATTCAAACTGATGCACAATCATTGCACGCTGGCGTTGGTCTTTAAAATCTTTACTCGCGTGCGCTGAAGAACCAGTACTACCACTTTGATTGATGAGTAACACATCATAATCGCCACTATTAAAAAGACGAAAGGATTTTTCGGTATTACTTCGGAAAGATTCTACAACTGCTTCATCGTCAGTAAAATCAATACGTTGATTACGTCCTGTAACTTCAGCTATTTTGAAATATAGGTCTGAATGACCACCTAAATGCTTCGGCTTCTTTTCGGTTTGAAGTAAATGGATTAGCTCGTCAATAGGCGAAATAGACAATCCAGAGCTTTCCAGAAGCATTCGCTTTTTAATATCATTATATTTCTCAATTCCGTTTTTAGGAAGCTCATAGAGTTGGATGCGTTCTCTCGTTTTTTCGCCATCAATCGCTACATAGTTGTAGTTAAATATTCCATCGAGTCCTTTTACCAAAGTCCTTGTAAAATCTAGTTGTTCATTAGGAATAACATCGCCACTTACAAGGTTTAAATCTTTTAAGAAAGCACCCATTGTAGATTTGAACGCTATCACGACTTTCTTATCTTCTTTCAGTAATTTAATAGTATGCTTTACAACATCTTTCACTTTCAACGCAAATAGCATTTGGTCAATGATGTTGAACACACGCGAGAAATATGGCGATTGTTTGACGCCAAGTCCTCTTGGTTTAGAAGACATACGCTCTCCTTGCGATTTGGCAGATGAGTGTACTTCTGCCAAAAGTGGCGCAACAAATTCTTGCTCAAAAGCAACCACTTCATTCATAAGTGTAATGATGCGATTAACACTCTCACGACTTTTGCTTCGTTGTGGTTCTTCATCGAGTGTGATATAATCAACCTTGATACCTTCACTAGAACGTTGACGTCTTATAAGTTGACCACTTTCTGAAAGATTGGAGGCTACAATTTCTTGAAGTGCTAAACCACCACTAGTCATTGAACGTACAAAATTAGAATCAGTCAATCCAGTTTCCGAAATAGCTGTTTTCTTTGCATAGAAAGGCATCACTTCTGGATATTTGGCAAACGTCGCACTTAAGAAACAACAAGCTTTCGTCTGTGGTAGAACTTCACGCATCCAGGTACCAATGATAGAATCGAAACCACCAGCCATATGCGATTCATCAAGTATGAAAATGCACTTCTTGTATTTTTTGCTTCCGTCAATACCATTTGTAACCATTTTTTCGATCCACATACGTTTATATGGATGTGCAGATTGCACCTGCGAGTAGGTAGCAAAAATCATATCATAGCCTAAAGGCAAATGGTCTAATGTGAGCGGTATTTTAACTGTTGGAAACTTATCTGGGTCTGGCAAATTCTTACCAATCTTCTTGTGATATTCAATAGATTCAAGGCTTTCGGTTGGGTATTCAATCTCATTACTTATTAAATCGGCTTGCGTTTTACTCGCCATAGGACTGAATACGACATTACCATCTGCATCTTTGATTTTTGCATTGGTATCTGTATTCACGATAAACGGATTGATATTATCAAAACCAATTGCTTTAAGGTCACGGTACATATCGGTAAACAAGTCTGGTTTTTTTGTGAAAAAGATAGGAAGATAGCCTTGCATAACCGCGTGTCGTATCACCGCAGCAGCTTGCCGACCTTTGCCAATTCCTGTCTGGTCTGCTATGATAATGCCTTGTTCATTTTCAAACTGCTTTAGGTATAATCCGACTGCATCTACTTGTTCTGCACCGAGACCTTTCCATAGTTGTTTGGTAGATTCGTACTTCAACTGATTACGAACATAGTTGTCTATATTCCCTTGCGTTTTTACGATGGTGTTCAACGATTTTTGAACCTCAAAAGCCATATTCCGAGGAATGAGCGTATTCATTCTATACGGTGCTTTCGATTTTGGTATATAAGGTACTAACGCACTTTCTTGGGTTGCTAATTTTGCAACGTCTTCGGCACTTTGTTTGAACTCTGCTTGTTCAATTTTGAGTTCTTGATTATTCATTTTTATGTAGTGCTAAAGCTTCGAGATATGTGCGAAGTGTGATTTCTGAATAGATTTGAATGGCTTCTTCTTTATCTAAACCATTTCCGTAGAGCAAAGAGTCTTGTGGTGCGGTTTCGTCCAGTTTATCCCAACTTTCTTTAAGTGTCCATAATGCCAGTTGCATCTTGTCGGTGTTAGCAAGAAAGTCTGCGATTTCTGCTACAGATTTCCCTTCCGTATAGACCAGCTCCAGATAATCTTCAATAAGAGCAATTGGGTTGTCACCTTTCGCGAAAGCGTGCTCCACCAATTCGTGCAGTTTAATATATAGTGCTGCTTCGTGGTCTTCATAGCGTTCAAAAGGTTTTGTATTAGTAACCAAAAACAGCTTTGCGCTGGTATCGTCTGGCATTAATTGATTGTTGAAATAAATCATTTTGTTTTCGCAGTTTTAAGCTGTTTGATAATCGTGTTGATATTGGGTTTTATGTGCGATTTTACGCGAGACCACAAGTCTTCAAAAGTTTCCACCATCGTTTCGAGATGTGGCTGTTCTGATTGATTAGGTGCTACTCCAGAAGGTTTTGTTTTACGACCACCTATAAGAATGAGCATCGTTTTAGTTACAGCGCCCTGCTTGTTGTAAAGCTTATAGCTGTTCATATTCACAATGTCATCAACTTTGTAATAGCGGTATAACCAGTTGAAGAATGGACGGTATTTTGCAAATAAACCATCATCGCCAAAATAAACGTGTCCCATAATGATAATGGCTGCTTTGCCATCATCTTTCATCGTATGCAAAGCCAAACCAGCCATTAAATGTTCCAGGCGAATATGATTTGCAATACCGCGTTGTTTATTAAAGTATTTATTGGCAATACGCTCCTTATCAAATTTTGAAGCTTCCCAACGCGCAAATGGTGGATTGGTTACAACTACATCGTGTACCTTATTCATCATTTCTGGGAAAGGTTCGGCAGCGTTTTCTGATGTGATTCTACCAAAACCTTGATACTCTAATGATTTCTTTCGGCTTTTGTCAATCTCGTTGACGTGTGTGATTCTTGGATTTGCACCAACCAATAAAAGTCCGTTTCCTGCACTTGGCTCAAAAATGAATTCGGCTTCATCCATCCGTGTGTATTGGGCAATTATAGCACCAATAGGGCAAGGTGTTGAGTATTGCTTATAAAGTTCTTTACTACTATCAGAATACGCATACGTAGGTTGTACATTATTCCAGAATTGCACCATCTTTTTTAATCGGCTTTCAAAAGGAATTGGGATTTTGTACAGCATCTTGTACCATAAAAGCCAACTCAGTTCTACCGCTTCCCAAAGTGCTCCCATTGTTGGTGCTCCTGTTTCATCTTTTAACCGTTCTACTTTCTTTTTTGAAAGTCGTTCCGCTTTCGTGAAAGCGGTATGCGTTATGGCGATGACCTTATCGATGTAGTCATTTGGTTCTTGTTCCTGCTTTTCGTTTTGACTTGGTAGCGATGGAACTGGTTGCTCTGCATTATCATTCTTCTGATAATTTACAATGACCTGTTTTGAACGTTCCAAACGATTCATCTCCCATTCAACATCATTGAATCCTTCTTTTGATTTTTTGTCTGTTTTAGGTTTGTTCGTTTTAGGGTTGATAAATTCTGATTGCCGTTCAATTAATTCTAAAAGCAAATCGTCAATAATTACAATTCCTTTTTCTAAATCTGCAACTGGTCTGGAATGTTCTATCGCAGACCACCATTGATGCCTGTCATCGTGAGCTCCAATTTCTGATGCTAATGTCGATACACTTTTATAGCCTGTATGAATATTGACGTATGGATAATCTAAATCTGTTGGAAACCCTAATTCTTTAAAGGCTTCTTGACCACGACTTTCCCATTCTCTTAAAACATTGGAGCGATTGACCTTAATGCCAAAATCATTAGGATGTGCCATTTGCGATAAGCGAAAGAGGTTTAAACCAGATGCTTGCCCAATAGTTTCATCTGCGAGCTGATGAAGTGATTTGAACTTCATTCTGATAAAATTAGCATCGCCAAGATTTAAACCTCCAGATTGAAAAGGCTCGCCAGCTTTTACAGGAACTAATACATTAGGAACGATATGGTCACGACTAAAAATATCTTTGGAAACGGAAAGTGATTTTGGAGTATCTTTTTTTAGAGCAAACAAAGGCAAGTCTAAAGATTGATTTAAACGATTGACTTCCATCAAAGCCATTGTGCGTGTTTCAAATTTGAGGTCGTACATCCAATCTTGAAAATTCTGTAACGCTTTAAAAAGTTCGTTTTCAAAACGCGTATGTCCAGTTTGTTCAAGTGCATCTTCAAAATCCATTACTGAAGTTGCGAGAATGGTTTCATCTTCGCCATCAAGTGTTTCTTCAATGCTTCGAAGTTTAGGTATAACTTCATTTAAAATATCACGAGTTGAGAGTTGTCTCTCTTTATCGGTTTTGTAACCAGACTCGTTTTCTGTACCTACTTCTTCAGTAGATTCTTCAATTGTAGTTTTGCTATCTTCTATAGGAAAGTTGTTTTCTACTTCCTTAGCAGGTTCGTTTTCTTTTTTGATTTGCTCTTCGCTATTCATTGTATCAAGAGTTGTTTCTTCTTGAGTTTCGCTCTCTTCTATAGGAAGGTCGTTTTCTACTTCCTTAGCAGGTCGTTTTTCTATTTCCGTTTTCTCATCGACTTTAAAACGATTAATAATTTGCTCCTTGTCATATAGGATGCGGGATTTACGCTTATAGTTTCTGGGAGAGACTTCGACGTGTTGTAAATCGTCGCCGTATTTTACAATGGCAAATTGTGTTGCTATTTCTAAAGCAACCTTCTTATAGGAATCGAATAAAACATATTCGTCCTTCTCAGCTTTTTCTTCGCCTCGATACGAAATGGTCACAAAACTAAACTTGCCTTTGTCAATGTTTTCTAAGGAAGGCTGAAACGACGGATAGACGTTTACCGTTTGCCAATCGTCTCCATTAGAAAACGCCATCGCTAAGGAAGTAGCAAAACTTTTGTAGGCTGGATGTGCATCTGCATACCACTTGTTTTTTACCTTGTTATGCTCCCTAAAGCCCAATTTTCTAAGGAAGGTCGAAAACTCCTTGGGTAGGTTTTCGCTGAATAGTAACTCTATTCCGTTTTTCTTTTCGTTCTCTGTTATCGATAGTTGCATCTATATCCTGAATAGGAAAACTACTTGCTAAGGAAGGTCGTTTTCTCTTTGATTTAGGATAAATATAGATTTGTGATACGCTGTATTGACTGTGAGGAAATGTAGTTTGGTACGTTGGGAATATTTTGAGATTTTCTTAAAATGGGTAATCGTAGTAATGGTAAGGGTTTTGAATTTATGCGTGGGATAAATTGAAGATGTTTAGCTGTTACAATTATCTACTTAGGAAGTGCAGAAAATAAAATCTACTAAAAGTAAAAGATTATACATTGTATTTTACTTTCAGGATAAGAGTATATTTATGACTGATATGTCGAGTTAGATGTAATCAAATAAATCTGGCAAATAAGAAGAATCGTAACATAATGGAACAAAAATTAGAGATTGGAAATTGCTTTTATAAACCTTCATTTTTCAATATGAAAGTTGATCTATCAATTGACCTAAAGAAATTAGATGATCTTTCAGAAGGAGCGATGGGATTATATTATCACGAGTATATTCATTTTATACAAGATATTTCTACGATTTATGGTTTAATGAATATTTCTACAATCAATTACTATATACAAGCTTGTGCTAGTCATATCGAAAAGAATAAATCTAGTAATGGTTTTAACGTTCCGTTAAATCTTGAAGACATAGTTGACAAGACGATAAAAGAAGATAAAGGCTTAATTAATTTTAATTTGAAACCATTATATATCGGCTCTCCTATTTCGAAGAAAAGCAAAAAGATCGAAGATTTTCGATACGACGTTATTAAGTATGAGGTTGAAAAAGACACTTTTTTAGATAAAGTAAACATTTCTTTTACTGATTCTATAACTAAAGAAAAACGAAAACTTGAATTTGGCGGAAATCAAGTTACAGAAGGAATGGCTTATCTATCTGAACAATATAATTTTGTTAATGTACTACCCGTAGCTGACGAATATCCATATTTAATCGTTCAAAAATTAACGGAAACTATTTATCCAGAAATTATTGACGACAAATTATTGATTATTGTATTATGTGATATTTCTTTAATGACTTATCATCCTGGATTTTCATTTATAAGATTATTGAAATACGCAAAAGAAATCGATATTACTAAAATGGATTTAGATGATATATACAAAGAATGTTTAGAATATATAAAAGGAGATCACGTAGATTTTGATGAATTAGTTGATAATGTAAAATCAGAAATTAAGAAAAATTTTAATGCGGAATATTACAATGACATTACTAATTGGATAGATATTATTTTCGACAGAATTAAAATTATTAGAAGCGATATTCCTTCTTTCTTTATTGACTTGGTTAGATTTGGAAAACCTAATGAAAACAATTTCTTCAAATTACTCTTAAATTCAGTAGGCTCACCACTTGTTTTAAATTCCGAAAGTGAAGGTTCAATTTCTCTTCCTTTTAATTTTAAACCTACAGGAATAAATTTTAATCCTGGAATTTTTATGGCTCTTAATCAGATTTTAAGAATTTTCTATTCTGACAAGCCATCTACTTGCCTTCTGAAAGACTATTGTCTTAAAAGCAAAGAAACAGACTCAAATTTAAACGTGGATGAAAATTGTGACATAGCTCCTTGGAAAAAAGCCAAAGAGAAGAATTTGTGTCCTGTCGGTCAAATATGGCATCATTGGGCTCTTAAGGATTATTACCCGGCTTATGACATCGAAAATTGATATAAACCTATTCATAAAAGAGTTGTAAAAACAGCATAGACATTACAAAAAGAGTTCCTTGTATTTATAAAGATTTCTAAAATTAAAGTTTGAATTGTGTATGATCTGTGCAACATTAGCTTCTAAAGATAATTATACGAGAAATAAAATACATTAAATGGGGAAAGGAGACAAGAAAACCAAAAAAGGGAAAATATCAAAAAAATCTTACGGAAATAGGAGGTTTAAAAATAAAAACTCTCGTCAACTAATATCTCCTCAAAACTTCAGAAAATGGTCAAGAGAGAAGTTATACTTTGATATTGGAAGATTTGACTATACAGTAACCATAATCTTTAAACATAATTCAGAAAGCTTTCTAAAGTTTGGAGAAATGATTACTGGTATATTGTATTATACCAGAAAGGAAAGACATCTTCTCAAAATCAAAATAAATTCAGGAGTACGATACGAAACAGATGGAAAAATTCTGTTTACTACATTAATAAAAGAATACCTGACAACAGAACAAGTAAGTTCACTTTTTACTGAGGGTTTTAATAATACGGATGTTTTGAGTGCTAATTGCTACGCATATAAGCGTAATCAAACTTATTTTAGAAAGAAAGATAAAAAACTAGAAGAGCCTCTTACTATAAAGGTTTCAGATGATTTAGGGAATCTTAAATCTCTCAAAATGTTATATCAATTATTTAAGAGACGAATAGACCAATCAGACAATTTAATTGACTTTGAGAAACTTAAAATGATGGCTATTCTAAAAGCACTTGAAATAGTTGAAACTGACACGAAGTATATCTTCGATGAATTAGTCAAAGAAAGGAAGGTCGAATTTGATTTTCTTTTAGAAGATGCTCTTTTTGACATTGATAAGATAGATACATACTCTGACGAAGTACTCAAAAACAAATTAGAGTTAGTAAAAATAGTCGTTAACTATGAATTTGCAAAAGCCGGTATAAATCCAGAAAGACCTATAGAAATGCGTGAACATTTGGGTTTATACGCTGGGTTAATTCAAATAGGTATAAAATATGAAGATGAAATTATCCTTTATGGCACTAACCCTAAAATAATTCTTGATTTTAAAGGATTTATGCACGTTGTGTTTCGACATTGTAATATCTGCAACATCGGAAAATACAATGAAGACAAGAGTAGAATACCTTATGAGTTAAAGGACATAAAAGATTTAATCGCCTCTTGTCTTCATCTTATGGAAAGTGAAATTGATACTCATTTTACTAATTGCCCAGATAAAAGGTTTAGTCGATTTGGAGATAGATTAATCCGGTTTAATGGTAATTATTATGAAATTCATATCAATACAAAAGGACTGATAGAAACATTTTATAATCACGAATAAGGCCTATACATTTTGGACAGAAATAATAAGATGATTAATGTTGAATTATAAATTAGTTATCAAAGCATTTCGTTGCTACAGACTTCAGCTCGCTCACTATTCTCTTTTTTCCAATCCCCATACTTATCCGTAAACCAATTATCCTTTTGCTTGTGACCACTTATATGTCCATTAAGTTTCTTAGTACTAGCAAACGACTGTTCACATTCTGGACACAAGTAAGGTTGCGCTTCAAAGCGAATGCCTGCTTCAATCGCTGCGGTTAACCGCAAAGCTTCTGCGCTTGGTTGCGGTGCAATAGCGGTGTTGTTGCGCTCCACCGCTTTATCCTTGTGGTAAAACAAGTGGCTAAAACTAAAGATGGTTGCGGATAGCATCACACAAATCAATATCGAACTCCAGATGCTTTCTGGGTAAAATTGATAGACCAAATTATGCGCAAGTGTGCCTGCGAAATAAGCGTAAGCAGTTCGCGTCCATCCTTTGACTGTAAATATCAAAATAGCCAAATCAATACCAATAGCATAACACCAACCAAACCAAGGGTCGGTGTATTGACTATTGATTTTAAAAACAAAAATGGTGTGCGCTATTTGCGGTATCAAAAGGACAGAAAGCGCCAAAATACCAAAGGCTTCGTTTAGGATTAGTTTTCGCATTTTAAATAAATATCTCGGTTAGTGATTCCAGTGTTTTTGAGTTGTAGCTATGATTACGCCACACAGATTTAAGCGCATTCTTAGCGACTCGTTTAAGGTCACTATCATCATCTATAAATGATTTTATCAAATCAACCCACTCAGGAATTTCACTTGCCATAAAACTAGTTTCTCCTTCTTCAATAAGAAGTGTTGCTGTATTATGAATAGAGGCGATTACTGGAATCCCAAAAACCGAAAGCTCTAGAAATAACTGAGTATTTTGATGCCTGTTGTAAAGTCCTTCCTTAGCAGGTAGCAAAACTGTATCGAGCTCCAAACCATTGAGTTTTTCAAAATAGTTAAGAAAGGAAACTGTAGTGTGAATTTCACTATCTATTTCCTTTAAAAGTTTTGCTGCTTCCTTAGAAGAATCAGCTCTCCCAAAGTAAATAATCTCTATTTTATCTTTAAAAGTTTTTCTCAAAAGAAAAAGGACTTCCTTAAGAGATAGCAAATCTTCTTCGGTCGGTTTTATGATGCCAATACGCAATCTATTGGTTTCATTTTTTTGTATTGGTGGCATTTCCTCATAACCATATCTTGATACCAATGAAGGAATGTGATGCACAAGTGTATGTGCATTTTCAAGTCTATCATCAATAAGTCTCTGAAGAAAACTTTGAAATGGTTTATTCGGTACAGTAACTAAATCCATCAATCCTAAATTCATCTGAAAATATTGTAATTTCTCTTGAGTAAGCTTTCGCGAAAGCGGAATAGTATCTGGTACAGCAAAATAATTTCTGTCAATATCCATCACGAGTTGTACACTTGTATTTAGAATTTTAATCGCTTTTACTAAGTAACTCACATCGCTAAATAGTGGCGGAAAAATCACATAATCTGCCCAGGTAATCAATCGCTCATCTAGCTGATTAACAAAATCAGATAATCGACTTGAAAAGTCATAGCTTTCAATACTTGTTACTATTGCTCGGTGCGTTACGGTTTTATTAATTTCTAAAGCTGGAGCAATCATTCTGTAATAGCCGGTTGCATTTAATCGAGGACTCACATACAGCAAATGTATTTTATCATCTTTCTCGATATTATAGCGTTGAACAAAACTATTTTTAGGATTGAGCCGTTCTTGAAGTTCTTTTATGCTTCTCATAGTTTTGTATTGTCAAGTAATTTTTCGATGCCTTCGTAAAATTTTGCAATGCGCTGTCCAGTAGCTTTATCATAAATCTCAATGGTTCCTGCTAATGGACCATATTCCTTTATCTTTTTGCGGAAGCGTGCCATACCAGTTTCTTTGCTTATCGTTTTAGAAAGTTTATGTTTCCAATCGATAGAATACATTGTTCTAACGTTTCCGTCTTTGAACCAGACAATCATTTTTGTAAATGAATCTTGACCTAGTTTCCATCCTTTTTTTTGTGTCATTATTTGAAATATTTTATAAGTGAATTAAGTGGTATTGCTTTAATAAATTCTTCGTCGTGAAAGGCTCTAACTTGCACTTTGCTACCTTTTACGTGTATCCAAATGCGTGTGCTTTCTTCATCAATACGGTTAGCATCTGCAAACTCTTTGATATACTTTTTAATACTGAAGGCAACCTTGTTTTGATAATCTCCGAGTTGCGCAATTTGCTCTTCCATAAAGAAGTAGGTCAGCTCGCCAGTAGGGATTGCAGTTATTGGTTTGCTCTGGTCGTATAGAAAAGACTTGATTTTGTGGTTTTTCTGAAAAATCCTGATGTAGAGCTGTTCTTTTGGAATTTCTAAACGTCTGGATATGTAATCTATACGATTACTAATATTCTTGGTAACCATCTTCTCGTAGCCGAAAATATCGACAGACAAATCGGTTAGTGCGCCTTTGAGTTTTCTGCCCAAAGCGCCATTTTTTTTCTTTAGTGGATTCATATTTTAAGTATTGAATTGTAAAAATTTGTGTGTGGAATGATTGAGAACAGACGCGTGAAATTCGCTCACTAATCCTGGTTTGCCTAGTTTCCCTAAGCGTGTTTCACAAGACCTAAATAGCTCTAATCTAGGTTTTTGCTTTGCAGTTACTTTCTTTTCGTTGTTTAAGAATCGGCGTATTTGCGCGTGTAGAATGAGTTTCATTTGTACTTCAAAATCTCGCTTCTTTTGTTGATTATACCAGGTTCTTGTTCCTGTAAATCCAGATGGGTTTTTAGGGTCAAAATATTTGTTTGGTAGCTGAACGAAGCGTTTTTTAGGGTCTTTCGCGATGTATTTTTGCACGATTCCTATGCGTTCAACGTAAACTTGATGCACATCTGCCAATTTTTTATCTGACACAGGATTATACCATAAAAACAGTAGTTCTTTAGCTTTTTTCACTTGACTTTGCGTGAGATAATGGTCTTTGTAAAGTGTATTTCGCGCAAGCGTCCAAAGGGCATTGACATACAATGATAGGGAAGCGGAACGAGCCTTAGTGACCTCCGAAATTTCGGCGCCAGTTTGATTTGTGGCTCGTTGTATCCGCTCTATTTCCCCTGCATCACTATTTTTTTTGGGGTCTATTTTGCCTGTGTATCCTGTAAAATTGTTGCTAGTAGCGTTGCGTGACACATAACCAGAAGTGAGTGGTAGCGAACTCGCATTAGTCTTCAAGTTATGAACGCCTATTATTATATTATTTATGTAACCATTGTTACTAGTATCTGTATGGGGACAAGTTGTCGTTCTAGTATTTTTAAAAAACTGATTATCAGTAGGTTTTGATTTTTCAGATTTAGGAACATTTTCAGGCTTATTAACGGCTTTTAAACCACCTATTAACAATATGTTTGGGTTGATAAAAAGCTCATAACCTGAGTTAGATCCGTGCCATATCTTTTTGGTAATGATATTAGCCTCTATTAGGCGGTTAAGATGTCGCTGTATGGTTCTAGTACTTGCTCTTGCGCATTTTGCTAATTGAACATTATTAGTTATTAGCGGTGGTAAATTTTGAAAATCTACTGCCTTAATGCTATTAGCTTTAAGTAGTGACAGTGAGTAAATTTTAATGATTTCCCTAGCAGTTAAAATCATTGCCTGCCTTATGTGAGAAGAGAGGATTTCGGATTGTGCGTTATAATGAGATACGTAATTATCTAACGAATTAAACGCGGTTGAATATTGTATAATGGCCATTGTCTTTGCAATAGCCAGCAATCAGTTTTTTACTGTCTATACTGGTGATACGAATGAAGTGCTGGTTTCAGCATCTTGTAATTTTTAAACTTCTTTAAATAAGAGTTTCTTTTTCTCATTGACGATTAAAAGCTTCTTTTCTTTCACTTCAATAAGGTCAAGACACAATTCGTAGATTATTTCGACACTACTGGGTCTTATGGTCTGCATATTGAAAAACTTGTTAATTGTGGGTCGGGACAATTTTGTTTGCTCTCCTATAGTATTTGACGGACTATCGTAGAGTTCTCCCATTCTTGAGATTACCTTTTTAATATCTTCTTGTAGATACATTCTTCATAATTTAATTATTTGACAACATTTTGTAAATATTTAGTAAATAAAACATCTTAATAGCTTTATTTGTTGTCAAATATATGTAATATTGTTTTTTATTCAACATATAAAATCAAATTATTTGAAGCCTAAAACATAAAATAATAACTAACTAATTGATTAACTGAAATATATAAATGAAAGAAAATCCAGTATACGATGATATAGACATCAAGTTTGTACAAGCAGTAGACGAAGTAATTACAGTAAATACAGAATTGGGTATAAAACCTAACAATGATAGTTCGCTAGGGAAAATTGTTTATCCTACTAATCGCAGTATTGTTTCTGCAGTACGAAGCAGGTCAAAACATATTCCACATTTAGCAATCATAAATTTTGCAAAACAGTTTAATGTTGATATGAACTATTTCTATACCGATGCACCATTGCAATACCAACCTCCAACCATAACCAATATTTCGGTAAAAGGAAACGGTATTCACAGTACTGGAAGCTACACTACCAATATTAACGCAAGTAAAGGCAGAATAAAAGGAATTAATACCGCCGAAGCTGGGTCAAAAAACACGCTGGTCGAAGTTGTCGAAGTCAATACGATGATAAACAACTTTATATCACAGATGGATGCGGAGCGTGTTCAACAGTTCTTAACTATTATATCGCAAATTCAAGCAGAGAACAAATCGACTGCAAAAAAGTTAGAGAGAATCCTTATTGAGAAGTCTGAAGAAATTAAGGAAATGCGACTTTCTTTTAAGGAAGAAATGAGCGCTATGCGTGAGGAACTTAAAGAGACTCGTGTTAAACTAGATGAGGCTCTTAGACGAGAAGTAGATTTGTTAAGAGACATACTTAAAGAACGAAAATGAGCGAGAGGAATCCCAAACCAGTAAAAGCTGAATTTTTAGAAACCTTCAGCGAAGAAGAAATTCAGCTCATTGAAATGACAAGAAATCAAAACTTCCAAACTCTTAAAATAATAAAACGAGATGGACGAATTGATATGATTGAGAGCACAGAGCGGATTGAAGATAGAACACGTATCGTCGATATATTGAAGCAACACAACTATCAAAATATTGAAATTAAGCAGAGCGATGGACGCATTGTCCATATCAATAGAACAGTGAAAACAAAGGTTAAGTAAACCCAGTAGCAAACGTGTATAGTCATCGGAAACACCGAAGCTATATATCGAGACCATAAGGGTCCGATTTTCAGATTCAATTGTAACCAATGATTATGGAGCAATTGATAAGGAATGAAAAATGTTAAAGGCAATTGCAGCAGAAGAAAAACCTAGTTTTAGTAAATATGACAGTGAATGGCTTCAGAAATTTGAAGGCTTTGAAGGATATTCAGATAAGAAGGCAGAAGACACAATAAATAAATTAGAAGAATTTGCAAAAATACTTTGCGAGCATCTTCAAAATAGTAGTTAAGCGTATGAAAGACAATACTGTATTTGACCAGTTTGCAAAAAAAGGTAAAGGACAAAAGTTACGAACAGACGGTAAAGCCGTTATATACACTAGAGTATCTACCAAAGAACAAGCAGAAAACAATGCTAGTCTGGAAACTCAATTAAAGTACTGTAAAGAACTTGCCAATAAAAAAGGACTTGAAGTTAGTGAGTATTTTGGAGGAACTTATGAGTCTGCTAAGAGCGATGAGCGTAAGGAGTTTCAGAAAATGCTTAACTATGTAAAGCGAAGAAGTAATGTAGGTTATATCATTGTCTATTCTTATGATAGGTTTTCAAGAACTGGTGCTAATGGCGCATATATAAGTGACCAATTAAAGAAGCAAGGAATCGTCACCATATCAGCTACACAAGAAGTTGACACATCTACAAGTGCTGGATCTTTTCAACAGAACCTTTACTATATGTTTTCTCAGTTCGATAACGAATTGAGAAGAGATAAATCTGTATCTGGAATGCAAGAGAAACTTCGCAAGGGACATTGGACGGGCGCATATCCGTTTGGATATACCAATGCGAATCCAGGAAAAGGTAAAACACCTAAATTTGTTATTACTAAAGAAGGAAAGATTTTAAAGCAGGCTTTTTTGTGGAAGGCAAATAGCAATATGTCTCACGTAGAAATTGCAGAAAAGCTTCAAGAAAAAGGTCTTAAAATTAACGATAAGAGATTGAGCGTTCTATTTAGAAATCCATTCTATTGTGGACTTATTGTAAATAGCCTAATACCAGGAGAAGTTATTGAAGGCAATCATCAGCCTATGATAACTAAAGAACTATTTCTTAAAATTCATAACCTATTAAACACAGGAGCTGAGACAAGAAAATACTGCGTAGACGACGAAAATTTACCTTTAAAAACTTTTTTAAAATCAACAACTTGCGGAACACCATACACAGGTTTTATTGTAAAGAAAAAAGGACTTTACTACTATAAAAACCGTCGTAAGGGAAGTAAGGAGAATAGAAGTGCTAAAAAACTACATCAAGAGTTTTTAGAGCTTTTAGAGACTTACAAACTAAAGGATAAGAAATTTGTAGCACCATTAAAAGAAATGGTCTATGACACCTTTGTAAATATGAATGAAGAATCCATTAAAGAGACAAAAGAACTGTCAAATGGAATAACATCTATTGAAATGAAGCTAGACCGTTTAGAGGAACGTTACGTCTTTGAAGAGATAAACAAGTCTCAATATGATAGATTCAGAACCAAGTTAGTTACAGAAATCAACCAGAAAAAGAAAAATTTATCAAAACACAGCTTCGATAGTTCAAACCTTAAGAAGTCCATAAACATCGCATTAAAATACGCACTCAATCTACCGCTATTATGGAGTTCAGGAGATATTGAAGTGAAAAGAAAACTTCAATATATGATCTTTCCAGACGGTTTAGGGTATGACTTCCAAAACAAGAGAGTTCAAACTTTTAGAGTTAACTCCATTTTTGCTCAAATAGCCTGTTTATCAGATATATTAGGGAGAAATGAAAAAGGGAACTTTCAAAATAATATTGAAAATTCCCTTTCAGTGACCTCGACAGGATTCAAACCTGTAACCTCTTGAGCCGTAATCAAGTGCGCTATTCAGTTGCGCCACGAGGCCATTTTGAAACAAAATTGCTATAAATAGCTTGTTTCGGGATGCAAATG
>JBLWWH010000011.1:0-74938 GCA_048268105.1 Weeksellaceae bacterium
AATAAATATTACCTAATCTGTACTTATCTGGAGACGAACCATTCTTAGAAATATATGTTCCATTTGGACCTAAATTGGCATTAACAGGTCTATCAGATATTCCAGGGTCACCAGTACCAACTTGTGTTCCTAGAGAAAAAGCACCAACGTTTATCTCTACAGCAGCAGTACGCCAACGATCTCCTCCGTCACCACCAAATTCAGTTATATCGTTTGAAGTAGCAATATTAAAAAAAGGAAATCCCATTTTTATTTCTCCCAATGTCTGATCAGTATATCCATTACTATATGAGGTAGTAGTTTGACTAGCCAACCCAAAACCTATACTTCTTTCTATGCCTCGTCTAGTTTCCCATCCACTTTTTCCAGTTGTTGCATCTTCAGCTACATAACTTGCCCCAAATTCATGACGAACAGCAACTGGTGATAAGGCTTTAGGGATTCCAACTGAAATATTAACTCCTATTGATTTTTCTGTTCCCGAATAGGTGGCTGTAGGAACAATTGCTATTGGCGAAAAGCGTTCTACTAAATCTTGAAGATTTTCTAATCCCTCTATTTCAGGAGCATGCATTACTTGATTAGATGAAAACTGATAGGGTGTCATTCTTGCGTATTTCTCCGCCAATGGGTCAACACTCATAAACCGTCCAATGGCATAATCATAATTTCGCCATTTAAAAGAATCCCAGTTTAAATTAAGCTCATCTTGGCGTTCTTGTCCTTGGTATTTATACTTATAAGGAACATTACTCACATTTAATATTTCTCTGTTATCACCTGTAGGTTTATAATCTTTCTTTGAACCATTATATATGCCATGCTCCAAACCAAAGGGATAATAATGATTTTCTTCTACTTTTTTTACCAATCCTAGTCCTGGATCACTAGTATAAGATAACCTAATATTACCCAGGTGGTCTGTGTAGTTATAAACATAATCATACCAACTTCTAGTGGTTTGATCCTCTGTAATACGTACATAACCTTCTGCCGTAGGAAAAAATTGTAGTTCTCCATCTACGTACTGAAAACCGTCGAAGTAGTCTGTAGTTATTATATCGGTGCCGTTGGTCACTTTTTTGGTTAGTTTTATACCTGCTGCATTATAAATATACTCAATTTTTTGGCTCTCAGAGTTATTAAATTTTATTAATAAAAATCTCGCATCTCGTTGGTCAATTCGATTAAATATTTAGGTTTTCCAGAAACAGGCTTCGAGAAGTAAACAAACTGATACTTTCTAAAATCCTTGGCTTTTAATTCATACACAAACTCATTATTAATAAAAAACTCTGTATCTTCATGTTTAACTAAAATGGCTTTGGCTAATCCTCTAATAGGGGAAGTATTTATTGTATCAGTAAATTTTAAATTTTCGGAAGAAACAAAAACCTTTGTATTTTTAAATTTAGTTGTAAAAATCAAATAAGTTAAGGTGTCATTCTTGATTCGGACATCATTCAATTCTCCGTCTATTTTAATAACCTGAACACCTGAGCACCCTAATGCCATTAAAGAAAAAACCAATAAATAAATTAATCTGTTCATTGCTCTGTTTTTTGTTGGTCATTTTCAATTGCTTTAATTAATAAACGTTTTTGGGTTCTTAAAACATTCATACCATGTCCACCCCTCGGCATTTGCCCAGCTCCTGACAAAGCATTATTATAGCCATCACCTACAACATCATTATATGCTCTTGTTCCTTTTTGATAATCCTCTCCATGCCTCAAGCCTCCTGTATGAAGTCCTTCGTGTAATATTACTTTATTCACTTGTGCTGAATAATCATAAGCACCCAGTTTATTGCCTTTATCATCATATAGTAAGTTCCTAGAGCTTAATTGAATTCTATTATTTTGTGTATCATTAATAGTATTTACCATTCCTGGGGTTTTCATCTGAATTACTTTATCAGCATCAGTAACAACCAAACCTTCTTCCGTTGTTCCCACATCCGTTACTGTATCTCTAAGCTCAAAACCAATGGTAGCATCTTCGCTAAACACTACATTTACAGTTAGAGTATTTAAGTTTTTATCACTAATCCTTCCATCTAATGAACTCTTAATTTGAGTAGCAAAAGCATCTTGAATACTCTTAACCTCTTCTGTAATGGCAGAATACTCATTTGTTAAATTTTTTAAAGGCTGAATTTTTAATGTTGCCATATAATTGCCATCATTCCCTCTGCTTACAGACCATTCAAGTCCTTCTAATTCTCTACCATCCATTACCCTGTTTTCACTAAATGCATACGGCGAGTTATAAACATATTCTTCTGCAATCGGATCCACACTCATAAACCGCCCAATGGCATAATCATAATTTCGCCATTTAAAGCTGTCCCAGTTGAGATTGAGTTCATCTTGGCGTTCTTGTCCTTGGTATTTATACTTATACTTATTTTTAATCACAGGCACAACGCTAAGTAGTTCATCTTCGCTTATGTTTTGCAATTCTTCGTTGGTCAGCTCTAAATAGTCTGCAAAATCTACTTCTTTTACGTCTTTGTTGTAACCAGCGTGTTCTAATCCAAAGGGATAATAATTGTTTTCTTCCAAAATTACAATATTTCCTAGATTTTTTGGGTTTTCGGCATAGCTTAATCTCACACTTCGCTTCGCTCGGGTTTCTTCATAAAAAACTTTCTCAAAGTTTTTTTCTCGAAAATCATTTGGATCATATTTATAATCATTTTGATCTCCAGAATTACCATTATCAAATCCTTGCGGATTGGAGGTTGGATCTGTAACTTTTATTAGCTTGTTGATTTTACGCACTTTTATAGTTTCTATTACTAAGATAATGTTAAATGCAGGTGAGAATTCCTTATATATTAAATAATGGTTGGCTGATTTTTAGCAATTTATAAAATCTCTCAATTACCAGTTCCGCACACTACAATTAAAAATTTAACTATTCCGAAATTATTAAAATTTAATTTCTCGAATGGTTAAAAGTGTAAAATTATCTCGAGCTATTAGATCAACACTAATCTTCAATCTTTCTTTTTCATTTGAATACTCATATAGATAATAACCATCACAAGTTTTCCATTCTAAACAATTTACTTTATCTCCTTTGCCTCCAAAATCACATGAAGTTCTTTGAATTTCAAGTAATAATTCATCTTTCTGGTTAAATGATAATTGGTAAATATTTATTAAACGATAATCTTGAATATCTGAATTTGATTTACTGTATATCAAATTCATATTTTCTGGAAATTTAATTTTTAATTTACTAGTATAACTTTCTATTGTAGCTCTATTCGAACAACTATAATTGAATAAGATTAGTAATAACAACAAATTAACGAGATATTTAAAATGATTCATCTTTACCTGTTTCTTTTCTTTCTTTTGTCATTGATGGTTTTGGCACATAACTTGGCGTAATCAATTTCCCATTGTATATTGTTTGGATTTCTGAACCTTGAGTTTGTTGTACTTGTAATTCTCCTACAATTTCAAAAGGCTTTACACGTAATAACTATCTTGACAATTCAATAACCTGAAATTGAATTTTTTAATTCTTATTATATTGAAAATTTCCCAATTTGATAAATTATTAAAAATCACCATTTTTCTGCTCCTGAATTACGAATAGGCTTATCATTTATTTTAAATTTTATGTATAAGCCTTTATAAATACCCTTTAACTCTACTTCATCATTTATTCCTTCGGCGTGGGTTCCAATCTGAATTTCGAGTGTGTCTTGAATCAAATTAACGTCCTTTATTTCACCGCCAAAAAATTTCGCAACAATCGTTTCATTTTTATTTTCAAAAATCGAAACAAAATCATCACTATTACGACCTATATAACTTTTAAAATACCAAACGATTTTCTTATCTCCAAAATTAAATCTTTTATAGACTAGGCGATTATCACATGACATTAAAGTTAAACATAATAAAATATATATTATATTTTTCATAATAATTAATTTTTGATAAAGTATCCTTTTACGATGAAAGAGCCAGAATATTCATGCTCTCCATAATATGGAAACCCTGAATTATATGAATTACCTTGGTTATCCTTTTGATTATATCCACCTATGATTGGCATATTTAGTTTGAAAAAAGATGTTGGAGTATCCATAAAAGTATCCCATGATTTTTCATAAACGGTTCTCAAATTGGTCCCAAATATTCTATTATTTACCGCTCTTATTGTTGTCAATTTACCATTAAACGTATAGGGAGTATATGCCTTTTGAGGTGCAAATTCTTTTCTGTTTTTTAAATCAAAAGAATTCCCCCGAAAAGACAATGCTCCCAAAAGAGCTGAATTAAGAAGAGAAGAATTTAAAGAAGTTATTTTTGATTTCCACAATTCTGTAAAAGCGTTATACAATTTATTGCCATTTGGAATATTATCTAAATTAAATGTGACTTTAGCTACTTCGAAATTTCCAGATGTATTTTTTATAAACCCACCAGTTGAATCATCGGTTTTTGCAAAAATCCATGGTGTTTCAGCGTCCATAATTTTAGTACTTGTGTTTATATCATAGTTACCATTTTTATCTGCTAGATAAACGCCAGCATCACCGTCGTAAGGATTCACACTTACAGTAGTATAGGAGCCATCATCATTCTTTCTCACTCCTGTAGAAAGCGGTTCAGCCTTTCTCCCATCTGGATCAATAAAATACATAGGATTGTTCAAAGCATAATTATAAGGAGACCATCTTCTTCCATTTTCTGCCAACGGATCCACATTCATCCATCTCCCCAAACTTGTATCATAATTTCTAGCACCGTAATCATACCAATCTAATCCCAACTCATCTTGGTATTCTTTACCGTTGTATTTATACTTATACGGATTACGATCCACCGTTTCAATTTCTCTAGCATCGCCTATGGGGCGGTAGTCGCGCGCTGGTGTGTTGTAGCTGACGTGTTGTAGGCCGAGCGTAATATTTAGAAATGGGTTATTATGCATTTATCTTGTTCACTGCGAGCTGGTAAAGCGTTTTTATTGAATATCTAAGATAATTAATTCATTTGGATTAGAGAGCCTTTAGCCTGAATTTTTAAACTCAACTTAAGCACTACTGCTTAGAAATTATGCATCAAATTAATTTATCATCAGATGATTTGCAAAAAAGATCTAGATGATTAAAATGATTTATGCGCATCTTCAGTAAAAAAGCTCAAGAGGTTTTTCCAAAAAGTACAAGAGGTTTTTTCAACAAGTTCAAGAGCTTTTTTCAAAAAGTACAAGAGCTTTTTTCGACAAGTACAAGAGCGTTTTGCTAAATGATCTGATTATATTAATATTCAACCCTTTACATTACTCCTTTTTTCTTTGTAAATCTTCATCAACATCACCCAAATTACTTTCCTTTTCTAGCTTGCTATAAGTTTTGAGCGCCTCGTCTTTTTGGATAACGCGTTATATTTTTTTTTAAATTATTTAAGTTCTTGAAGGCAAGAAACGTTAATTCTGCATTAAGATAGCCCATTGAATAGAATGTGTGTAATTTCTTTATTAACTTTAGTTGACTAAGTTGGAGAAGACTTAACATCAAAATTTACACAACATGAAAAAAATATTTGTATTAGATACTTCCGTTATATTATTCAACCACAATTCATTATTGAGCTTTGCGGAGCATGATGTGGTCATTCCTATTACAGTTTTAGAAGAGTTAGATAATTTTAAAAAAGGAAATGAGACCAAAAACTTTGAAGCCAGAGAATTAATCAGGTTACTCGACAAAATTTCTATAGACAAAGACATCACCCAATGGATAGCCTTGCCTGGTGAAAACAAAGGAAATTTTAAAATTGTCTTAAATACCGACGGCCTTAAATCCAATGCCATTGAGCTCTTCAACAATATCAGCATGGATAATAAAATCATCAATGCTGCGCTAAAAATGAAGGAGGAAGAACCAAAAAAGCCTGTTATTTTAGTTACCAAGGATATAAACTTGAGATTGAAAGCCAAAGCGGTAGGTTTAAACGCTGAAGATTTTGAGACTGGAAAAGTGCAAGACACTGAAAGCTTTTCAGCTGGAATTCAACATGTAGATGATTTTAATCAAGATATCATTGAACGCTTATATAATGAGCATCATGTTCCATTAGAGGATGTAGAGGAATTTTTGGAGATTAAACCCAATCAATATTATATTTTAAAAGGTACCAACTCTTCGGTGCTGGCTTATTACAATCCTTTTGAAAAGCAATTAGAGCAAGTCAGTAAACAAAGATGTTATGGTATCCAGCCACGTAATGCTGAGCAAACTTTTGCCATGCATGCGATTTTAAATCCTAACATTAAATTAGTTGCCATTCATGGCGTAGCGGGAACCGGGAAGACACTCATTGCTCTAGCCGCCGCTTTAGAACAAAGAAGAAACTTCAAACAGATTTATTTAGCACGACCGATTGTTCCGTTAAGCAATAAGGATATCGGCTATTTACCGGGTGATATTAAGTCTAAAATTGATCCTTACATGCAGCCTCTTTGGGATAATTTAAAATTTATTCAATATCAATATAATGAAAGTGAGCCTGAGTATAAGCATATTACCCAAATGCTAGAAAGTGAGAAATTAATGATTACGCCGCTGGCTTACATTCGCGGACGTAGTTTATCTGATGTGATTTTTATTGTGGATGAAGCGCAGAATTTAACACCACACGAAATTAAAACCATCATTACAAGAGCGGGCGAAAACTCTAAATTTATTTTCACCGGTGACATTAAACAGATTGATACGCCTTATCTAGATGAGCTTTCGAATGGTTTATCTTATATGGTAGACAGAATTCAAGGAGAAGATATCTTCTCACATATTCAATTAGTGAAAGGTGAGCGTTCTGAATTGGCCAACCTTGCTAATGAGCGTTTATAATTTAAAAGTTTAAACCAATAAAAAACCGTCTCTGTGTGGGGAGACGGTTATTTTTTTATTTATCGAATTTATAAATATCGTTTGGCGTAATCAGATAATCTAAGAGTACATCAAATTCTTCTCTTGGAATATCCTCTTTTACCGATTCAAAAAAGTTAACTCCAACAAATTTAGTTTTCTCATCTAATGATGATAAAAATCTATCGTAGAAACCTCCTCCATAACCAATTCTATTTCCTTTGGCATCAGAAATCAACATAGGAACGATTACCACATCAATCTTGTTTGTTGAAACTTCCTGATTACTTTCTGGCTCCATGATTCCCCAAGAGTTTTCGACCAATTTAGTCTCATTGGTATATGGGCAACTTAACAATTGCTTACCATCCATTTTAGGAACTACAACATCCTTAGCTTGTCTCAATAATTCATCTATAATGTACTGTGTATTTACCTCGTTAAACTTAGGCATACTTAAAAACACATGAAATGTCTGATGCTGAATGAATTCAGAATTCAAAAAAATATCTGCAATTTTAAGACTCCACGCGTTAATTTCGGTGGTAGTAAATTGCTTTCTTTTGGCTAGGTACTCTTTACGAACATTCTTTTTCATTCTAACTTACTTTAACAGATATTATATGGACTGGACAAGCATCTGCCGCTTTTTCGCAGGCAGGAAGAATCTCCATGTTGGGATCCTTTAAGGTATGAAATCCTTTTTTATTAACGGATTTTAATAGGACGGACTTACCATCTTTTTTAGACATTCGGAATTGATTGGGAGCAAACTCTACGCAATAGTTACAGCCAATACATTTATCTCGTTGTAAAGTAATAATTACCATGAATTCAAGTTTCGTAAAACAAATTTTAAATGATTAATTAGCTACTTCGTTGGCTACTACTTTGTATAATTTGTCCGATAAGCGAATTCTAAAATCAACAGGGAAAGTAATTACATCTCCTTTTTTAGCTCGCTCTACTTCTTGCTCATTTACCATAAATGACTTCATCTCAAACTCTTGTGAACCTGTAGTTGGCCCTTGAATTAAAACCGTATCTCCTGCTCTTAAATCAAATGCTTCTATTTGGAATTCAGCAATCTGAGCGTTGGTATAGTAATGCTTACCTTTTCCGATATAAACTTTCTTCTGCGTCGCATTAGAACCTGGATCTTTAGACCATTCACCTAATTTCTGACCTAAATAATATCCACTCCAGAAACCACGATTATATACCTTATCTAATTCACCCATCCATACATCAACTTTCTCTTGAGAGAATGTTCCATCGTATAAAGAGTCAATCGCTTCGCGGTAAGTTCTAATAACTTTAGCCACGTATTCTGGTGATCTACCTCTACCTTCAATCTTAAGAACTTTAATACCCGCATCCTTAACTTTATCTAAGAATTCTAATGTACAAAGATCTTTAGGCGACATCATGTATTCGTTGTCTAACTCAATCTCGAAACCAGACTCCTGATCGATTACGGTATATTTCTTTCTGCAGTTTTGCTTACAAGCTCCACGGTTGGCAGAAGAGTTATGTGAGTGTAAACTTAAATAACACTTACCAGAAACCGCCATACAAAGAGCTCCATGCCCAAAAATCTCGATTTCTACCAATCTCCCCGAAGGACCTTTAATCTGCTCTTTCTCGATTTGCTCAACAATTTTCTTCACCTGAGTTAAACTTAACTCTCTAGAAAGAACAATCGTATCCGCAAACATGGCATAAAACTTAAGCGTTTCAATGTTGGTAACGTTGATTTGAGTAGAAATATGAATTTCCATTCCAACCTCTCTCGCATAAGCAATTACAGCTTGATCCATTGCAATAACAGCAGTTAAATCAGCTTCCTTTGCTTTATCTATCAAAGTTCTGATGATAGATAAATCATGATCATATATAATTGTATTTAAAGTCAAGTAAGTTCTTATTCCCTTCTCTTTACAACGGCGACTAATTTCGGGCAGATCATCTAAGGTAAAATTAATCGATGCTCTTGCGCGCATATTTAATTGTTCTACCCCAAAATAGACAGAATCTGCTCCATTATCTATTGCTGCTTGCAAGGAAGTAAAGTTTCCTGCAGGCGCCATTAATTCTATCTTATTATCTTTGGTCATAGATTAGCTTTTAAGGATGCAAAATTACATATTTTTACTGACATACTTTTATAGCAATTATTTTAAGTAATATTCGTTAAACAGAAACAAGCCTTGCGCATGAATTTTAAATCAAACTTTTTAATCATATTTTGTTTAATCGGCCTTCTAAGCCATGCTCAAAACTCGAGATGGGAAGACCATTTTAGCTATAAATCAGTGTCCGGAATCACGCAAGTCGGTAATTTCTTATACTGCACCTCATCACATGCTATATTTTCTTACGACTTAGAATACAATGAATTAAAAAAGATTTCCAAAACCAATAAATTAAATTCAATTCAACCAACAAGTTTGGCCTATAACCAAGCATATGATTATGTAATTGTTGGGTACCTAAGTGGAGAGTTAGATATTTTGGGAGAGCAGAGCTATAATTTTATAGAAATTCCCTTAGACGAATACCAAGGAAGCAAAAAGATTAATCATCTTTATACAGAAGGTCAATGGCTGACGATATCTGCTGCTTATGGCGTTTCTATGTTTAATTTAGAAAGAAGAGAGTTTGCAGAAACAGCTTTCTTCAGACAAAGTGGAGATTTCTTTACGGCTAATGAAAGTGTAATTTTTAATAACAGATTATATGCCGCAAGTGAAAGAGGTGTTTACTCCCACGAGATGAATGATTTAATTCCAAATTTCAACAATTGGGAACTTGCTCAGAACCTACCATCTACTGATTTTAAACATATAGAAAAGTTCAATGAGCAACTCATTGCCGCAAGTGGTGGGAATGTTTATGTATTTCAAAATGGAAACTGGAGTTTATTGAGAAACTTCGGTGCAGTGAAAGATTTAAACGCAACCGCTGATTATTTAAGTATTACAACTGCCAACACGATTTATGTATTAGACGCCAACCTCAACCAAGTTGGTCAATCTTCCATAAATACTACGGCACAAGCTGGGATTTTTGTTAATAACGAAGCTTTTGTTGGCACTGCTGAAAATGGTATGATTCGGTTGAGTTCTCAAGAAGCCATATATCCAGATGGGCCATTTTCTAATTCAACCATGAGCGTTACGGCCACTCAACAAAATGTTTGGATGACGCATGGTGGAATTATTGATTTAAACTTACCCGCTTGGAATACCGAAGGCTATTCTCATTTTAACGGAATTGAATGGCAGCATGTAGGTAGAGAAGAAATGAACAACGTACATGATGTTACGCAAATCACCGTAAACCCAAATGATATCAACCAAATTTATGCTACTTCATGGCATCAATGGTATGGGGTTTTTGAAATGAATAATGATGAATTAGTTGCAGAATATAATTCAACCAATAGTAGCATTCTATACAATAGAAAGTATGAGGATAGACCTTATATGAAATTGGGAGGAACGGATTTAGACAAACAAGGGAATTTATATGTAACTCAATCCTATATTGGGGCTCAGGATCATAACTTGCTTCATAAGAAAACCCCTGCAGGCTCATGGTCTTCGTTTAGTTTACAGAATTTTAATCAAGGAGCTCCTGGTGTTCAAAAACCTGTGGTAGATGATAAAGGTTTTGTTTGGGTTGCCTCAGGTCGAGGTAGTGGATTGGTAGTTACCAATATGGACGAAGCTTATCAGATCTTGAGTGGTGAAGGACAAGGCAACTTGCCCTCATCCAATGTCTTTACGGTGGCCATTGACAAAAACTCAACCGCTTGGATTGGAACTCAACAAGGATTGCATGTAAAGTCTAACGCTTTAAGAGAATTACAGTCAGGAAATCCTGAAACACAACCCATAGTTATTGTTCAGGATGGAATTCCAGAAGCTTTATTAACAGATATCGCCATTAACGATATAGCCGTAGATGGCTCTAATCGCAAATGGATTGCAACTCGAGGAGCTGGAGTTTTCTATGTTTCGGAGTTTGGTAGAGAAACGATATTTCATTTCACAGAAGACAACTCACCTCTTCCTTCCAATGTAGTGTATGATATTTCAGTTGATAATACGACCGGAATGGTGTATTTCGCTACCCAAGGTGGACTTGTTTCTTATAAAGGAGATGCCAAAGACACCGGCGATAGTTTTGGCGAAATTGTAGCTTACCCAAATCCTGTAAGACCTAATTATAATGGTGTAATCACGATCAAAGGTTTAGCCGATAGAGCCGATGTAAGAATTACGGATGTGGTTGGAAATTTGATTCACAAAGACCGAGCAGCAGGGGGAATTATACAATGGGATGGAACCAACCTAAAAGGACAAAAAGTAGCATCTGGTATCTATTTAGCTTTAATGATTAATGCAGATGGCACTGAAACTGCCAGCACTAAAATTGCGATTATCCGATAATGGAAAAAACCAAAGGCTTTGTTCTCACTTCTATAAAATACGGTGATACAAGTGCAATCTTACAAGTTTACACTCAGGATTTCGCCTTGGTTTCTTTGATGTTGCGAGGCGTCTATGGAGGCAAAAACAAGAGATTTAAATCTATCAACTATCCCTTTACAGAGATTGAATTTTCTTTTAAACCTCAACAAAAGTCGAGTTTAATCATTCCAAGCAATTTACAAGTTAGCAATTCCTTCTTCGAAATGCACCAGCATCCTATCAAAGCGATTATGCTGCAGTTTATTGCCGAAGTAGTTCACCAATGTTTAAAACAGGATGAAAAGAATTTAGACTTATATGAATTCTTAGAAGAACAAATTCAAATTTTTAATAATAAAAAAGAGCATTTTGCAGAGTTTCACTTGAATTTATTTTTAAATCTCACCTCCTATTTTGGCTTTTTCCCTAACCAAGAAAACTTTGACTTTCCGTATTTTGATTTAATTGAGGGTCGTTTTACCCAACAAAATAAATCTCCGTATTTATTAAGCACACAAGAAACCGAAGATTGGAAAAATTTAATGCAATCAGAATTCACAGAGGTATCTAAAAATCAATTAAATAAAACGAGCCGACAAAGGCTAACAGAAATCCTGTTGGACTACTTACGCATCCATTTAGAAGGTTTTAAAGAACCAAAATCCTTGCTAATTTTAAAAGAAGTTTTGAGTGCTTAAGTGCGCTGTCGAACCGCCTCATAAGTACAGACCGCCACCGCATTGCTCACATTCAAAGAATCTACTTGACCTAACATGGGGATTTTTATAGTCGCCTCCGCATTTTCTGCCCAAAATTCTGATAAACCTGTGGCTTCTGTTCCAAATACCAGCGCTGAAGACTCTTTAAAATCTACATCATACAAAGATTGAGTATCCTCCCTCAAGAAAGTTGCGTAAACACTTATTCCATTCTCTTGACAGAATTTCACTAAATCTTCCCTCTCACATGAGATTAAAGTATTGGTAAACAGCGTTCCCACCGAACTTCTAATCACATTAGGATTAAAGAAATCCACCAAACGATCACAAACTATCACCGCATCCACCTGAGCTGCATCACATGTTCGCAATATAGCTCCAAGATTTCCTGGCTTTTCAACCGCTTCTAAAACAACAATCAAAGGATTTTCTTTTTCTTTGAGGGAGTCTAAATCAAAATGCCTTGTTTCATAAACGCCTACGATACCACCTGTCGTGCTTCGGTAGGCGATTTTATCGAAAACTTCTCGTGTTACTTGGTAAGTTTCGACCTTAGTCAATGCCAATGAATTATCATATAAATCCTCTTGAACAAAAAATTGTTTAGGTTTAAATTCATTGGCTAAAGCCAGACGATTTTCTTGCAAACCTTCAACCACAAAGCTTTTTGTAGCCTTACGCTCACGTGATTTTTGCTGAAGTTTGATTAATTGTTTAATCTTTGCGTTTTGGGTACTTGTAATTTGCACATTACAAACATACAATTCTTTATATTTGCGTATGACATTATTGATAATTTTTCTGTTACTTTCAATTTTATTCTCATTTCTATGTTCGGTTTGGGAGGCTGTGTTACTGAGTATTACACCATCTTACTCTAAAAGGCTGGCAAGAGAAGGAAGTAAAACTGGTATTTTTTTCGAGGAGGCAAAAAAGGATATTGACAGGCCTTTATCCGCAATTTTAACTTTAAATACCATTGCTCACACAGTAGGTGCAATTGGTGTTGGTGCTCAAGCGGGTAGAATTTGGGGTGATAGCTATATTAATATTTTAGGTTTTAATCTTTCTTATGAATCAATCGTGGCGTCGGTTATGACTTTAGCCATATTGATTTTATCCGAAATTATCCCGAAAACTATTGGAGCCAATAACTGGAAATCCTTGGCAGGATTTACTGCAACTTCTTTAAAAATATTATTATTCATCTTAACACCATTTGTATGGTTAAGCCAATTAATTACCGGAAGCTTAAAGAAAAACAAAGATGAATCTGTTCTTTCGAGATCTGATTTTAAAGCGATGGCTCAATCGGTTGAAGAAAGTGGAGAATTGCAGAAATCAGAATATAAAATCATTAAAAACCTATTAGGTTTTGAGGAGTTAAAAGCAGAAGATATTATGACGCCGCGTACGGTGATTGTAATGGCTGAAGAGAATGAAACCATTCAAGATTATTATGATTCTGTAAATAAACAAATGCCTTATTCTCGTATTCCATTATATAGCGAAACTCACGATAATGTAACCGGGAAATTATTAAAAGATGATTTATTACTGAATTTAGTGGAAGGTAATGGTCACAAAAAATTAAAGGATATCAAACGTCCTATTTCTGCAGTTCAAGAAGATTTATCCTTACCGTTTTTATTCGAAAAATTAGTTCAGAAAAACAATCACTTGAGCATTGTGGTAGACGACTACGGAATGATTCAAGGTTTGGTGACCATGGAGGATTTAATCGAAACTTTATTTGGTAGAGAAATCATGGACGAATCCGACAACATTACTGATTTACAGGCTTATGCGCGTGAACAATGGAAAAAACGTGCTAAGAATTTCGGTATGGAAGAGTAGATTTTAAAATAAAAGATGGAGAAAAACTTTAATCTTCTATTTTTTGCATCAATGTGATTTATTATTATCTATTTTAAAATTATAGGAAGTAAAAAAAGAAATCTTGAAGTGGATTTCTTGTCAACTTTCTACTTTCATCGATTTTCTTTTGACTTCGCAGCTTACGGCAAAGATTTTGCTCTTAACTCAAGAAAATATACAAATATGAGCACAAAGAGAATTTCTGATGAAATGGAAAGGGTTTTAAACAGTCAAATAACTAAAGAAGCAGAAGCTGCACAAGTTTTCTTGGCTTATGGTTCTTGGGCTGAAGGAAAAGGCTATCCTGGAATTGCTGATTTCTTTTATAAGCACGCGACAGAAGAAAGAGATCACATGAAAAAAGTGATTCGCTATATCAACGGTCGTGGCGGAGAAGCAAAAATTACTGCTGTATCTGCACCACCAGCTAATCCAAAAGATTTGAAAGATTGTTTAGACAAAGCCCTACAACATGAAATCGATAACACCAATGCAATTTATGGTATTGTTAACTTGGCTCACGAAGAAAAGGACTGGGCGACTTTCAATTTCGCACAATGGTTTGTAAAAGAACAAATTGAAGAAGAAACATTAATAATGGATTTGATCGATAAATACAATTTAGCTGTAGACAGTCAGAAAGAAAACAATGCAAACCTTTATGATTTAGATAAAGATTTAGGGCATGCACCTCAGCATGTAGATATTCCACGAGAGGAATAAGCACGGCTTCCAACAAACTACAAAACCACTTTTATTGAAGTGGTTTTATAATTTTAGGTTCTTGATTATTTCTAAGAACCGATTTTAAAATCTAAGAAACATGAAATTTAATAATATACCTTTATCTATACTCGACTTATCTATGGTACGCGAAGGCCATGACTTCAAACAAGCCTTTGAAGATAGTGTTGATTATATTCGTTTTGCAGAAAAAATGGGATTCAATCGTTTTTGGGTGGCAGAACATCACAATGCCTCTGGTATTGCCAGTTCAGCAACAGCCGTTTTAATTGGTCATTTAGCAGAAAAGACAGAGAAAATTAGAGTTGGTTCAGGTGGAATCATGCTCCCTAATCACTCTCCACTGCAAGTAGCAGAAGCTTTTGGAACTTTAGCCACCATGTATCCAGATAGAATTGATTTGGGGGTTGGTCGGGCACCTGGCACCGATCAATTGACGGCGGCTGCCTTACGCAGAAACCTACAACAATCTGTAGAGCAATATCCAAATCACATTATAGAAGTCATGCGCTATTTGGGTGAATATGATCCAGAGATGAAGGTTAAAGCTTATCCGGGTGTTGGAACACATGTCCCAGTTTGGATTCTTGGCTCGAGTATATATAGTGCCAGATTAGCGGCTTATTTAGGGTTGCCTTATTCTTTTGCATCACACTTTGCTCCCACCTATTTAGAACAAGCTATGGAAATTTATAGAGATGAATTCCAAGCTTCTGTTTATTTGGATAAGCCTTATTTTATGCCAGCTGTGAACATTTTAGTAGCTGAAACCAGCGAAAAAGCAGCTTATTTATCTACGAGTTTCTCTCAAATGGCAGCAAGTATTGTTACGCAACAATCTACAAAATTACGTCCGCCAGTGGAAGATATGGACAAAATTTGGTCACCCGAAGTGAAACAAGCTGTGAACCGAATGAGAACTTATTCTTTTGTGGGAAATAAAGAAGAGGTACGACAAGAATTAACCCATTTCATTAACAGAACTTCTGCTGATGAGGTAATGATAACCTCTTATTTCTATGACCCAAAAGACAGAGAAAGATCTTTTGAATTATTACTCGAAGACTAATTAGTTCATGTAAACCTGAGCAATTTTATTCTTAAATTCTTCTGAAAACTTCTTTTGATCTTCTTTTAGTTTATCAATGTTGTTAGGAAGAATGTAATTAAACAAAACCTGCTGTTCATTGTTGATAAAGATAATTTCTTGCTCATGCTCTTGAATCATTTGCTCGAAAATATCCCACATAGATTGATTTTTTTCCTTTAACAAATCAAAGAATGGCTCAGCTTGAATATGGATTTTCTTCATGTTGCAAAATTCTGAAAAATATTTGAATTTATTCACAAATACAGCTTGGGAGAAATACTCTCAAGCTTTTTTGATTACCTATAAATGTAACAGCTGTTACAGCGCAGCATGATACATCGAGCTAACTTCGCATTCTTAATCATTCAATTATGGAGTTAGAAGTACTAGGCTATATATCTGCTATTTTAGTTGGCGTTTCATTGGGACTTATTGGTAGTGGCGGATCTATTCTTACGGTTCCTATTTTGGTTTATATGATGTCGGTTGATCCTGTTTTAGCAACTGCTTACTCCCTATTTGTAGTTGGAGCTACATCCTTGGTTGGAGGCGCTAAGAATATTCTTAATAAGATGGTTGACCTAAAAACGGCAATTGTTTTTGGTGTTCCATCTATTATAGCTGTTTATTTGACGAGGGCTTATCTGGTTCCGTTTATTCCAGAGGTGATTTTTAATATTGGAGACTTTCAATTAACAAAGTCTATTGCCTTGATGCTTCTTTTTGCGATTGTAATGATTTTGGCTTCTATGTCTATGATCAAACCACGCAGGAAAACCAATGATTACGACATAGCTGGTATTAAATATAATTATCCATTAGTCTTATTAGAAGGTTCATTGGTTGGTGTTTTAACGGGACTTGTAGGTGCTGGAGGAGGTTTTTTAATTATTCCTGCTTTGGTGATTCTCGCCAGAATGCCGATGAAATTAGCTGTTGGAACTTCTCTTCTGATTATTGCTGCCAAATCCCTTTTAGGATTCTTAGGAGACATACAAGGTGATCGAGATATAGACTGGATGTTATTATCCATTTTCACAAGTTTGTCGGTAGCGGGTATTTTCATTGGAATTTATCTTTCTAAGAAAATAGATGGAGACAAGCTTAAAACTGGATTCGGCTGGTTTGTGCTTCTCATGGGAGTTTACATAATCATCAAAGAATTATTCCTATTCTAACAACTTGTAACCATTGTTACTCAGTAAGTTAATTTTAATAAGTAATATTGCATAAGGTCTGAATACAATTATTTCCTTTAAAAATTTAAAACAGACTATTTAACCTAGGTGCTATTTGTACCATTAAAAAATATAAATTATGTTATTCGAACACGTTTACGACAAAAGTTTAGCTCAAGCTAGTTATTTCATTGGATGTCAAGTTAAAGGTGAAGCCATCGTGATTGACCCACAAAGAGATATCGATGTTTATTTAGATTTAGCCAAAGCTAACAATATGAAAATCACGAAAGTTACTGAAACCCATATTCATGCTGACTTTTTGAGTGGTTCTAGAGAATTAGTTGCTGCTACAGGCGCAGAGATTTATCTATCTGATGAAGGTGGAGAAGATTGGCAATACGAGTTTCCACATATTGGGTTGAAACATAATGATAAAATAGAATTAGGAAACTTAACTTTTGAGGTCTTACATACACCTGGACATACGCCAGAGAGTATTAGTTTTCTTTTGACTGATCATCCTGCTAGTGATGAGCCAGTAATGATTTTTACAGGAGACTTTGTATTTGTTGGTGATGTAGGAAGACCTGATTTATTAGAAAAAGCAGCAGGTCTAGCAGGTACACAAGACAAAGGCGCAAAACAAATGTACGACTCGATCCAAAGATTTACAGAATTACCTGATCATATTCAAGTTTGGCCAGGACACGGCGCGGGTTCAGCTTGTGGAAAATCTTTAGGTGCAGTTCCAAGTTCTACCGTTGGCTACGAAAAGATCCGAAATTGGGCATTTCAATATGAAGATGATAAAGAAGGTTTTATAGATTACTTATTAGAAGGACAACCAGAGCCTCCAAAGTATTTTGCGATGATGAAACATCTCAACAAGGTTAATCGCCCATTACTAGTAGAAGTTCCTCAGCATCCAGAGCTAACCAAAGAACAATTTTTATCGGCTTATGAAAATGGAATGACGGTGATTGACACAAGAAATAAGACCGAATTTGCAAAAGGATTTATTCCTAATAGCATCAATATCCAAGGGAATAATTCTTTCTCTACTTGGGCAGGTTGGTTTTTGAATTATAAAGAGAAATTTATTCTTGTAGCAGACGAAAACAACATAGAGGATTTAACGCGTAAATTGATGCGCATTGGATTAGATAATATCTATGGATATATTTCTAATATCGAAGATTTAGGTTTAGAATTAGAAACGCAGGACATTATTGACATCAGCGAATTTGAATCTTATATTGGAGACGAAAATGCACAAATTGTTGATGTTAGAGGTATTTCTGAATACGAAGCTTATCATGTAGAGCGTGCTGATCATATTTTTGTTGGCTCATTACCAGATAATTTAGATAAGCTAGATCAAAACAAACAAATCGTAATTCATTGTCAGAGTGGTGATAGAGCCACTGTAGCACAGTCTTATTTAGCCAAAAAAGGATTGAAAGACGTTAAAAACTATTCCGCTGGAATGAAAGAATGGATGGCAGAAAAAGTTAAATAATGGATTATAAATTAATTCAACATAATCTATTCAATGGCTGGAACGTCTTTCGCTTGATTCGACTTGCTGTGGGTGCGTTTATTATATTTGAAGGTATTCGCACAGAAATGTGGATGATATTAGGGATAGGTATATTGTTTTCTCTTTTAGCTTTATTGAATATGGGAGCTTGCGCTACAGGTAATTGCGCTGTTCCGCCTAAAGAAAATACATCGTCACAAAAGGAATGACGTAATTAATTTCAGAATCTTAGATTGTAATTTTAATAGAACATCTTAAGTAAGGTTTAAATTTAATAACTTTAGACTTCAACTTAAGATGTTTTTTCAACAAGATCCTGATAAAGTATTTTTAAGGAGTTATTCATCTAGGCTAAACAACACTGGCTCTATGGCGATTTTTACAATCCAAAAGATTGCTACAAGTTTAATTGCCGAGGGACAAGATCAAATGAGTCGCGTGGCTATTTTTTCTCAAAATTGCCCCGAATGGACTTTGGCTGACATAGCCTGTATTGAAGCGCGAATTATTAGCGTTCCCATATTTGCCACCAATAATTATGTTCAAACGGAGTTTATTTTAAAAGATTCTGGTTCTCAATTGGTTTTTGCAGGTGGCAAAGAGCAATACCAAGAATTATTAAAAGTTAAAAACAAAGAAAATCTTAGAATTATTGTTTTTGATGATCAAGTAGATTTAAAAACAGAAAATAGTATTTATTTTAAAGATTGGATTGAGCTTTATGATGATCAAAGTTTAGCGGATGACTTAAATAAAAGAACTGCTTCAATCAATGAGTTTGACTTTACAACCTTAATCTACACAAGTGGTACAACGGGCGAACTGGTCGATTAGATGAGGATAGTTTCTTATATATCACCGATAGAATTAAGCAATTAATTAAAGTAGCGAACGGTAAATATATTGCACCTCAACTTGCAGAAGGCCGCTTGTCTCAAAGCCGCTTTATTGCTCAAGCTATGATTATTGGAGGAGGAAGATCTTATGTTTCTGGTTTATTTACTTTAGACCAAGAATATGTGGAAGAGTGGGCAAAAGAACAAGGAATAAATTATGATAATTTCGAGGAGTTAGCTCAAAATAAAGACTTGCTTAAAGCTATTAATACTTCTATCAACGAAGAACAAAAGGATTTATCAAATTATGAAAAAGTAAAAAGATTTAGGGTTTTAGCTCATGTGTTTTCTATGGAAAAAAATGAATTGGCTCCCACCTTAAAACTAAAGAGAAAAGTGATTGAAAAGAATTATGCTGACGTCATAAACACGCTTTATAAATAAGAAATTGAAGCTCAAAGAAATAAGCTCAAAGACGCGAAATCTTTGAGCTTATTAAGTTTTAAGTTTATGTAGAAATTAAATAAATCCTACTTAACTAAAGCTTTAGTTGACTGATTCTTTCTATTGATGAAATAAACACCTTTAGGTAAGTTTTTCAAGCTTAATTTTTGGTTATTTCTAACCGATTTTAGTGTTTGAACCAACTTCCCTTCTAGGTTATAAATATTTAAAGTCTCAGCCTTAGATAAACCATCAACGTAAAAAACATTATTTGTAATGGGATTAGGATAAACTTTAAATTCATTACGCTCTTCAGTTACATCAGATACATCTAAAGTTTCATAACAAGTCCAAGACAGGTCATCGAATGAAACTCTATTGGAAGTGGTAGAATCCACTAACTCGATTGTGAAATCACCCGCCACATTAATATTTTCGATGGTATAAGTACTTGGTTCATCTGAATAAGGAATTTGTCCTTTTACTTCTCCATTAATTTTTAATGTATAATAACCATCGGAACCATTAAATGGCAAATAAGTTCTAACACTTAATGAACCGATACCTCCACTAATGATTGATGTAGTTAGGCTTCCCTTTCTAATGCAGATAGATTTATCATTGTCTCCGTCGATATAAATCTGACGGTCGGTTCTTGCATTGGTTGCATTCCAAACGATACCATTGTTAGTCCAAGTTCTGTTGGTATAACTAGAAGCTGGCGGGTTCCCTCCCGTTGACGGAATATTCTCAAAATCCTCAACGCCACAAGTTGCTCCACTTCCACCTTCTCCGGTATTGGTAGTTTGACCTTGAATGGTTTCACTCATCTCTGATCTATTTCCAGCTGCATCAAACGCCGCCACCGAAATATCATAGGTTGTATCAGGTTGTAAACCATTAATCATTACACTATTTGTATAAACGTTTGCATAAAATTCTCCATCTACATAAACATCATAACCTGCAACACCCATGTTGTCTGTAGATGCATCCCATTGTACTGAAAGACTAGTATCAGTTGCATAAGTCAGCTCTAAGTTTTGTGGTACAGAAGGATTAATTTCATCTGGCGTACCATCATCCCCAAAGCTATTTGGCCATTTATTTTCTGCCGGTAAGCCTCCCCAAATAACCGTTGCTAAATAAGGATTATCAATAAATGGATTTCTATTATTCTGAACATCCGCCACGATATTATTACGTTGAATCTCGAATTCAGAAACAGGATCTTCTACGTTCCATTTCAACAGAATATCTGGGAAATCACTAGCATAAGTAGCCGGTGGGAAAGTGATATTCAAAGGCTGTGCTCTATTTTGATATCGCACATACATGTACATAATAATACGCGCCACATCTCCTTTCCATTCGTCGCCCGGATACCAACCACCACGATTGGTTCTGTATGCCGTAGGCCCAAATCCATCATCAAACGAATAATTACTACGCATACTATTCAAACGGATGTCAGACGGCCTAATATGATGTCCATCTGCTCCAGGTCCAGAGTTTCCTAAATTAGGCGTTCCCTTTGATTTAGCATAAACATGCTCTCTGTTCCAATCGCCATTTACCGATCTACTACGCTGATGCGTTCCCGAAGCTTCAGACCCATAAATCAATAAGATGTTATTTGGATTATTTGGATCTTTATCACTGATTTTAACCAGATCTCTAACCTCTGAATAATTAATCACATTGGTGTGGGTACTGGTGATTAGGCTCGTTAATTGCGCCTTCATTTCATTTCCAGTTTTTGTAAAGTCTATAGGGTCGTAATAGGGCGGTGCATATTGTGTAAATGCCACTACAGATAAAATAAACTGGAGTAAACTTAATTTAAATTTCATATTTTGTATTAATTAAATTCTAAGATTTTTTGATCTTTAAAGAAAACTTTAGCCCTCTGATTTATCATAGACAAATGAATTCTTTGTTGAAACTTGAAGTAAATATCATCTTCAAAAAAGAAGAAATCAGCTAAATGCATTGATTCCTCTTCTCCGAAGAAAAGTTCAACTCTATGCCCATGAAGCTGATTGATTTCGGATATTGAAAAATGAGGACTCCATTGTACCTTAGCTTTAGAGACTCTAATCACTTCGCGCTCTAAGCCTGGATGATCTAAACCTGCGCCTACAAAAAGTTGATTATGTTCTAGGTTTTTCGCAATCACATAAAGTGGTTTATCTTTTCCGCCAACATTGATTCCTTTTCTCTGTCCTAGATTAAATTCATCCAATCCATAATGCTCACCTACCAAGAATCCATCGAACAAGCTATATGGTAAAGGTTCTGACTTGAATTTAAGTTCTGTCTCCAAGGAAGCAAAACTTGTCACTGGCTTTTTATAGACTTCTGCCTGTTTCGGGATTTCAACAATTTGACCTGTATGAGTCATAATGGATTTAAAAATAGTTGGCAAAAGTATGAATTAGCATTCAAGTTTTTAAACTAATGCTTATGATGAATGTATGCTTAACCTACATAGGCGCAACAAAAAAAACTCACAAGTGATATTCTTGTGAGCTTTAGCTAATGAATTTTTATATCATCATCCGAAGATTACTTCAATCTACATTATTTAATTTCTAATAGTTCTAATTCAAAAGTAAGATCCTGACCAGCCAATGGGTGATTAGCATCTACTACAATAAAATCATCCTCTACTTTAGCGATACGTAGCTGATGTTCAGAACCATCTGGGTTTTTAGAAACCAGTCCCATTCCCACTTCTGGTTTAATTTCCTGCGGAAGGCTTTCCATAGGAATTTGTTGGAAAAGATCCTCGCGAACCTCACCATAAGCTTCTTCTTTTGTGATTGTGAAAGTTTTCTTTTCGTTTACTTTCATGTCTACTAATCCTTTTTCGAAGCCAGGAATCAATTGACCTTCTCCAAGCTTAACTTCTAAAGGCTCACGTTGTAGAGAGCTATCGAATACTTGTCCGTCGCTTAATTTTCCTGTGTAATGAAGCTTTACAGTTTCATTTCCTTTTACTTGACTCATAAATTTGTTTTTACGATTTTTTCTAAGTGAGCAAAACTATGGGTTTGAAACGCCAATCCCACAGAATTAAGCACTTAATCTCAAAGTTTAAGAGAATGTTAACGTTATTTAAGCCTCTAATTGGATTAAAATAGCAGAATTGTTGGGAATTGAAGATTTAAGAGTAATTATAACTCATTGATCAAATACATGGTTTTTTTCTTCTAAACTTATTTCCCTTGTGTAAATCCTTTAGAAAAACGTTTGATTTGCTTTATCCTATTATATATTTTTCCTTTTTACAACATCGCTTATTGAAATATTAGTTATAACAAAATACCTATTTGAAGAATAATATCTACCATCCAGATAAGTGGCTATATTTTAGGAATTCCTCTTTTGGTGAGAGATTAAGGCCATCTAAGCACTAATTAAGGAATGCTCTTACTATTAATTCGTCATCGTCGCTTTCTATAAAATATCATCTAAACTCACTAAAATCTTGACGGTATTTCGTTTTACCGAAGTTTTGTATGCTGGTTTTGTTAGTTATGACCAAAATTAACCTTAATTCTCCCCAATAGTTATCTCTTACATAGTGAAAGTCCTCCGTATTTTTATAATCTATAGAAGACCATCTTTGTATAATAAAAATAGGTAGAGATAGGATTTAAAGTTTCGACTATTCTCTTTGGAGTTATCCCATATTTCAACCATTTTTCTATAAGTGCCTCCAAATCATCAAAAGCAGCTGATATAGTATGATGTGACACCCTACTATAATAATGCTGCAAGACATATCCTTGATGCTGATGTTCTATAAGCAAATAAGCGTGATGCGGTACTTTAAATACAGATCCCATTACCAATCACAGTTTGAATTATTAATTAAGCTCACTTGATATTCTTTATCTCGGTCATCTACAAAACTAGCTTCTCCTCCTGAAATATTAGGTGGATCAAAATGATCCTCATCTAACCAACCTCCATTGGGCCAATAAATCTTAACTAATTCCCCATTTTTAACATCCACCTTTAAAGTGTAGGTTTTATTACTGCCAGAAGATGGATTATAAACTTGAACCTCAGCACAGGACGAGTCTTTTGGAGGATTACAAGAGAATATGAGTGCAAAAAGACTAAAAGAGAGAAAAATCTTTATCATAAATAAATTGGGTTAAGGCTTAGTTTAATTAAATATACTAAAATATTTTTTTAGATAACACCAACCTCTTGAATCATAATAAGTATTTAGAGTGAATGTTATAGCCAGACTGTAAAGGAATATTCAGTTGGGAAATTTATAATTACACACATGTGTTACAATTGTGTTACTATCATAAACATAAAAAGCCACCATCCCGATAGAAATCGAAATAAGTGGCTGTGCTTAAATGCTCCCCCTCTTGGGCTCGAACCAAGGACCCTCTGATTAACAGTCAGATGCTCTAACCAGCTGAGCTAAGGAGGAATGCTGTAAAAGCGGATGCAAATATAAATTAAGTTTTTATAATTGCAAAAATATTTTCAAAATTTTTTAAATTATTTTTTCTCTACTTCAAAAAACTACTCCGTCGGGATGACTGGATTCGAACCAGCGACCACACGCACCCCATGCGTGTACGCTACCAGACTGCGCCACATCCCGAATTGGCGAGCCCAAAATTAAAACTTATTTTCAATTATCAAAAATAATGTGGGAGAAAAATTTAAACTTTTTCTACTATTTCTTCTGTATCAACATCTTGCCTTCGTCGGGGCAATAAAAAATAATAAATCGCCGTCATCATATAGCCTATCCAAATCAAATATCCACCAAAATGAAACTTAGTTTTGAGTATTCGATGACTAAATTCTTGGTTAAAATCATGGATCGTATACCCCAATCCTAAAAAAGCCAAAAGAAAAATAATAAAACAAATCCATTGACGCGTTTTTTTATGAAGTGTGCGATAGACTATATGCAAAATTATGATAACAATTAATTGAGAGGCAAATATATAAGCTCCACTTTGCCAAGGTGATTTTAAAACCGCATAGCTTTTATAAAATAAACTAATCCCGAGCTTTCCAATCCACGACATTTGAGCTAACAGCAGCGCAGAAATAGCCGAAAGGAGGAGTTGTATAAAAGCAATATTCAGAAATGTTTTCATAAGCTTAAGCTTTTATGTCCATTGCATCGCGAAGTTGATTCCCAAAAACGTTGAAAGCCATAACTAGCAATAATATCAATAAGCCTGGAAGTATGGCCAAGTGTTGTTTTCCTAAGATAATATGGGCATAATGTTCCTTAATTATATTTCCCCAACTGGGCGTTGGTGGTTGAGCTCCAATTCCTAGAAAACTTAAACCACTTTCAATTAAAATGGCTGCAGCAAAATTGGCAGCAGAAATCACTATTACTGGCGCTAAAATATTGGGTAATATCTGCTTAAAAATAATTCTTGCATCACTCATTCCTAAGGCTCGAGCGGCTTCAACAAACTCCATCTCACGATAACTCAAAAACTGCCCACGAACCACACGCGCTACTTCTACCCACATGGTTAAACCTACGGCAATGAAAATTTGCCAAAATCCCTTACCAATGGCTAAGGTGATGGCCATAACTAACAATAAGGTCGGAATCGACCATACAACGTTAATCAACCACATGATGACATGATCTACCCTTCCGCGATAATAACCTCCCAATGCACCTATAACTATCCCTACAAGCAATGAAATGCTTACGGCAATAAAGCCAACAAAGAAAGAAATTCGAGTTCCGACCAATAATCTAGAATAGAAATCACGGCCGAAGCTGTCGGTACCTAACCAAAATGTCTTGGTATAGATAAAGTCCTTCACTATTTCGTGGTCTTCTGGATAAGTAGACAATGAAATTGACTTTTTTTCTACCTCTAGTCCATCACCAGAATAAGGTGTATAAAAAATGACGTCATTTGATATCTCATAATCTACGATTGGAATTTCTTCGAAATCCTGTTCTCTACCAAAGAAAAAATCACTAAAAGATGTGCCTCCATTATACTCCGGAAGCGGTTTTTTAAGCATTAATTGCTTATACCCAATCGGTTTATACTTCAGCGAAACCTGTTGTAAGGCTGCGTTTTTGGTGTCATCTGTAGCTAATGCATAAGCGAATACACTCACAAAAGCCGCTAAGAAAATAATAAATAAACAAGCTAATGCTAGCGGATTCCTTTTTAGCTTTTGAATCGTAATTTGAGTCAGAGATTCACCTCTTTGTACCATGTAGTAGCCTTAAATGATTGCTTAAAATACTTAAAAAAATAATTAACGCATATCTCTCAAGACATTAATAGACTCTTCTAAATACAAATCTTTTTCAAGGTTTTTGTGCCATTCTTTTCTACGCTCTTTTAGGATAGTATCATTCTTAATTAAGGCTTGCTCAAAAATTGGCGAATTTAACTTTAAACCATTGCTATACTTAGATAACTCTTCAAACTTTTTAGATTCAGCTTCTCTCTTATCATACTCAGCTCTAAATTTTTCATAGTTTAAATAAATAGTTTTTTCATCGTCCATTTTTTTAGCATAACGTGCATATTCATCTACCAACTTAACTTGTGGCAGTTGTGCGATTCTAGTATTACTTTTCTCAACAACTGCTTTCTTATCCCACGGCGCTGGCCACTTGTCATAGTTAAGTGAACTGATCTGATCCCATGGCAAAGCAGCATCTCTAGAGCCTTCAGAAATATCCATGTAGGAATATCTATCTGGAATTACGATGTCTGAAGCCACTCCTTCTAATTGGGTTGAACCTCCATTAATCCTATAGAACTTCTGAATAGTAAACTTCAACATTCCATATTCTTCGTTAGAATTCATAAACCAACTCAATGGACGAACCGTTTGTACCGTTCCTTTTCCGTAAGTTTTTTCGCTTCCTAAAATGATGGCTCTATCATAATCCTGTAGAGCAGCAGCTAAAATTTCTGATGCCGAAGCCGATAGCTCATTCACTAAAACAACCAGAGGACCATCCCATACTACATCTGAACCTTTATCGTCATAAACCTTCTTGTTTCCATCACTGCGCATGACCTGCACAACAGGTCCTTGATTAATAAAGTGACCAGCAATTTCAACACATTCAGATAAGTCTCCACCTCCATTATTTCTAACATCGAAAACCAATCCTTTTATATCACTTTTCTTTAATTCCTCTATTTCACGAGCTACATCGTCTGAAGCATCATGTCCTTTTCCATCATAATTTAAGTAAAAAGATGGTAGGTAAATTACTCCATAATTATCTCCTTTATCATCTTGAACAACTGCTCCACGAGCAAATGTTTCTTCCAACTCAACAATGTCTCTAACGATTTTAATCTCTTTAAAAGAACCATCCTTCTTCTGAACAGTAAGCGTAACCATAGTTCCTTTTTCTCCTCTAATCAAGCGAATGGCATCTTCTAATAACATTCCAACCACACTTACGGCCTCTTTGTCGCCTTGTGCAACTTTGCTAATTTTATCTTCAACCTCCAAATCACCTTGTTTCCAAGCCGGACCACCAATGACCAAACTTTTAATTGTTGGATATCCTTTTTCGTCGGCTAGGGTAGCTCCAATACCCTCTAACTGCCCCGACATACTCAACTCAAAGTCTTCATTTTCTTTAGGCGAGAAATAATTGGTGTGCGGATCGAATTCTTCTGTGAATGAATTAACATAAATAGATAACCAATCTCCTTTCTTTCTTTTCTGGAATCGACGAAAGAACTCAGACATATCATCATTTACCTTTTTCCTAGCCTCCGCTTCTAATTGCGCAAAACTCTTACCTCTTGGGTCAAACTCATCTTTATCTAACCCAATAGAATCTTTCTTAGCCCAACTTTCTTCATTCTTAGCGGACTCCTCCATGATCACAATCTCCTGGAGAATGCTATATTTCAATCTATCTTGCCACTTCTTCTCCCATTCTGCTTGGGTTTTGGTGTAGGTGGATTCTTCAGAATCAAATATTATGTAATTATCTGTGTTATAATCTAGTGGTTTCCTCAAACTTTCCTTGGTTAAGTTTTTCAACTCTTCCATACGATTATAAAGCGTGTCAATCGACTGATGATAGAAAGTTAAATCTTCATTATTAAAGAAATCATCCATCTTATCTTTATACCGAGAGAAATTCTTCATATCCTCTCCTTTGAAATAAGTTTTATATGGGTCTAATTTCTGCAAATACCCATCAAAAACTCGTTGCGAAAACTCATCATTCACTTCCTGTGGCGAATAATGTAGATAGGAAAGGGTTCTTCTTACGTTCTTAATAATTTCTTTAGTTTTGGAATCATCTCCCAATTGTAATGGGGAACAATAGCAAAAAACTAAAAACGACATGGATAAGATCGCTAGAAGTATATAGGTTTTTCTTAAATATTGCATTGTAGGTTATAAATTTTGTTAAGAAATAATCAATTCCTAAGCCAAAAAAGGCTAAAACTGATTAATTGGTTACATTTGAACAATAATACACAAATATAATTTCTTTTTATGGAAAAACCATTGATACTAATTACGAACGATGACGGAATCACAGCTCCTGGCATACGTGCCCTCATAGATATGGTAAAATCAATCGGCGATGTAGATGTTTATGTTGTGGCGCCAGACAGCCCGCAAAGTGCTATGGGACATGCCATCACTATTAATTCTACACTTCATATTGAGGAAATAAAAGAGGGAACTATACAAGAATGGTCTTGTAGTGGAACTCCAGTGGATTCTGTGAAAATTGCTGTTGATAAAATCTTACCAAGAAAACCAGATTTATGTGTCTCTGGTATTAATCATGGCTCTAATTCATCGATTAATGTTATATATTCTGGAACCATGTCAGCAGCTGTTGAGGCGGGAATAGAAGGAATTCCTGCCATAGGATTCTCCTTATCAGACTTTTCTTATCACGCTGACTTCAAAGCTGGAGAGAAATTTATTAAAAAAATCATCCTCGAAACTCTTGAGAATGGATTACCCGATGGCGTGGTTTTAAATGTTAATATCCCAAAATTACCCGAGGAGGAACTTAAAGGAATTAGAATCTGTAGACAAGCGCGCGCAAAGTGGGACCAAAGTTTTGAGGAACGTGTTGACCCTAGAGGTAGAAAATATTATTGGCTAACCGGTAATTTCATCAACATGGACAGAGGTAAAGACACCGATGAGTGGGCTTTGGCTAATGGGTATATTTCCGTTGTTCCTGTTCAATTTGATATGACAGCGCATCAGTTTATGCCGAATCTCAATACTTGGGATTTAAATGGTTTCGATGAGCAATAAAACATTAAAACACAAAAAAGCCCTTGAAAAGTTTCAAGGGTTTTTAATTTATGCTTAGTTGTTTTCTACTTCAATATATGTTTCTCAACCACCGCCTTCATAGAATCGAAACCTAATTCTTCTAAATCGATCTCATCAACAGATAACCATTTAGCTTCTTGAATTTCCGATTTTTCTAAATTAATTTTTTGATTGTCCTTTAATTCAATTTCAAATACAATATCGAGCGTTCTGTATAAAATATCTCTGAATTTATAATCATTTGGCTCGGTATCTAGCCATACCAAATCCTCCATTTCGATATCGATATCCAATTCTTCTTTCAACTCTCTTTTAGCCGCAAATTGAGCCGACTCTTTCGGATCTACAAACCCACCTGGAAAGTCTAATTTTCCTTTTTTAGGCTCATTATTTCTTATCGTAAATAAAACTTTATCATCTCTGCGCATAATCACCATTACGGCCGCAGCACAATTATGATAATATACAAAACCACAATTTAAACATTCAAACCGATGATGATTCTCGAACTTGTGATTAGATGAGCCACATTTTGGACAAAATTGAAAGAATTTAGGCATAACTATAAGTTGTTTATTTGCTTAATTTAATATTATTTATGGGTTGAAAGACTCACTTCTTTTGCCGTATCTTTTTGAGAGAGCTTCTTCTTAGAAGATCCTTCGGCTGAATTTTCTAAATTCTGTTTTTCACTAACCACTCCCTTATCTAATTTCGGCATCAAACTATCCGAAGCTATTTTCATTGTATTCTGCTTCATACTTCTATCTTCTAGCTCCATGCTTATCGGATAATTACCTAATAAACCTATCAATGAAAAAGAGGTGTAAACAGAGCGAATTTGCTTATTACCTAAGGCAATGATACTGACTGAATCATTTTCCCCTCTCACATAAGTTGTATAATTACCATGCCACCAACCGTTGTGATACCACAGCTTTTCTCCAGTTTCCCATTCCATTAATCGTAAACCAAGTCCATAATTTTTAACTCCGGGTTTTTCATAACTATACCCTTGTTTCATTAATTTCTTTAGCTTCTCAGACAAAAACCTTTTAGCATACATCGCTTTGTCCATTTTAAATAAATCTCTCGGTGTTGAATAAATATTCTTATCACCATAGATGTTATCTAAGAAATTAAAATCCCAACGTTTATTTCTTGAGGTATAAGACTGGCTTACCTTGGCGGAATCATTGATATCAAATACAAAGGTATGATTCATTTTCAAAGGATCGAAAACGATATACCTCATCGCCTCGGGGTAAGTTAAACCCGTTGCTTTCTCTATGATCAAAGCCAATAAAGCATAATTTGTATTACTATAATTAAAAGTAGTATTAGGTGCTGAATAGGGCTCTGAAATCCCTTGTACCAAAGCTTCCAAAATATTTTCATTCGTTTGGATTTTATTGGTATTCCAATATCTATCATCATGCTCGAAGTAAGCATAATTAGGCAATCCACTTCGATGACTCAACAAATCTCTAATCGTGATGTTTTTGTAAGGGAAGGCCGAGTAGAAATGCGAAACCAATTGATCTAATTTAAGCTTATCATCCTCTACCAGCTTCAAAACCGCCAGGGCAGTTAAAACCTTAGAAATAGAAGCAATATGGATCGGTGTGTCTGCGGTTAGAGCTTCTTCTGTTTCAAAATTGGCAAATCCTCTATAGTTTTCATAAATGATTTGTCCATTTTTAGCCACCAGCAAACCTCCACTAACTTGATTATATTCCCAATAATTTTCATAAAAATCTTGAACATAACGACGCTTCTCGTTAAATTCAGATTTATTGAGCTTTAAAGATCTAAAAGTATTATCGTAATCTATGTAGGGATAATGAGGTAGATTTAAGGTATCTCTATGCTCAAACTCAGCTTCTGTAGCCGACTCTGATTTCTTTTGACAGCCAACGGCGATCAAAATACTTAAACCTAGTATAATCCAACTTTTCATAGAACATTACCAACCAAATTCCGCCTCGAATTGCTCTAAAAAGCGTATATCGTTTTCAAAGTACAGCCGAATATCTCCAATTTGATATAACAACAGGGCAATACGCTCTATTCCCATACCAAAGGCATATCCACTATATTCCTCTGGATCGATTCCAACATTCTTAAGCACGTTAGGATCTACCATTCCACACCCCATGATTTCTAACCAACCTGTTCCCTTGGTGATTCTATAATCGGTTTCCGTTTCAAGTCCCCAATATACATCAACCTCTGCGCTTGGCTCCGTAAATGGAAAATAAGATGGTCTCAGTCTAATTTTTGACTTACCAAATAGCTCGGTGGTGAAGTACTGTAAAGTTTGTTTTAAATCCGCAAATGAAACATTTTTATCTACATACAATCCTTCGATTTGATGAAACATCGCGTGTGAGCGAGACGATATAGCCTCATTTCTATAAACCCTTCCAGGAGACAAAATTCTCATAGGCGGCTTATGATTCTCCATAAATCTAATTTGCACCGACGAGGTATGTGTTCTCAACAAAAAATCTGGGTTTTTCTCGATAAAGAAAGTATCCTGCATGTCCCTAGCTGGATGATACTCAGGAAGGTTTAATGCTGTAAAGTTGTGCCAATCGTCTTCTATTTCTGGCCCCTCTGAAAGCGCAAAACCAATCCTCTTGAAAATCTCTACAATTCTATTTCTAACAACACTAATAGGATGACGAGCTCCTAGCTCAATCGGCATTCCAGGACGCGTAAAATCTTCGAAAACAGCTGTTTCATCTTGTGCTTGTCCCCTAGATTTTAGCGTTTCAATTTTTTCAGCTGCAGAAGTTTTAAGCGTATTTAAAGCCTGTCCCACTTCTCTTTTTTGCTCGTTGGGAACGTCTTTAAATTTTGCAAAAAGATCATTTAAAAGACCTTTTTTACTTAAATATTTGATTCTAAATTCTTCTATTAATTTAGGATCACTTGCGCTGAAATCCTCTATTTCCTTTAGGTATTGTCGAATATCTTCAATCATAACTCCATCAATATTTTTCAAAAATACAATTTTAACATGAATCGCTTAGTTAAGCTAAACAAAAAAAAGGCTGTTTTTTCAAACAGCCTTTCAATTCGTTTTATTGTAATTTAATTACTCTGCTACTTCTTCTTCAACAGCATCAACCTCAACTACCTCAGCAACACCTTGGTTTGCTTTGATATTAACACGTAAAGTAACGTTATCTTTAATAACAGCTCCTTGTGCAGGGTTAAATACAATACCGAAATCTTTACGGTTGATTGTAAACTCTTCTGAATCCATAGTGAAAGTTTCACCTTCTAAGCTTGTGTTAGCTTTGAAAGTAATGTTTTTCTCGTCTTCTCTTAATTTTAAGTTACCGCTAACTTCTGTATTATAATCTCCTTCAACTTTGTTAACAGCTGTAATTTTAAATGTAGCTGTAGGAAATTTTTCTACGTCTAAGAAATCTGCACTTCTTAAGTGACCGTCTAGTTTAGCTTTGTCTTCTGGAGACTCGTTCAAGTCCATAGATTCTAATGAAGCCGCATCGATAACGAACTCCCCTGAAACCAATTGACCATCTTCAATCCCTACAACACCTGATTGTAATTTAATCGTACCGTGGTGACCTTGCTCTTCAGTCTCTCCTTCGTAGATTTTGTAAGCTCTCCAATTAACGTTTGACACTTCGGTGTCAACTGCGAAATTAGCCGTAGTCTCAGACCCAACTGCTACCTCTTCAGCATCTTTTACTACAACTGCCTCTTTTTTCTCACATGCTGTGAAAGCTAATAAAGCTACAGCAGACAATCCTAAAAATACTTTTTTCATCTTTTATAATTTTGTGCAAAAATACACAATTTTAAATTAACCGACTACCAATTATGCATTATTTTTAACTATTGAGCTATAAATTATTATTTTTAAGTTGTCATTTTAGGTTTTATTTCGTTTTTCAGCAAAAGAATATACGCATCATCTTTATTTCAGAGATTTAATTTAATAAGTATTTCTTCTATTTTAAAACCATCAACTAGTAGGGAGAATTTTGGCTTTTAAATTTAAAATGTAGTCATTTCTTTGATTATGAAAGCATAACAAACATCATATTAAAAAGCTTATCTACTCCACTTTTAGTTTTGTATATTTGTAGAATTATTCTAAATAGTATGAGTTTTACAAAAAGTGACGTAAATAAGATAATAGAAGAATTGCAAGCGAAAGATTGGATTCAGAACTTTCAGATTTTTGGTAAAAAGATTATGATTGATGCTGTTTCTCCTTCTCCTGCCATGCACGATAAGAAGAAATTAGAAGATGCATTGATTAACGCTTTTAAAGACAAATTACCAGAAGCTACTGTAAATGTACGGGTAAGTGTAAAAGCTCAAAAAGCGGCTAAATTACCAACAGCTCCCTTAAAAGGTAAAAAGATTGAAGGGATTCAAAATATTATTGCAGTTGCATCTGGAAAAGGTGGGGTAGGAAAATCTACGGTTTCTGCTAATATTGCCATTAGCCTACAAAAGATGGGTTTCAAAGTTGGTTTATTAGACGCTGATATTTATGGACCTTCTATGCCATTGATGTTTGATGTAGAAAAGGCAAAACCAAGATCTGTGAACGTAGATGGCAAAAGCAAAATGGAGCCTGTAGAAAGTTATGGCATCAAGCTTTTGTCTATTGGTTTCTTTGCAGACATGGATCAGGCAGTAGTTTGGCGAGGTGCGATGGCGTCTAAAGCGATTCACCAATTAATACATGACGCTGATTGGGGAAAACTTGATTTCCTGATCGTTGATTTACCTCCAGGAACGGGTGACATCCACTTAAGCTTGGTGCAAGAAGTTCCTGTTACGGGAGCTGTAATCGTGAGCACGCCTCAACATATTGCACTTGCCGATGCTAGAAAAGGTGTTGGTATGTTCAAAATGGAATCTATAGATGTTCCTGTACTTGGATTTGTAGAGAACATGGCGTATTTCACTCCAGAAGAATTACCAGATAATAAATATTATATCTTCGGAGAAAATGGTGTTAAGAATTTAGCCGAGAAAATGGATATTCCATTTTTAGGTGAAGTTCCTTTGGTTCAAAGCATTAGAGAAGCAGGTGATGTGGGTAGACCCGCAGCACTTCAAGCCAATACAATAGCAAGCCATGCCTACACCGAAATAACACAGAATTTAGTATCAAGTCTTGCTAAACGCAATGAGGATTTACCTCCAACCGAAATAGTCCGCATAACGACTATGGCGGGTTGTCCAACCTAAATAAACAGAGCTACATGAATAGTGATTTAAAAGTAAGAGTAGAAAAAGCTCTACAAGAAATTAGGCCTTATCTTCAAACAGATAGCGGCGATATTGAGTTGGTTTCTATTGAAAAAGATATAGTTACCGTTAGACTTTTAGGAGCATGCATTGATTGTAGCGTAAATCAAATGACGCTAAAAGCAGGCGTTGAGCTAACTGTTAAAAAGCATGCCCCAGAAATTAGTAAAGTGATAAATATAAATTAGACAACGTTTTGAATACAGAACTAAAACAAGTAGTCATTCTTTTTGCAGGAGACTCGGGTGATGGAATGCAACTTACCGGATCTCAATTCACAACAACCTCTGCTTTGGTAGGGAATGACGTAAGTACATTTCCAGATTTCCCAGCAGAAATCCGCGCCCCTGCTGGTACAACTGCAGGCGTCTCAGGCTTTCAATTACAGTTTGGTAGTGTAAACATTACCTCGGCAGGAGATGAGTGCGATGTAATGATTGCTATGAATGCAGCTGCTTTTAAGAAAAATAAATCCAAACTTAAAAAGAATGGAATCTTAATCGCAAATACTTCTGGGTTTGATCGTAAGAATTTGAAATTGGCTAAATACGAAGATGAAAATCCTCTCGATGCAGCCAAAGAATTATTTGATGTGCACGAAATCGATATCTTGGCACATACCAAAGAAGCTCTTAAAGATTCTAGTTTAAGCACTAAAGATAAGGATAGAGCTAAGAATATGTTTGCTCTTGGATTTGTTTATTGGCTCTTTACGAGACCTTTGGACTTTACAATAGCCTACTTAGAAGAAAAATTCAGATCTAAACCAGATATATTAGATGCGAATATTCAAGTTTTAAAAGCGGGTTATCATTATGGTGAAATCACAGATACTTTCACAGAAAGATATGTTGTGAAACCAGCTCCCCTACCTCCAGGAAATTATAGAAACATTACGGGTAATCACGCCTTAGCCTTAGGCGCTATTGCGGCTTCACAAAAAGCTAACCTAAATCTTTTCTATGGTGGATATCCTATTACTCCTGCTTCCGATATTCTACATTTTTTGGCTAGTTATAAATATATGGGAGTTAAGACCTTTCAGGCCGAAGATGAGATTGCAGCTATGGCAGCAGTAATTGGTGCTTCTTACGCCGGAGATTTAGCCATGACAGCCTCTTCTGGACCAGGTATCGCGTTAAAAGCAGAAGGAATGGGCTTGGCTTTAATGTTAGAGATTCCTGCCGTGATTGTGAATGTTCAGCGTGGTGGTCCGTCTACAGGTTTACCAACCAAAACCGAGCAAGCCGATTTGATGCAAGCTATGTATGGTAGAAATGGAGAAGCACCGATTCCAGTGGTAGCTCCCAAATCTCCAAATGATTGCTTTGAGGTCACTTTCAATGCTTGTAAAATAGCTGTTGAGCACATGACGCCGGTTATCGTACTTTCTGATGGTTATTTAGCGAATGGTTCAGAGCCATGGAGATATCCAAATACAACTGATTTACCTGAAATTAATAAAGTTCAACCAAAGCTAACCAAAGAAGAGTTTCAACCTTATGAACGAAATGAAGATTTTGTTAGAAGTTGGGCCATTCCAGGTACCGCTAACCTAGAGCATAGAGTTGGTGGGTTAGAAAAGAAAGACATCACAGGTGATGTTAGCTATGATCCAGAGAATCACGAGTTGATGGTCAAGCAAAGAGAAGCTAAAGTTCAAGCCATTAAAAATTACATACCTGATGCTGAATTAGAAAGTGGGGCAAGTGATGCAGATGTTCTTATTATTGGATGGGGAAGTACTTATGGTGCTATTCAAGCTGCGATGCTACAATTGCTAGAGGAAGGCCATTCTGTGGCGCATCTACAGATACAATATTTGAATCCATTCCCTAAAAATTTAGGTGAATTGCTTAGAAATCATAAGAAATTCTTAGTCCCTGAAATTAATCAAGGTCAATTGATTAAAATTTTGAGAGATCGCTATTTAATCGATGCAAAACCATTGAATAAAACGCAAGGAATTCCTTTTAAAGCGCCCGAAATTTACAAAGCAGCTATTCGAACGCTTATGAGCTAAATAACTTAGCTTTCATTTTTATTTTTTTGTTCATTGTTATAGTTTTATTGAATCAAAATTTAGGATGTAACCAATTCTAAATTATTAGGTTGCCAACTTGTGCTAAATTATTTTGGCATTTAAATTGCCTTAGTAGCCATGATTAATAATTATAACAATGAACAAATATATATTTCTACTATTTAGTATTTTTATCGGAAATCTGGTTTTAGGACAAGGTTTTCAGGATAAAGAATTCTTAAAATACAGGGTTCACTATGGTTTTTTAAATGCAGGTTTTGCATCCTTAAAAGTTAGTGAGACCACTGTGAATGGTGAACCTCATTTTCATGTTAAAGGAGAAGGTTCTTCTACCGGTGCAGTTAGAGCGTTTTTTAAAGTGGATGACTTTTACGAAACCAAATTTCATAAAACAACGTATAAACCCACAGAGTTCAAACGTAAAATTAGAGAAGGTGGTCATAGAAAGAATAGGATCTTAACTTTTGACCATAAGTCTAAGGTAGTCACCATCAATGATTTACTTGGCAAAAGTGTAACTTATGAACGTTTCGATCCTCCGATTCAAGATATGCTTTCTGCATATTACTATTTGAGAACAAAATCTAATAATGACTATAAAACTGGTGAATACCAAAGTGTTAATATCTTTATGGATGGAGAGGTTTATCCTTTTAAGCTTAAAGTAGAGGGTAGAGAGCGTATTAAAACCAAGTTTGGATACATCAATGCTATTAAACTCACTCCTTTTGTACAATCAGGACGTGTTTTTAAGGCGAAAGAAAGTGTAACCATGTGGGTGAGCGACGATGCTAATTTAATACCGTTGAAGATTAAAGCGGAGTTAGCGGTAGGTTCTTTAGACATGGATTTACATGAGTACAAAAACTTAAAGCATAATATCGATTTTAGATAATCATTTCCGTATCATTAAATAATACAATTTTTATTCTACTTAATTCTATTAGAAGATTTAAATAAGTATTTTTGGTACATGCTAAGTATCGACCACCTACATTTTTCTTACGAACCAGAAAAACTGGTTTTAAAAGACATTTCATTATCTCTACTCTCTGAAGAAAAACTATGTATTCTGGGAGAGAGTGGAAGTGGAAAATCTACTTTGTTGAAGTTGATTTTTGCTGAACTACAGCACGACAGCGGTCAAATAGTTTTTAACAAAGAGGAGATAAAAGGTAGAAACCATCAACTTCTTCCTGGTCATGAAGACATGGCCTATGTCGCCCAGGATTTCGATTTAGCGACTTATCACACGGTTGCAGAAAATGTGGGAAGTCGATTAAGCAATACCGATCAAGAATATAAAATAGCAAGAGTAAATGAGGTTTTAAAGTCATTGAGCATTTATGAGCTTAAAGATAAAAAACCTACCGAACTAAGCGGTGGGCAAAAACAACGCGTTGCAATTGCTAGAGCTGTTGCTAAGCCTCCCCGCTTACTCTTATTAGATGAACCCTTCAGCCAATTAGATTCTGGCTTACATAGAAGATTACGAGAAGAACTATTTTCTTTTCTAGAAAAAAATAAAATCGGTGTAATTTTCTCCTCTCATCGCGCAGAGGATGCTTTGGGCTATTCAGATAAGATTATTCTATTAAAGAATGGAGAGGTAGTTCAGCAGGGTTCTGCTTCACAAGTTTATTTTTCGCCTCAAACAACTTATGTAGCGCATATGTTTGGGCTTGTTAACATTTTAGACGCTCAAGAAGCGGCTGCTATGGGAATTGAGCGTAATTTTTTAAAAGATGTCGTTTTGATCTACCCAGAAGAGATTTCTATTTCCGAAAAAGGAAAACATTCAGGTGTAGTGAAGCGAAATCGTTTTATGGGGAATCACTACGAAATTCAGTTTATCTCTAAAGGCAAGCTTTTAAAAGCAAATCATACGCAACCTATCCCTCCTAAAGAAAGATTTAATTTTGATATCCGAAATTATCGTTGGACTGTATTAGATCATGACAATTAAGTTCCAATTTTTATTGATCTGGATTTAATAAAATTACTTTATTTCTTAAAAGAACTTTCACATATTTGCCATATTCATCCTTGGCAGGCTCTATTCTTATACCTGCATATTTTAAATCATCAGAGACTTGCCTTAATGCATCAACCGCCTGAACTTTGAATTCATTATCACCCTCTATGGCCCTTACATCTGTAATTAATCCCTGCCAGTTTATATTAAATTCTAATTCTACCTCTAACCTATCTTTATTTACATTAGGAAATTCTGTATCTAAGACAGCTAAAATACGCTGCTGAATATGATTCGAAAGACAATTTATTAATTCAGTCTTACTATCTTTTAATTCTTCACAACCTGGATAAATCGGGAGTTGATCAACCTTAGTAAAGCTTACTTTATTTGTATTCTGTACATCTTCTCCAGAATTTTTTTGAAGTTCTATATCATCATCATTCTCATTTTTAAACATCTCCTCTACAGTAGTATTAGCCAAAGCTTGTTTCAAGCGCGGATAAGAATTTTTAATGGAAAAGAAACTCCCCAGCACAAAAAGAACTATGAATAAGCCCAGGAACAAGTAAATGACAGTATTACGATTTAAATTTTTCATGATAATGAAGATATACCAATATGGGCATAAAAATAGTTCTTTTCTATTTTATAAAACCTAAAAATCCCGACTAAGCGGGATTAATATTTATAATTTTATGCGTTTTATTTATCGATTTGGATTTTGAAGTATAACATTATTTTGAAATATTAAAGTAACTTTTTTGTCTCCATCTAAAGTAGCAGGTTTAATTTTTTTATTTGATTTGATCAAATATTTTGAAACATGCTCTAGAGCTCTTTTTGCTTGTGGCATAAACTCTTCATCGCCTCTTTTAGCATTAATATTTATTATTTCTCCATCGGTGTTGATATGAAACTCAAGTTGTACCTGTACTCGAGGCTTACTAGTTTCTGGGTATTCCGTATCAAGAAATTTGATAAGATCTTTACTTAAGTTATCTCCAAAACATCTAACCAATTCACGTTTCTGACCTTCATAAGTTTCACATCCTGGGTAAACAGCCATATGGGTAACTCTATTCACAGGTAATGGATCAGTAATCCTTTCCTCTTTTGGCGTTTCTTGAACCTTATCAAATAAATCATCGATACTAATCTTATCTGGAGATTTGATTTTAGCCCTATCCGGGAGATTTGGTCTTATCAGTTCCTGATGTTCAAGGGGCGTTGACTCAATTGGCTCAATAGTTTCTTCGATATCTTGAGGAACTAGAGGTGGCGGAGGCAAAGGCTCATCAATGGCTGGTAAAATATCTTCCTCGATTGGCCTTTCGGCTAATATAATATTGGTAGGCGGCGTATTTTGAACCAAAATTACCTCTTGCTGCTCAACAGGTTCGATGGCGTTCTGAATTCCAAACAATCCATATATCCCCAATAATACTAGGTTGAGACCTAATAAGAAATAGAGCGTCCGGTTTTTGTTTAAACTTTTTTGTTTTGACTTTTTCACTTCCATAGTAATTAATTTTAGATTCTTGGTTATTAATGCTTATTCAAGCGTATAACTTGATATTTATCATGTCTGCAATATCTAAACCATAGTCCATAATAATTCATACTTTAACAACTGAATGCTTAATTATTTAATACTATTTATTTAAAATTGTTATCGAATTCATTTTAATCTCTACGTATAACAAAGATGTAGGAAATAAAGTATTAAGCAAAAAAAATCCCGCCTAGCGCGGGATTTCTATTTATTATTTAAATTTTCCTAGTAATCTGGATTTTGCAGAATTACGTTATTTTGGAATATTAAAGTTGCTTTACTACCGTCGGCCATCGTCGCTGGTTCGATTTTCTTACCTCTACGAACTAGGTTATCAGCAGCTCTTTCTAAGGCTCTTTTTGCCTCTGGCTTGAAAATGTTATCACCTGCTTTAGGGTTAACATTTATAATCTCACCTGTAGGGCTCACGTGGAACTCTAACTGCACGGCAACTCTCTCTTTATTCACATCTGGGAACTCAGTATCTAAGTATCGCATAATGTCTTTAGACAAGTTGTCACCAAAACATTTAATTAGCTCACGTTTATTACCTCTAAATTTTTCACAACCTGGATAAACCGCCATGTCCTTAACACGGTTCACCGTTACAGGTTCAGCAACACGCTCTTCTTTGGGAGCAGCTTCTGTTTTAGTTTTCAGTCCAGATAAGTCAACTTTCTTCACCGGGCCAGTTGCAGGCGGACCTGTTGGCATAGGTGGAGGTGTATGCTTTTGTTCTTGGATTGGAGGTGGCGGAACTGGTTCCGGAGTTTCCTCAATCTCTTCTGGAATTGGCGGTGGCGGTGGTGGTGGTGGCTCATCACTTGGTGGTGGTGGCGGTGGTGGAGTTTCCGGTTCTGGAATCTCGATCAACATTACTTCAGATGTTTCTACAACTTCTGGTGCTTCTTCGATCACAACCTCATCGGGTGTGTTTTGGTAACTAAATAATCCCCAAACTACAAGAAGTACCACGTTTAAACCACCTAAAAAATAGAGCATGTTATTGCCTTTAAGGCTTGCTTTATTTGTTTTTTTTACTTCCATGGTTTATTTATTAATGTTCGACTAAAATAATATTAATTCCTTATTTTACAAAATCTATATTTCAAATAAGGTATTAATTTTTGAGTTATTAACACATTTGCAAGTACTAGACCACTTTTTGTTAAAATGATAAATTGCGAGAGATTAAAGTGCGTTTTTAACACTTAAATGCTAATTTCTTTATTTCGCGCCTATATCCTAAGTGAAACTAGCTTAGTATGAATCTTTTAAGACTTGCTTTTCAGAAAGATTCTATCTAAATTATCTTTTATGGAATTTAATAAGCCTGTGTAATAACATATGACAAATGCCAATATCACTCCTAAGATATCAAAAATCCAATCGTACCAATCAAAACTTCTACCTGTTGGCAAAGCATGTTGTAATATTTCTATGATTAGACCAAAGAAAACCAACCAAGCTAAGTTGATCCAACGATTGAAATTAGGATAAGCAAAATAAGATAGAATGGTCAGCGCCGAAAAGATAATAAGATGTATGATTTTATCTATAAAATCAAATCCTATATCTATGGGTGGAATTCCATCTAAAGGGGTTAATGTGGCTAGTATGACCAGAAACAAAAACCCCCAAAAAATGATAGTATAAAAGTTTTTCTTAACCAACTAACTCATTGTATGCTTCAGCGTCTAGTAACTCTTCTGTAGCATCATCAGTAATTTTAACTTTAATTATCCATCCCTCGCCATAAGGATCTGAGTTCACTAACTCTGGCTCATCCTCCAACTTAGCGTTGAATTCTATAATTTCACCTGTGACTGGCAAGAATAGGTCAGAAACCGTTTTAACAGCTTCTATAGAACCGAAAACTTCTCCTGCATCTAAAGTTTCACCTTCGGTATCGATATCAACAAAAACGATATCTCCTAACTCTTGTTGTGCAAAATCTGTAATACCAATGGTTGCTTCATCCCCATCGATTTTTAACCACTCGTGATCTTTGGTATACTTTAATTCGTTTGGTGTATTCATAATTTTAAATTTAATTTCCAAATGTAAATGTAGCTTTAATTCCGGCACGAACTGTACTCAGAGGGAAAGCTGTAGATATTTTATATTTCGTCATCATTTGATCGTAGAACAAACTTAAATTGAAATTTTGACTTAACATATATTGCGCATTTAACTTTAAGGAGAAAATATTCTGTCCTCCGGTTACTTGCGAATTGTCATCTAATATACGTCTTATTCTCATTTCATTATCCCTCATAGACAAATCGGCCCTGAAATTCACATCTCCTTTTAGGGTTTGCTTCTTACCCATGTAGCGCATATTAATCTTAACATCTTTTAGAATATAACCAAATCCAAAGATAAACTCATTTCCGAAATCTTCTGATAAAGTATAATTACTCAAACTTAATGAAATAATTCTATCACGATTATACATCGCTCTAAATTGCATGCTGTTTCTTAAGGTCATGTCTACCCCAATAAGTGGAGAGAAAGACTCCATTAAGGTTACAGCTCCATAGGTGTTTCTAGAGTAGAAATTATTATTACCATCAATTCCACCTTCCGGGATTCCATCATCGCCTATCACCGCCGAACCATTTTCGAATGGAATTGGATCGGTAAATCTATTCAAGTTAGAGCTTACGTTGTTCACCGTATAAGAAGATGAGTAGTTGTGACTAATTTCAAAACGGTCAAACTTCTTAGAGAAAAATGGCGTATTCATAAGACCAGTATAGGTAATATTCCAATTTGGTAAAGGGAAGAAACGCTTGTAATCAAAATTAGAATCTGGAACGTTTCTACCACGATAAGTGGCCAAGAATGCTGGCACTAATACATCTGCATTAGATAAGTTTAAACCTGGCGCATAGCCTTCATTATTCACATCTGAAATGCCATACCATAATTGACCTTGTCTTTGAGATATTAATTGAGCGTTCTTTTTCAAGTTAGCATATAAGGCGTCTCCATCCATGAATGCCGTGCCCATACTCCAAGTAGAGATCGTAAAGTTCTCTTGCACATTCTCAAAAGCTCTCTCGTAGCCAAAGGTATGGTCATCAACTTGCGTATTAAATCCACTTTGGAACATATTTCTAGAGTAGTTTCTATTTGCGCTAAAATCCACTCTCAACGACGGCATAGGCTCAACCTGAACACTTGCAGTAAAGGTTTCGTTTCTATTGCTTGTATAAGGTTCTGTTAAATATGAGCTTCTGGTAATCCAGCCATTCTCAATCGCACGTTTTCTAATATCGAATTGAGATCCAAACATAAACTCAGCGGTTGGCCCAGGCCCAGTTCCTCCCTGTCCAATAAAGTTAGGCTCAGCCAACATACCTGGCAATATAATTCCACTATTTCTATTGAAATTAAACTGACCTCTCTTGATACTTTGAAGCGCCATTTTCAAATAGTCGGTTATCTTATATCTATGCTTATATTTAATCTTGGTCTTATTGATTTGTCTTAAACCATTCTTTTTACCCGCAAGATTTTGGAAACTTCTATTGATAGAATCCATTTCTCTTTTTCTTCCTTGTCGAACAGAATCTAATTTTTGGAAGCCCTCGAATTGCATGTATAATTTATCGAAATCAAAATTACCAATCACGCTAATGGTTTGTGCATTTTGAGCTAAGTGACCTATATCCTCTTCTACATTATCAATCTGCAATTTATTGGCTAGTCGAGCTTGCCAATCATAGTTTGCTGTATACCCTAATTCTACATTCGCCCATTCAAAATAAGGCAATAAACGCAATGGTGTTTTCCAATTCACCTGTAATTGTTGGTTGTAATTTATCGGACGCCCGACATTCAATAGATCTTTAAAGATCATTCCATCATCTGGTTGGCTTGCCACCATATCAGATAAAGTTCGGGTAGCTGAGTTGAAATCAACACGTAATGACTTCGTTAAATCAAATCCAACATTATACTGCCAATTAAACAAGAAATTATTACTAAAAATTGGATTAAATTGTACGGGGGTCGCACCATCTACCAGGTAAGAATTTAAATCTCTATATTGTTGTTCGGTATACGTTCTGATCACATCTGTACGGAATGACAACCTAGATGGAACTGGATTGAAATTAAATTCTTTCACCCAATTTAAATATCTAGCCGACTGTGCCGTATCATGCACCATATGCCAATCCTTGAACGGCTGCATATATTTGGTCTTGAAATTATAGTTATAGTTGATAGAAGCTCGTAAGCTTTTATCCTTATTATACTTAGTATAAATATCTCTATGGAAATCTGAGTTGTATAAGAATGAAAGCGATAAGTTCTCTACATCATAGAACCTTTGTGGTTTAGACGTATTTACACGTTCTTTTCTAATATTACTAAATCCATAAGTGATTCGTTTATTATAAGTTCTAACGATATCTGTCAATTGATCTTTTCTAGGGTCTTCTTCGAACTCAACATCATTGTCTAATGGGTTGAATTTAGGATCGATAAACTGCTCAGAGATTACATAATTAAATGGAATTTTCAATCCCCATTTTTTCGGGAAGAATTTATCTAAATTAACCGCAGCATTCACAGAGTAATTCTTGATTTCCTCTTGTTGTCTTTCTACGGGACCTCTATCAATTGCTCCAAAACCTACCGACGAAATACTACCACTAGAATTAATTTGAGCAAAATCTCCTAATGCCACATTCAAACTAGCTTGTGCAGCATAACCACCTTGGTTATCGATTTCAGATAGACGTAACTCGTTTACCCAAACCACGGCATTTCTAATTTCAGTTCCTCCAGCATTTCTAACACCAATCATAATGGAAGAAACATTACCTAATGACGGACGACCTTTAATATAAATCATCTTGCCATTTTCGTCTACTACATATGGGAATCGATCTAAGTTATTTGCTTCATAAGCTAACTTCTTTGCCTCAACAAATTCGTCAGTATATACATCTAGCATGTTATTTTGAGGCCAAATTCCTGTTGCTGTATTGGCTGACAATGGAGAGTATTCCATCGGAATCTCATATTCATAATAGTTGTTAGATAAATCACTTCCAATTCTTATGAATAATTTTAAATCATTACTCTCAGCTCCAACCTCACCTGCATGAACGTGGCTAAACATTCTAATTCTTTTATATCTTCTTAAGTCTAAATTGGTATTCTTGAAAACACCTCTTGCATCTTGCGCTTCTAATTTATCCAAGCTCAACACCATCGATGCCTCATTCTGACTTTGTAATCCAGCGTTGGTTTGATATTGCTCTCTTTCGATTCCTGGAGGCACAACATAAGGCGGCGTAGCGGTGGAGTTTTCTTCCACATTCACATTTCCAATAGATAAGTTCTCAACATCTTGTTGCTCCTCACCTTCTGGTAAATCAATGTTAGGATAAATGTTTTTAGCATATCTTCGCCAATCACTTCTCACCATGTCCATGGTAGCGAATCTTAAAGTAGCTTGTGATTCGAATCCCTTTACGATTAAACGCATGAACCTAGCTGAAGTTAATACATCTTCTGAGGCTGCACCTTGATCGAGGTCGTAATCGCTCACCGGAACTCTAAATAAATACCAATTATTTTCTCCTTGTTGTCCGTTTTCGAAATTAACAGAAACTCTTTTTGAGTCTACAATAAATGGATTATCTAGGTTCAACTGATTTTTATCTAACTTAATCGTATACTGATTATAGTTTTCAATTCTATCTAAGTTATAGTCATTGTTTAAATCTTCCGTATCTGGTGATGCCGAACCAGCTTCTAATGATCCGGAAGGAGAGTTTCCTTGTGGGTTTCTGAAATACTGATATCTACTTGGGATATAACCCGCATCTGGTGTATTGTCCCATCTGTCATCTAAATAATAAACGAAGTTATCCCCAGCTGGATCCGCCTCACCCGTTACATGATTGGTAGCGTTAATGAATAAATTATATCCATCTTGCAATGCTTCTTCAGCATCTGTCATTCCATTCAGACCCACATCTTGTAACTTTCTTTCTTCTCCTTCGGTTTGGAATGAATATAAAATTGGATAATTACTTGGTTGTTTACCCCAAATACTAAATTCAGGCTCGTTGTCTGGTAGGTAGATACCATTTTCATACATTAAATTACCATCTCTTAGCACATCTTCAGAAACGTTACCGATATGTAATAAAACCTTGGCATCTGGAGCATTATTCATACCATCTGCGTATGGGTCCATCATCCAAAATTCAAGATATTCAACATTGGTTTGTTTTAAATTGGTAATGGTTAAAGCTCGTGATATACCCGCCCATTTAAGGTCTTTACTTTCTGTTTGCCAATTAGGGTTTAAGTTATAAGGACCACGTTTATCTGGATAGAAAGTAATATCAAAAGTTGATAAGTTAACTGGTGTTCCAGCAGTTAAATCTCTACTCGAGAACAACTCTCTTACTTGGACTTTTCTAGAAGCGTGATTAGAAATATCTGCATTAGATAATGAAGTATTACCTCCGATGCTATAAAATCGTGGATCAATATTATACCAAGACAGCAATCTTCTGTAATAGTTTAAACTAAATCCATCTGGATCGAAAACTGAAGGATCAAAATCATCGTTTGGATTCTCTGAATTCACTACCGGCGTTGCGGCTAATTTCCAAGAATTGACATCCATTAAACTAATTTTAGACTGTGAATCCTCAAAATCATCTATATAAGATTCGTTTTTGGTTGAATTATTCACTCCAGGCATCAGATAAGCACCTTCTGCGTTAAAGTTAATTTGCGAAGGTGTTTCGGTGTCAACTAATGGAATTTTATCTGTCATTCTTGTCAACCAATCCGAAGTACCGTTGTACATAACATTGGCTCCAAAAATAGAATTACTCACTGGTTCTGAGTTATATTGTGCTTTTTGTTGCGCCCCAGCCAATCTTTCACTGTAGTTCATATAGGTAATTCCCGCTAATAATTCTTCTGAGAATTTATGCTCAACATTCAATCCCATCAAACGCTTGGTTTGCATATTGAAAGTTGATCTATTTTCCATGCTAATATTAATCGGTGTTCCCGAATCTTTTAGCATTTGATTGATAATCTGAACACGACCCAATTGGTAGTCTACAATATAATCAACACCTTCTATCAACTCTTGCCCATTGGCAGTTACTCGCACAGAGCCTTGAGGCACATTAAAAGCACCTAATGGAATTCCATCACCACCAGAACTCTTATACTGACCTTCCATATAATAGCGATTTACCCCACTGCTCTGCTCAAAAGTAATCGGCAATTCTGAGTATAAATCGTTCATCACAAATTCACTGTCGTCTGAACTTAATTTATTTGCAATGGTTCGAGCAAAAGGCTCAATAGTGGTAAATATTATTCTACCGTTTTGTTCATCTACTGTAATGCCCGGAACATAATCAAAGAGACCATCACCATATAAATCTCCACTTTGTTGAAGCTGACCGTTCATATTCAATCGGTCCATGTTCAATAATTGAAGTAAAGTTTGATTTTCAACAGGAGTTCCTTGTAAATAATTCAAAGCACCCGAACCGATAGAAGGATCTTGGTAGAAGATATTTAATCTAAAGTCCTCAGCAGAAAGCTGAATCGTTTCTAAAGAATAAATATTCTTCATCATCAAATCCCACATCGGCGAATTTGTATTTACGTTAGTATTTGATTTTAATAATTTTGTAATCAACAATTCACTTTGTTGATCAGAAAATTCACCAACGCTATAAGCTTGTCCTGGTTGAGATGTTAATGTATATTGGAAAGAGACTCCCATTAACTCATTGTCATTCAATGGTTGATTTAGTGAAATATATCCTAAATTAGGAAAGAATTTATATTCGCTTGGATTAAGTAGCCTTACGTTTTCGTGCACCATATATTGCTCACCCTCTGAGTAGGTATTTCCGTTAGCATCGGTCAGACCAGCTGCGTTGACCGCACTACCAGCTGTATTTCCTTGACGAATTCCCCCTAAGTTTTTAACGGTGTTGTATAAGTTACCATTGTTGGGCGCAGACAAACCATTGTCTCCTAAATCGCGTAAAGCAACCATAGAACGGCGGTTTTCTTGATTCGCATTTCCTCTATCGATTACCCAAACTTCTAATCTCGTAATATTAATTTGAGATGAAATCACTGGATAATTCGCCAATGCTCCATCATAATTTTCTCTAAAATATTGTGCTAAAAAGTAGTGTTGATTGGCTTGATAGTCTTTTGCATAAATTTTAAAAGAATTAACAACGCCACCACCTTCTACCGTAATGTTTCTAGCTTCTGACTCTTGTTGTGAGAATAATGTGCTCACATAGGTGTTTCCAAACTTAAATTCACCCTTAGCCCCAAAAAGAGATTGCGCTCCTGTAATAAGCGACGTACTCAATGGCATACTGACATTACCGAATTCAATATTTTGAATAATATTATCTTCTCCACCTTCTCCACGAGGTCTCCAACCCAGATTCATTCTGTTCTCAAATCCGAAACCAGCTTGGGTATCGTAATTTGCTTCAAGTTGAAGGTTTTCCCCAACTTTACCCAAAACACTCATTTGAATTCGCTGCTGCAAATCCATCGCAAAAGTGTTTCTATTCTGTGGTAGAATTTGAGGGTTCTCTAATTTCTGAATAAAAACCCCTAAATCTAATGAAGCATATCCCTGTGGAATTAATTCAATTTTATCTCCACCAAAAATGGATTGAAAAAGTTTATTTTTAACCTGAACACTTGGTAAAACCAAGCCTTGATCTTCTTCTTCTTCTTTATCATAACGAACGGATCTAAATTGAGAATCTAAAGCTTGTGATTTTTCCTTATAATATTGCTCCATATTTTGAGAAAGCAACATATCAAAATATTCTTCTTGTGTAAGAATAATTGGCTCTCCAAAAGAAAGATTACCCACTTGTTGTCTCAAGATATAGTTCCCACTAAAAGGATCATATTCAGCAGCATATTGAACAGGTGTATTGAGATATAAACCACCATTATGGTTTTTTATATTATACTGCAAACTGTCTTCTTGTGCTAAAAGCAAAAAAGGAATTAATAATAGAAAGGCTAAACTTAGCCTATTGCGTACGGGTTTAAAGTAAAAATCGAACAGATTCAAGCTAGAGTTTTTTCAAGGTTTCTTTAATTACTGCTTCTAAGGTGATTTGTGGTGTGTCTGCAATCAATTTTTGAACAACCTTCTCAGACTGTTTCTTGGATATACCCAACACCTCCAATGCACTTAACGCTTCAAATTTAATTTTATTTTCTGAACTAGACGATATAAATTCTGAATCAGATAATTTCGCTAATTTATCTTTTAAATCAATAATTATTCTCTGGGCGGTTTTGATACCAATTCCCTTTACAGATTGTAAAGTTTTAGCATCCTCGCTACCAATTGCATGGTATATTTCACTAGGGCTTAATGTCGAAATCATCATCATTCCGGAGGCAGGCCCAACTCCGTTGACAGAGATTAACTGTTCAAATACAAAGCGTTCTTCTTTATCGGCAAAACCATAAAGAATTTGAGCATCTTCTCTAACCAAATGGTGGGTATAGAAAAGTACGTTTTCTTCTTTTTGAATTTTAGCGTAAGTCGTTAAGCTAATATTTACATGATATCCTACTCCACCACAGTCAACTATGGCGTGAGAGGGATGTATTTCTATAAGTCGTCCTCTTACTTGTGCAATCATGAATTTCTTTGTTGAGCATCTAAAACAGCGATAGTTGCTAAGTTAACTATTTCCTCTACACTACAACGCATTTGCAAAATATGAACAGGTTTATTCATTCCCAATAAAATAGGTCCAATGGTTTGTGCTTTGTGTACGCTTCTCAAAATTTTATATGATAGGTTTCCAGAAGATAAATTAGGGAAAATCATTGTATTCACTTTTTTACCTGCTAATTTAGAAAATGGAAACTCGCTTAAGACTAAATCCTCATCCAGCGCAAAATCAGGCTGAATCTCTCCGTCTACGATTAAGTCAGGAACGGCCTTATGTAAATGCGCTACAGCTTTTGCCACCTCTTTAGAAGATGCTGCACTTGCCGAGAAATTCTCATACGACAACATAGCCACCACAGGCTCTATACCCAAACTCTTCACTACATATGAAGTCATTCTGGCGATTCTTACTAAATCTTTCCAGTCGGGTCTTCTGATAATGGCTGTATCTGCAAAGAACATAGGTCCCCTACTGGTGAGTAGCATCATCATTCCCGATACTTTCTCCACGGTTTTGTCTTTACCAATCACTTGCAAAAGAGGAACTAATGCATTGGAATAACTCTTAGAATATCCTGTTAAAAATGCATCTGCATCACCCGTTTCTACCATCATCGCACCAAAATAATCACGATTGCGCATCGCTCTTCTAGCCTCGTATAAGGTGGTTCCTTTGCGGTTGCGCTTTTCCCAATAGAGATGAGCATATTTTTCCCTTAACATTTCAAAATCATCTGATCTTGGATCAATAATTTCAAAATCTGCTTCTATGGCAGAATCCTCCATCAATTGTTTGATCTTCTTTCTGTTTCCTAGAAGAACAGGGATGGCAAGACCATCGTCATGTAGAATCTGAGCTGCTTTTAGCACATTATATTCTTCTGCATTGGTGAGAGCAACTCTTTTTTTATTAGCTCGAGCACGATTTTGCATCATTCTGATCAATTTCTGATCACTACCCATTCTAGCCAATAAATGCTCTTCGTAGGCAACCCAATCATCAATATTTTTACGTGCTACCCCAGATTCCATGGCTGCCCTTGCAACCGCCATAGAAACCTTGGTTATCAATCTATTATCAAAAGGCTTAGGAATAATATATTCTGCTCCAAAAGATAAGTTTTTGTTGTTATAAGCTAATAAAACTAACTCTGGAACCGGCTCCTTGGTTAAATCGCTCAAGGCATGAACCGCTGCCATTTTCATTTCCTCATTAATCTTTTCAGCTTGAACGTCTAAAGCGCCTCTAAAAATGTAAGGAAACCCTAAAACGTTGTTTACTTGGTTAGGATAATCACTTCGCCCAGTTGCCATAATCACATCATCGCGGGTATCCATCGCTAATTTATATTCTATCTCTGGCTCCGGATTCGCTAAGGCAAAAACTATAGGATTCTCTGCCATCGTAAGCAACATTTCTGGGGTTAAAACCCCACCCACCGACAAGCCGATAAATACATCTGCACCGTCAACTGCTTCCGCCAAAGTAGTTTTATCTGTATCCACCGCAAAAGCCTGTTTTTGCTCATTTAAGTCAGTTCTTTTGGTAGAAATCACACCTTTACTATCACACATGATGATATTTTCGGCTTTAACACCTAAAATTTTGTAAAGATTTGTACATGAAATAGCTGCTGCTCCGGCGCCATTAACAATTACTCTAACGTCCTCTACCTTTTTATGAGCGATTTCTAAAGCATTTTTTAAAGCAGCGGTTGAGATAATAGCTGTTCCGTGCTGATCATCATGCATGACAGGAATGTTCAATTCCTCTTTTAGTTTTTGCTCTATATAAAAAGCTTCTGGCGCTTTGATGTCTTCTAAATTGATTCCACCAAAGGTTGGCGAGATCGCCTTCACGATATCAACAAATTTTTCTGGATCTTTTTCATTGATTTCGATGTCAAAAACATCAATATCCGAGAAGATTTTGAATAATAATCCCTTACCTTCCATCACTGGTTTTGATGCTTCTGGACCAATATCTCCCAATCCTAATACGGCAGTTCCATTACTAATTACAGCAACTAAGTTTCCTTTGGCCGTATAATCATACACTTTCCGAACATCATTTTCAATCTCAAGACAAGGTGCAGCTACCCCCGGAGAATAAGCCAAAGACAAATCTCTTTGTGTGCTATGGTTTTTGGTAGGAACTACTTGTATTTTCCCTTTTGGGTAAGCACTATGATATCTAAGTGCGTCTTTTTTAAACTTATTATTTTCAGGCATAAATCATTTCTATGTAGCAAATGTATGAATTCAAAAAAATATGACATTCTATGTCCTATTCATTATTATAACAAAAACAATCAATCGTATGATCGTTTATGATTCCAGTGGCTTGTAAATAAGCATAAATCGTTGTACTTCCTAAAAATTTAAAACCTCTATTTTTTAAATCTTTAGCGATTTTATCTGACAAATCTGTTGTAGCTGGTACTTCTGAAATTTCTCTCCAATGGCCTTTAATGACTTTATGATCTGTAAAACTCCAAATATAGTTATCAAAAGTGCCGAACTCCTCTCTAATCTCTTGAAAACGCTGTGCATTATTGATCGCTGCTCTAATCTTGAGTTGATTTCTTACAATACCTTTGTCTTGCAATAATTCTTCAACTTTATCTTCAGTGAATTTCGCTACTTTTTCATAATCAAATTCAGCAAATGCTTTTCTAAAGTTATCACGTTTGTTAAGAATCGTTTTCCAACTTAAACCAGATTGAAAACTCTCCAAAACTAAAAATTCATAATGCGTTTGATCATCATGAACCGGTTTTCCCCATTCGTTGTCGTGATAGGCAATATATTTCTCGTCGCCAGCTTCGGCCCAAGCACAGCGTGTTTTATTTTTCATATTTCAAGGTATAAAAAAATTGGAAGAAATACTTGATTTCTTCCAATTTTAATATTATTAAAGTGAAGCCTAAAACTTAACTTTCTGCTCTAATTCCTGAGCGTATTTCGTTGTATCCTCTATCTTCCAACCATAAATTTTAGCAAGAAGATAAATATCTTCTAAATTCGAGATCAATTGATCGTGCGCCTGTTGCTTTAAATCGGTTTGGTCTATGGTCTTTTTAACTTCATCTACTGCTCTTTTCTTGATTCCGTTGATTTCATCTTTTGTAAATTGATTTAATCTACTTTGATTCATTTCAAAAAACTCTACATCAGAGAAAGTTTCAATCTTAAGCTCAGGAATCGAACGAATATAAATCGTTTCATTTATGGAATCAAGCTCAACCTCCATTTGTTTTAAATCATAACTCGCCTGGGCTCGAATATCAACTTTCAGCAGAAGATTTTTATCAAATGAAAACAAATCACCCATATAACTTGTCTTGCTTTTATGAGAATAGAAATTAGCATAATTCTGCTCTGCAACTACCATTTTATTCAGGCGTTCAATACCATAAGCAATGGTATGCGAAGCTTCGACTTTGGTGTCTTTCTCTGTCCAATTGACAATAAAATAAGTGAGTATAACCCCTGCAACAAAGGCTGCGATATATTTAATGAAAGGTTTAATTGACTTCAATTATTCTGCGTAATTAGGGATTTGTGGAGTTCCGTTTAGAATATCACGTATATCTTCTTCTATAGAGTTAATCGGATTTTCAACGATTCTTCCTGCTTCTTTACCATCTTTTATAAATAAGAAAGTAGGCACATGAGAAACACCATAAGTAAGCTCTTCTTGATTTAATCCTTTCTTGTCTCTATCTAAACTGAACATTTGCATTTTGCTCATATCATATCCTGCTTCTTCTAAAACTTTAAAGAAAGCTGGACCTTTGACTTGTGAATCTGAACACCAAGTTCCAATAAAAACTTTAACATCGTAATCGTTGATTTTCCCTTTAAGCTCATCGACAATTTCTGAGTTTACTTTGTAATCATCTTTAAAAAATGAATACCATGTATTGTAGTTCTCTCCTTGAAGCATTTCTTGATTAATTTCACCAATCAAAGCTGGTTCACCATCAATATCTACTTCTTTATACTCTAAATCTTTTTTCTCTGAATTCATAACGTTATCTTTTGTTTCTACTTCATCTTGATTAGCTTGCTTTGTTGAGCATGACGCTAAAATCAGGACTATACTTAATAGTGAAATAAATTTCTTCATCAAATAATTTTTTCTTCTTTCCTTCAAAAATTTAGCCAATTCAAGAAAGGCCTAATATTCTTTTAATAATGTCTCGCGTTGGCTCAATCGCTTTTGTTTCCTCGATCGTTGGACCTGCAACCCACACCGTTTTATACGTCGCTTGCGTTGCAGCTTTGGTCACAGCATTGGTTCCTTTCATAAACCTCAGCATTTTCACATATTTCTTTAAACTTTTATATCTGTTCAAAAAATCTTCTAACCAAGTGGTCTCTGTTCCAATTTTCTGAACATATGGTGTGTTAATAACTGTACATGGCGTCCCCGAAATTTTCTGTGTCATGACAATGTCCTTTTCGCCATAATCCACACATGCCTGTTTATATTCCTCGTTTACGCCAGATTCCACACTTGCAATAAATGGACTTCCCACAGAAACTCCAGCCGCACCTAAGGACATTACATGTTGGTATTGTTCGTAATTACCAACTCCACCGGCCGAAATAACAGGAATGTTACAATTAGTTTTAAGTTCAGTAATTAAAACTTCTGGATCTATATTTCCTCTATGTCCACCCGCTTGATTGTTTACCGCAATCAATGCATCGGCACCTAATTCTTCTACCTTTTTAGCATAACTCAAGTTGGTTACATCACAAAAAACCTTGATCCCCTTGGCATGAGCTTTTCTAATCACCTCATCTGGCTTTCCTAATGATGTAATAATGAAATCCGCACCATGCTCACAAATAGCATCTAGTTGCGCTGGGAGTTTAGGATTGGATTTATTTACAATTAAGTTAAACCCAAAAGCACCATTTACAGTTTTTGCTTTTTTCAATTCCTCAATCGCAGCTACCAATTCCTCTATGGTTCTGTAATTTAAAGCAGGAATACATCCCGCCACGCCCATTTTCATACCCTCTATCACCATGGCTGTATTGGAAACCAAAAACATAGGCGCCATAATCAAAGGATATTTTATATTTAAAACTTCGGTAATATCTTTCATAATTTATTATGCTTGCATTGCAAATTTACAGATAATTTATTTAGTCTAATTGTTTCTCAACAGATTAAGACTCAATAAAATCAGAAAACAATCGAGTGAACTTTACAGGCATTTTAGATTGAATGTATAAATTCGCTTTCGTATATGGATGTATGAACGCCACTGCGAATGCATGTAAATATAAGCCGTATCCTTGATGTTTTTTAGTTTCGATAAAGTATTTCTGATCACCCATGATGGGATTTCCGATAGCAAATAAATGTTGGCGCAATTGATGTTTGCGACCTGTCTGGGGGTAAAGTTCGACTAGATTTAAGGCCTCAAATTTTTCTGATTTTAAGGATTGAAGCACATTATATGTGGTATATGCCTTTTTATCATCTACATCAAATTCAATATCTCCTTGTGTGTTTATCATTTTACCCACGCTCACAGCGCGATAAGTTTTATCGATTTTGTGCTCCTCAAACATCGTGTGTAATGTGCGCTTAGCTTTTGCGGTTTTGGCGATAATTAAACATCCACTTGTTGGATAATCTAATCTATGCACTGGAAATGGTTGCACAGCATCTGCTTGTGAACTAGGCTGAATATGTAGAATCAAAGCATTAGCAATGGTGGCAAACTTATTTCCACTCACTGAAATTCCAGCGGGTTTATTAATGACAGCTAAATAATCATCTTCGTATAAAACTTCAATTGCTAGGCGATATATCTTTTGTTTGGATTTTTGAACTTCTAACAACTCAATTAAATCATTTTCTTTAACGAAATACGCCGTACTTGTGGGTTTGCCATTGACTAAAATTAATTCTTTTTTAATGGCTTTTTTCACTGCCGATTTAGTCGGGATTTCGCTAAATAAATCAACTCCATATTCTTGTAATCGAATGGGTTTTTCGACCTTATAAACGATATGTTGTTGAATTACCTTCAATCTAATTTTAATCTTGTATTAGCGCGCTAATCTACAATTAAAGTCCATTTTTTACATTTTAAAATTGTAGTTTGGACCAAGAAATTTAAAATCCATGACATCTCAAACTGATTTTAGAAAAGCCAATGCATCTGATTTAAATAAAATTTGGCAGATTATTCAATTTGCAATTGCCTCGCGCAAAGCCGATGGAAGCAAGCAATGGCAAAATGGTTATCCCAATATCCAAAGTATACGAACCGATATTAATAATTCCTATGCCTATGTGCTTACTAACGAAAATGGAATTCTGGCTTATGCGGCCATCATTTTTGATATAGAACCTGCTTACGAAAAGATCGAAGGGTCTTGGTTGAGTGATCAATCCTATGTAGTTGTCCATAGAATTGCAGTGTCTGAAAAAGGCAAAGGACAAGGATTTGTGAAGATTTTAATGCAAAAAATCGAACAATTAGCCATCGAAAACGAAACATTCAGCATACGCATAGATACCAATTATGATAATCCTGCTATGCTACGAATTTTAGACCAAGCAGGCTATCAATATTGTGGCGAAGTTTACTTTAATGGTGATGCTCGGAAGGCTTTTGAAAAGGTTTTGAATTAAAATTTAGCGACCAAGCCCAATCGATAATATAAATTCCCTTCTGGAGATAATTCGGGTTCTGTAAGACGGTCGTAATATCTAACTCCGATTCTAATAAAAAGTAAGGAAATCTCACCTCCCAAATAATAGCCAAACTGCTTTTCATCTTTTGGCATCATATATTTATCGGCGGTGATATCCATCACTAATCCACCTTCTGCGATTAGGGCAACTTGATTTTCATAATAACCGGTATAACGAACTTGCGGCCCAAAAGTGATAAAACTCTTCTTTAAATCAAATCCTTTATCTTTTAAACTCAAATAACTCGCTGCAGCGTGATAGTTTAAGGTTCTTCGCTTAGAAACTCTCATTTGGTGAAAACGCTGACTTGCAAAAACCTCAAAATTAAAGCCACGTGTGTCCATTTCGGGATAGTTGTATCTTTCTATTTTCCCAAAACTATTGGTCGTGATATATACACCTACCTCGGTCCCGGGATTATTGGTGAATAATTTAAAGTCGTTTTCCTCTAAACTACCTAATTCCTGCGTCTGATTATCTTCATTGAGGTATTGATAAAACAAAGTTTCGATTTTGTTCATCTCTTCCAAAAAGGCAGGCAACTCGCCTTCGTGCTTAACTTTTGTGGCCACGAATTTGCTCACCACACTCAGTAATTCTTTTTGACTTTTACTGTTATCTCTATTGGTTTTAGCCATTAGGTTTTTCGACTTTGGAAGCACAGAACTAGCCACAAAATTCTCTAGCTGAGAAGATTTTAGATTCTGTTTTTGTTGCTTTTGCTCTTCAAGCTCTAAAAACTCGTCGAAAACATCCATTCTATAAAATGGCTGATTCACCTCTTTAGAGCCACGATTGAGTAATTTTCTACTCTTATCTAATCGATCATAAAAACCATCTAAAGAAAGTAAAACATCCTGCGCCAAAGCTCTGTAGGAATAGGCTTGGATTATTTCTGAATTACGTAAATCTTCCTTTGTTAAATGTGAGGAATTGATAATTTTCTTCATTTGACCTGGCAAAACTATCTCATTATAGGCAGTGTCTTGAACCCGGAGCCAAATCTCATAAGTTTGTTCTGATTCATTAAAGAACAGAATATCATCATCGTCTTGTTTAATTTGAAATTCTTGGGCAGAACTCCACACAAACAGCATTAACCCTAAAACTACACTTATCTTTCTAACCATTGTAAATTATAAAACGCCGAAAAGTCTAATAAATTTCTTAATTAATGGATACTTTTCGACGTTTTATGAATAATTTAATATTTATTTCAATTATAGTGGAATATTACCGTGTTTTCTATCTGGTTTGTTAACAGTTTTATTTTCTAACATAGCAAAAGCTTTGATTAACTTTTTGCGTGTTTGATTTGGTAAAATCACCTCATCTATAAATCCTCTTTCTGCTGCGGAATAAGGATTAGCAAATAGCTCAGCATATTCAGCTTCTTTTTCTAACCATTTAGCTTGTTTGTCGTCTGCTTTAGCAATTTCATTTTTAAAAATGATCTCTGCAGCACCTTTAGCTCCCATCACAGCGATCTCAGCCGATGGCCAAGCATAGTTCATATCAGAACCAATGTGTTTGGAGTTCATTACATCATATGCCCCACCATAGGCTTTACGAGTGATGACAGTTACTCTTGGAACAGTTGCCTCACTAAATGCATAAAGCAGTTTAGCTCCGTTTACGATAATTCCATTCCACTCTTGGTCTGTACCTGGCAAGAACCCAGGAACGTCTTCCAATACCAATAACGGGATATTGAAACAATCACAGAATCTAACAAAACGAGCTGCTTTTTTAGAAGAATTTACGTCTAAAACTCCCGCTAAAAACATGGGATTATTGGCTACAATTCCGATGCTTTTTCCACCTAAGCGTGCGAAACCAACAATTATATTTTCAGCGTAATCTTTATGGATTTCGTAGAAAGAATCTTTATCAATAATTCCTTCAATCACCGCTTTCATATCATAGGGCTTATTGGCATTTTCGGGAACAATATCCATTAATTCTTCACGAATTTCTTCCCCTAAAGTATATTCTAAGGCCTCTGGCTTTTCTTTGTTATTCTGAGGAATATAGCTCAATAACTTTTTTAAATCTTCCAAACATTGAACATCATTGGCAGACACCGTATGCGCCACTCCAGATTTTGTAGAGTGCGTACTCGCACCTCCTAATTCTTCGGATGTAATTTCTTCGTTGGTTACTGTTTTAACAACGTTTGGACCTGTTACGAACATATAACTAGTATCCTGTACCATCATCGTAAAATCCGTCATAGCTGGCGAGTAAACCGCTCCCCCGGCACAAGGACCCATAATCGCAGAGATCTGAGGAATCACACCCGATGCTTGAACATTGCGATAAAATATATCAGCATAACCACCCAATGAGCGAACACCTTCTTGAATTCTTGCTCCACCCGAATCATTAAGACCAATCATAGGCGCACCAACATTCAAGGCCATTTCCATCACTTTACATATTTTTTCCGCATGGGTTTCTGATAAAGACCCACCAAATACCGTAAAATCTTGTGCAAAAATGTAAACTAATCTACCATTGATAGTTCCATAGCCTGTCACTACACCATCGCCATAGAATTTTTGGTCTTCCATCCCAAAATCCTTTGTTCTATGTGTAACCAAAGCACCAATCTCTTCAAAAGAGCCATCGTCTAATAAATATAAAATTCGCTCACGTGCGGTTAGCTTTTTCTTCTGATGCTGCTTTTCTATTCGTTTTTCTCCTCCGCCTAAATACGCAAGATCTAATTTCTCTTGTAATGTTTTTATCTTCGTTTTCATTAAAATCTTATTTTGGTAAGCGAACTAATTTTTGATCTTTTAAATACTGATAAACAGCCATAAGCGCCGCTACTTCAGCCTCCTTTTCCGGCTCTATATGTAATGCCTCTGGCGTATAATGGTCTTTCACAAAACCTGTATCATAATCACCACTCACAAAAGCTTCGTGCTGACAAACAAATTTTCCGAAAGATAAAGTCGTTTCAACACCCTCCACTTTATAAGCATCAATCGCCTCAATCATTTTAGCAATCGCTTCTTCTCTATTTTCACCATAAGTAATTAACTTAGAAATCATTGGATCATAGTAAATTGGAATTTCCATTCCTTCTTCGAATCCATTATCCACTCTAATTCCTTCACCTTGAGGCAACTTATAAGTTTCTAAAATACCTACACTTGGCAAAAAGTCTTTAACAGGATCTTCTGCATAAACTCTTAATTCTAGTGCATGACCTTTAAAAGTCAAGTCCTCTTGTGCGAATGGTAATTTTTCTCCTCTCGCAATTCTGATTTGTAATTCCACCAAATCCTTTCCGGTAATCATTTCTGTCACTGGATGCTCAACTTGCAGACGCGTATTCATTTCTAGGAAATAAAAATCTAAATTTCCATCGATTAAAAACTCAACGGTTCCAGCGCCTACATAGTCACAAGCCTTAGCAACTGCAACTGCCGCCTTACCCATTTCGGCTCTTTTTTCTGGTGTTAAAACACTAGAAGGAGCTTCTTCAACTACTTTTTGATGACGTCTTTGAACACTACATTCGCGTTCGAAAAGATGAACCACATTTCCATGCTCATCGGCTAATACTTGAATCTCGATATGACGTGGAGAGGTAACATATTTTTCAATAAAAATTGAACCATCTCCAAAAGCGGAAGTTGCTTCAGAAATCGCACGATTCATTTGAGATTCTAAGTCCTCTTCTTTCTCCACTACGCGCATTCCTTTTCCACCTCCACCAGCAGATGCTTTAATTAAAATCGGGAATCCAATCTCTTTGGCTATAGAACGAGCCTTTTCTACATCTGTAATAGCTTCATCAATACCCGGAACCATTGGAATATCATAGTGACTCACAGCTTCTTTAGCTGCCAACTTACTTCCCATTACTCGAATAGCATGTGGTTTTGGACCGATGAAAGTAATTCCGCTAGCTGTAACTTTTTCAGCAAAATCAGCATTTTCACTTAAGAACCCATAACCCGGATGAATACCATCTACGTTTAATGATTTGGCGACTTCTAAAATTTTATCCGCCCGCAAGTAAGATTCTGAAGAAGGAGCTTCTCCAATACAAACTGCCTCATCAGCAATTTTAACATGAGGCGCGTTTCTATCCGCTACAGAATAAACCGCTACGGTCTTAATTCCCATTTTCCTGGCAGACTTTATGACTCTCATCGCGATTTCACCACGATTTGCTACTAATATCTTTCTCATACTTGCTTATTCGAATTCAATCATTAAATATTTCTTCTCAATCGCTTGACCTTTGCTCACATAAATTTCTTTGATCACCCCATCTCTTGGCGAGGAAATTACATTTTCCATTTTCATGGCTTCTAAGATTAATAGGGATTGACCCTCGGTCACTTCATCACCAACATTTACCATGATATCGAAAATTAGACCCGGCATTGGTGCATGAACAGCATTCACTTTTTTGCCTTCTCCCACCTCGAATCCTAAATCTTTGATGAGTTGATCCAAGGCATCGGAAATATCGACTTGATATAGGTTTCCATTTACCTCAACAGCATATTTTTTCTGATGAAAGTTGGAGTCCAACATTTTAATCTTATATGATTTATGGTCCTTGAGCAGGTGAAAATTCGTTTCATCTAGTGCTAAAACGTCTAATTCTTCTGCATCTTTTGGCGTAAGCGAAAACGTATATTCATCGTTTACTTTAAGAGAAAAGTTGTCTTGCATGTGCAAATATTTATGTAATGAAAGAAATGGAAATCACTTCTTAATTGGTTAATTCTAAAGAACGTCCAAGTTAATTAATAAAATTAAATTATTAAATGAATCGTCTTTATTTTTAAAAAAATTGGATGAGATTAATCTGATTTAAAGTCGTTATATCTTATTCGTTTGTTTATCTTAAAAGCATATATTTCCTTTAAATATGATTATTAAATGTACTTTTGCCTTGCAAAACCACATCCATAGGATGATGCTCAAGTATAAATTCTGTCCATTTGTTTATCAGAATACTTGTAGCTAATAGTCTAAAAACCTTTTTTAATGCCCCTGCACAAGAGTCATATTAACAAATCTAGCTTAGAGGATATTTTCTCCACTTATTTCACAAAAAATCAAGGTTGGGATTTAGTAAACGACCAAGTGAACTTATTGGTTTTAATTGTAAACACGATTCGCCCGAAGAAAGACGCAGCCAAGATTGGGTTAGAAAAACTCATTAAGATTTTAGAGGAAAATCCGGATTATAAAGAGAGTTTTAAGCATTATTTAGACGCCCTATTCAAGAATCGTTTTTTCACGGAGATGATTACCGATGTTGGTCTTCCGTCTGTAGAAAGTTTTGGGCAAGAGTTTAGAAAAAGGCTAACCGATAAAATTCTTCCAGAAACCTCTGACTCTCGAAAAATGAGATATTTGTTTAAGCAAGTATTTCACCAGAAAAATGACATTCAATGGGTTACATCTATAGATTACAATCAATTAGTTCGTTTATTTGATGTTCTGGAAGTGCCAGAAATCGATACTTCTTTTGAACAAGAAGGAAGTATGTGGCAAATTTATTATTCGGTGGTTGTGATTGCATTGCGCGCAAGTGGATCGGCCTTAGAAAAAGATATTGTCAACCTTACGCCCTCTTATCAAAACAAGAATTCTCCCTTTGTTGCATTGTATCGAGAAATTGAGGATTTGTGGGATAAAGCAAGTTCTAATAACGAATTAAAAAGCAAAGACGACGAGGATTATAAGCAGATTTATGTTTTGCTCCAGCAGTGTAAAAACTATTTAGCGAAAGCTTATAAAGGAAGTGAAACCTATGGAATCACACTGCAAACCAATCGAGATATTAATAGAATTCGAGAGCAATTAAATCGTATTGAGTTGATGCTTCCTTTGCTCGCGCGAGAAGAGGAAGACATCAAAAACATTAAATTAACTCATTTGTTTTATGTTTTGATGGAGATTCACTCAAGCCGTAAAAAGCTAATGGAATTCGTGTCAGATTCAACTAGGTTGGTGGCGTCAGAAATAAGTTCGCATAAAGCAAAAACAGGAGAAAAATATATTTCCTCTAGCCGAAAAGAATATTGGAAAATGCTCTACACCGCTTTGGGTGGAGGATTTATTGTTGGTATTTTATGTATCATTAAATTATTACTTACTGACTTGCAGGTGAGTGATTTTGGGCATGCTTTCTTTTACTCGCTTAACTATTCCATTGGCTTCATAATCTTATATTTAATGGGATTCACCTTAGCGACCAAGCAACCTGCCATGACAGCTTCTACATTGGTGGACTTGATAGAAAAGGGAATCAATCTCGATGTAAAGGCAAGGTATCGTTATAGAGCTTTTGCTGTTTATTTCTCGCAATTATTTAGAACTCAATTCATTGCTTTTGTAGGTAACGTGGTAATGGCCATGGCAGTGGCGTCGCTGGGTGTGTTTATTATATATTTACTCACTGGAAATGACATTAGTATTAAGGCATGGCCTAAATTATTGTATGATCTAAACCCAACAACATCAAAAGCATTATTCCATGCTGCGATTGCAGGTGTATTTTTATTTGTATCGGGGATTATAGCTGGTCAGGTAGCCAATCGCAATAAGTTTTATGGGATTTCAAAAAGACTCGCGGACAATCCCACCATTAAATGGACTTTTGGTTTGCAACGTGCAGAGAAATTAAAAACCTGGCATGACAACAAATGGCCAGGCGTGATTTCTAACCTATGGTTTGGTATTTTTATGGGATCCACCGCTTCTATTGGAGCATTTCTTGGTTTAGACCTAGACATTCGTCACATCACATTTGCTGCTGGAAATTTTGGATTAGCCTTATTCGGTTCGCAGGCAGAAATATCTACCGAAACCTGGATTTGGTCTATTCTTGGTATTGGATTGATTGGATTTATGAACTTTATCGTAAGCTTTGGACTTTCTTTATTATTGGCTTTTAAATCCAAGAGTGTACCTTTAAGAGAATTAAAGCCATTGAGTTTGTCGGTTATTCAGGAGATCAAAACACATCCCACAAGTTTCCTATTTCCTGTGTATATAGATAAAAAGAATGACAAACTTTCAGAAAAAGTTAAAGAAACTATTGATAAAAATTCTTCTAATTCCTAGCTCGTTCAGCTCACAAAGACATAGTTTTAAGTAACTCAAGTTACGCCTCTCGATAAGCGCTTTCTATATCTTTGCAACTTCAATTTAGAGAAAAAATTAAATTATTTTTGAATCTAAATTAATATGTACAAAAAAATAAAGATATATGTTAGAGTTTTTAAAACAGCCATGGCCTTGGTATGTTGCAGGTCCATTAATTGGATTAACAGTGCCTTTCTTATTGCTTATTGGCAACAAGTCTTTTGGGATAAGCTCTTCCCTAAGACATACTTGCGCAGCTTGTATTCCAAATAAAATTCCTTTCTTCGATTATGATTGGAAAAAGGAAATATGGAACTTATTTTTTGTTGGAGGAATCATATTAGGTGGTTTTATTTCCTTTTTATTGCTACACAATCCAGAAAACATTGTTGTTGCATCATCTCTAACAGAACATTTAAGTCAATTCGGTATTAGCACGGCACAAGGTTATGAGCCAACAGAGATTTTCTCTTGGGAAGGTTTATTTACCTTAAGAGGATTTATACTTCTTGTCGTGGGTGGTTTCTTGGTTGGATTTGGAACCAGATATGCTGGTGGATGCACGAGCGGTCACTCTATTATGGGCTTATCTAATCTGCAATGGCCTTCTTTGGTAGCTACAATTTTCTTCATGTTAGGTGGAATTTTTATGACACACTTAATCTTACCTTTAATCTTAAACCTATAATCAGATGAATTTACAAGACAAAACATTAAGAGATGGAACAGACTGTGTGAACGAAAGTGAGAAAAAACATCCATGGTGGTATAATTTAAAGTATCTTTTATTGGGTATTTGGTTTGGGGTCATCATTGTAAAAGCTGAGTTAGTAAGTTGGTTTAGAATCCAAGAAATGTTCAGATTTGAATCATTTCATATGTATGGGGTGATTGGATCTGCTGTAGTTATGGGAATTATTTCTGTATTGATTATTAAGAAATTAAATTTAAAAACCATTTATGGAGAAAGCATCAAAATCAGTCCTAAAGAGTTTAGAAAAGGGCAAATTTTCGGTGGTTTCATATTTGGATTAGGCTGGGCTATGACAGGAGCTTGCCCAGGTCCACTTTTTGCTAATTTCGGTTATGGTTATACAGTAATCTTTGTCACTATCTTGAGTGCTGTACTCGGAACATTTGTTTACGGAAAATACAAAGATCATCTGCCCAATTAAAAGAGATATCGTTTAAATAATTATAAAGTGAGAATGTTTAGTTCTCACTTTTTTTTATCTTTAGACTTATGTATGAAGACAATAAAATCGGTTTAGTTCTTTCGGGGGGTGGCTATAGAGGTGCGGCGCATATTGGTGTCATTAAAGCTATGACTGAGCGTAATATCACGCCAAGTTTTATTTCAGGGACAAGTGCCGGCGCAATTATAGGAGCTTTGTATGCTGCAGGACTCGACTGGAACGATATATTTTATTTTTTCAAAGAAGCCAATGTTGTTTCCTATAAAAATTATACTTTCCAAAAGGCAGGCTTATTAGACAGCACTAAATTTGCACCTCTATTTGCAAACATTTTCAAAGAAGATAGCTTTGAATCTTTAGAGATTCCACTTTTTGTAGGAACCACGGATTTGATAGAAGCTAAAACTAGATTTTACTTCGAAGGTGAATTAATATTGCCCTTAATTGCATCCGCCGCCATACCCGGTGTGTTTTCACCTATTAAATTTAAAAATAGATTATTGTGTGATGGTGGGGTTACCAACAATTTACCCGTTGAGCCACTGATTCCATTGTCTGATAATATTATTGGAGTTTATGTAAATCCACTTCAAGAAATATCAGACAAGAATCTAAAAAGTACTCGCAGCGTATTGCTTAGATCTTACTTAATCATGAGAAATGCTATTTCAAAAAAGAATTTAAATCAATGTGATGTACTAATCGCTCCTAAAGCCTTGAATAGTTTTAACGTTTTATCTAAATCTAATTTGGATCAGATATTCAACATGGGATACGAAGAAGCTTGCATTCAATTAGATAACTTCCTGAAATACAAGTTAGTTTAAACAAAAAAAACTATCCATTTAAAAATAAAATAGATAGTTTATTGGCTTGATTTTTATTTTAAAATTGACCTAAGGTGTGTTTTTCATCATTTCAATCACCCAAATTCCACGAAGTTGATTTTCTTTATAACCGATTGCTTTATCATCAGGATATAATTCTTGAATCTTAGCATAGGTTTCTTTCGTCATTTCTTTTCCTGGGGTTCCATGACATTGCAAACACATGGCATTGGTCACTATGGGATAATAAGCTTTAGGATTTTTACTCGTTGGCTCCAATAAAGGCATAGGTTTTTCTCCATATTTCAATTGATTTTTAACCAAATCCATATAATCTAATTGTGCATGACCGGCTTTATTCTCAGGATTTCTATTTTTATCAGATACACGTGATATTTTTACTTGATGCACTTTAGACAAACTATCCGTAATGGGAATAGCTTCTACCGAGCAAAATTCTAAGGCATGAATAGGTCCACCTTCTTGTAATTTAGCCATTAATTGACTTCCTAAAGCCTTTTGAGAGTTCATAGCTATCACTTGTCCATTGGTTAAAAAATCGATTGAATCATCGTTTGAAGATGTGCTAATTTCCTGTGAAGATGTCGTTTCATCTTTCTTTTCACAAGAAAGAATGAAAAAGCTAAGTAGACTGAAGAATATTAGGTTTTTCATGAGTTTAATATTGAGAAGTTAAACAGTTATCTTATAAAATTATAACTATTTTTTAATTTTATTTGTAGCATGAATCACAATTGAAATTAAAATTTAGTTGATGGAGATAGAAATGATGCTTAACTTTAAATAAATTTGAGCAAGATTCAAGATAGAATTATGTCCAAAAAATTTATAAATAGTAAAAGACAAGTCAAAAAACTCATCAAATTCACCGATGAATATGATGTAAAAGAGAAAATCATATTACGTGATCACTTGGCTTTGCAGCGAACTAAACTTGCGAATGAGCGAACTCTATTAACCTATGTTAGGTCGGCTTTGTATCTTATCATTGCTGGAATTGCTTTTCTGGGTATGGAAGACTTTAGAGGAATGCCTTATATCGGGATTACTTGTCTTGGCGTGAGTATCATTATATTAATTATTGGTTTTGTGCGTTTTACACAATTAAAGAAGCAATTAAATAAAATTTATAAACTACCCGATCCAGAAGAAAATGAGGATGATGAGTAAAATTAAGTAGTCACACAAAGTAACTCAGCAGATTCGGATTGAATACTAAAATCTTTCATTTTAGCAGGAATCAACAAGGTTTCTCCTTTTTTTAGTTCCGTGATTTCTCCATCTACATCAAATTTAGATGTCCCCGAAATTCCTATATAAATCTGAAAATTTTGGTGCGTTTCAACCTCTATGGTATCGGTAAGTGAAATAAATTTCATGCAGAAGTATTCTTCATCTACTACATCAACAGCCTGATTATCAACTGGCTCATATTCCTTTTTCAAATCAGGAATAAAATTAGAGTTCATAACTTTCAATCCTTTTTCTATATGCAAATCTCTTGGCACTCCTTTCTCTTTACGATTAAAATCAAATAATCGATAAGTGATGTCAGAGGTTTGCTGTATTTCGGCCAACACAACACCCTTACCAATCGAGTGTACTGTAGTAGCAGGAACATAATATACATCGCCCTTTTTAGGATTAAATTTTTGAAGATAATCCTCTACATTACCTTCCAGTAAAGCTTTTTCTATCTCTTCTTTCGTTAAATCTTTTTTCCAACCTAAATACAGATTAGCATCCTTTTCAGCATGCATAATATACCACATTTCGGTTTTTCCACGCCCATTCTCTAATTCTTTGGCCCATTTATCGTTTGGGTGCACCTGAATAGATAATTGAACTTTGGCATCTAAAAACTTAATTAAAATGGGGAAATCAGCTCCAAAAGTTGCGTAAACCTCATCTCCTAAAATCCTATCTTTCTCATCTAATATTAGCTCATGAAGTGTTTTACCCTTAGCTTCTCCATTAGTAATAACCGAGAGATTATTATCCACATTAGATATCTCCCAGCTTTCGCCAATAGGTTCGTCTCTCCCATCCTTATTAAGAAAACGATGCAATAAATCGCCACCCCAAATTTTGGGTTGCTGAATTGGCGTAAATTTTAAAGGATATAATTTTTTAAGAGACAAAAATTGGATCTTTATTCGATTGAACTTATTTTAACCTTGCAAAAATAAAGGATTAAGGCATATATCAAGTGATATTAACTAAAAAAGTTTGTTATAAGAGAAATAGCATTGATAAGCCATTCACGAAAAATTGGCTAAAGGAAGTTCTTATAATTCCAAAACATCTATCTAATTACTTCTTTTAATAAAACCGGGTTTATAGTCTAATTAGCTATTAATATCTGTAGGTGATTTAGTATCAAGCTCTTCGTTTTCAAAAACTGGCTTCTTTCTTTTACCAGCAAAATCTGCTATAAAATAACCGAAAATGCCACCATAAGCTGTAGATGCCCATGGATTTGAGGTGATGGCACATGACCCTGTTAAACAACCTACCTGCACATAATACAGATAACCAGCAATGAGTCCCACCAAAATACCTAAGAAGTAAAACTTATATTTAATAAGGAATTGTAGCATATCAATTATTTTAAACAAAGTTATCAGAAATATTTAACCTGTAAGGTGACTTATACGACATATCAAATCCAAAATATCAGATATTCCAATTATAAAAACCGAAAATATTTATAATTAAATTTGTTTATTTTTATTTTTATTTTTATAACCTAAATCAAAATTATTATGAAAACAATTTTATTATTTTTAGGTTTTTTAATGATCAGTTCCTTTGCAAGCGCAGGCTCTGAGGTGAATCATATTGAAATTGCACAAAATGAAAGTTTGTTGTTGCTAAAATCTTGCACGGTAACTGTAACAAAAATGTGTGATGGTGTTGGAGACGTATCTCATTCCTCTACTTCATACACTGGGAATTGTGACGACGCTTATACAGCAGCAAATGAAGGATGGTCAGGTGCTTGTCTTGAGGCAATGATTCTTCAAGAAATTAAAAAAGCTATGGAGGATGATGCCTCAGGAAATAATTAAAAAAATTAAGTTTTGAAAATATTAAAAATATTGCTGTGTTGGATTATTTTTACTTCGGTTCAAATAATCCATGCGCAGGATAAAATAAGATTGGAAGTAGAATATTCGGAATATAGCATACAAACCAAAAATCCTTATGCTCCGGATACCTACTCTCGCGCAAAATTAGTTTGGCAAGATAATATTTCGCGTTTCACTTCCTTATATGAAGAAGCAAAAGAAGCAGATCCAGATTTTGATGGATATTCCTTTAACGTCAATGTTTACAAAGATTTTGAGAAAAATGAAATGTATGCCCGTGCGATGGGATACAAAGATTTTAACCATATAATTCTAGATTCTTTAAATATTATCAACTGGACGATACAAGATTCGGTGAAGTACATCAAAAACATGAAAAGCCATTTGGCAACTACAACTTTCCGTGATCATGAATGGAAAGTTTGGTTCACCATGGAAATTCCCATTTCAGATGGACCTTGGAAATTGTCGGGACTGCCAGGTCTTATTTTAGAAGCCCAAAGCATTAACAAGGCTGATTTATCTTATAAATTTGTAGCTGAAAATATAAATTATACCCAGAATAGTACACTTAGAAGCCCTATCCACCCATTTCCAGATTTTGATCTCATTAATTTTGATGAATATTATCAATATATTTTAGATCGAGATACCCGCATGTTACGCTATGTAGCTACGCAACAACCTGTTATTGAAGATATTACGTCCAGAACTTGTTATAGCACTATGGAAACTTGCAATTGTTTTCCAGAATAATCTTAAAACTTGAATTAGTTTTCACGCAATTATTTAAATCAATTGAATAAATTCATTCTTTTCTTTTTTTTATTATTGATTTCTAAAGTTTTAGTTGCTCAGCAAATCCTGAAAGGAAATATTAGCTTAGAAAACTCCGAAAACCCGAATGCAGTTCATGTAGTCCTAAAGAACGCTGAAAATAGAGATCAAATACTTTCTTTTACACAAACCAACGCTGAAGGGAAATATCAGTTTAATTTATCCAAAATTTTATCGAATAAACAAGTCAGTAATATTATTATTGAGGTTTATAAGGTCAATTATATAAAGCAAGAAAAAGAGTTAAACTTAAAAGACACAGAGCAGCACATTCAAGTTGATTTTCATTTAACGTCTTTGATTCAATTGGAGCCTATTATCATTACAGCTGACAAAAAACCTGTACGCGTTAAAAACGACACGATGAGTTATAATGCCGAATCCTATAAAGATGGTACAGAAAGAGTGGTAGAAGATTTACTCAGGAAATTACCAGGCATTGATGTCGACGAACAAGGAAGAATTAAATACAAAGGAAAGCACATTGAACGTGTTCTACTCCAAGGGGACGATCTTTTTAATTATAATTATACCATAGGAACCAAGAATATATCGGTTGATATAATCGATGAGGTTGAAGCCATAGAAAACTGGAGTGAAAATCCACTTTTAAAGAAAATAGAAAATTCAAAATCTGTTGTTCTTAACTTAAAATTAAAGAAAGGAATTAGCGATGTGTCTATTTTTGGCTACGGAGGTTATGGCATAAAAGACAGGGTTGACAGTGGTCTTAACTTACTTTCGGTGGCTCAAAAAAATAAAAACTTCTCGACATTATCCTATAATAATCTGGGAGAAAACCGATCGCCTTATGCTATTTATGAATCAGGCTTTTCACAGCAAGATTATCTTTTCTCCAAATTCAGAAGTGATTTGTTAATACATGAAATGATGAGTTCAAATCAACTATCCACAGAAAGAAACAACTCCAATCAACAATGGTTTGCAAGTATGAATCACATTGTCAATGTGTCTAAAAAGTTTGCTTTGAGATTCAATTTAAATTATGTTGATGATTTCTATCGTAAAATGGATAGGGACAACACCGATTATTTCTTAGATGGGCAGCCGATTCAAAATAACTTTGAGGAAAGTATATCGCAGAAAAAGCCTCAAATTTATCAAGGAGATGTGCTGGCGAAAATTAAATTTAATGATCGTTCCTTGACCGAAATATCGACGAATTTCAACGCATTAGAAAGTTTTTTTTCAAATCAAACCTTGAGCAATCGTTCGAATTCCTTTAATTCTAACCTTGAGTCCAAACCAAAACTTTGGGTAAATCAATTGAAGCATACCTATAAAATAAACGACACCAATGCTTTGCAATTTAGCGCCATTTATGCTAAGCATGAAGCCACCCAAAACAACAGCATCGATATTGGCTTAGATATTCATTCCGACGAAATATTTGAAAATGGGTATACGCTTCAAGAAATTGCACAGCAGAAAGAAACATTTCAATTTTCGAGTAAATTTTTATCCTCAGACAAGAATGAAAATAAATTAGAAATCGAAGGTGTTTATAATTTCAACAAGGAGAGTTTAAATTCAAATCTTTTGACTGATAACTCATTAATATCTAAAAATGATATGAGCTTGAAAATGATGGAGTTCACTTTAAGTATTAAAAAAGCTTATGATTTCAAACGATGGAAGTTGATTCCAGCTTTACAAGCTAAAAATTTTATGGTAGAAAATGAAGATTTTCCTTTAAGTAAAACATTAGATAAAAATCAATTTTTTCTAGCTCCATCCTTATCCTTACACTATCAATTGGCAAGTAGATCAAAAGTATTTTTAAACTTGAACTATAACGAAGCTGCGCCAAAAAGTCGAAATTTATTTAATGATTGGATCATGCAATCACATCGTTATTTTAAACAAAATCAACCCAATCTAGCCTTTAGAAAAACTTTGATGACAACTTTGGGCTACACCTATTATAATTTAAGAAAACAGGAGAAATTCGTTGTTGGACTCGCCAGTTATAGCAATGCTAATAATCCCGCTACCCAAAGTTATATCAGCGAAAACTTTGTATTGAATGAACAGTTTAATTTATCTGCAAAAAATAAAAATTATTCTGCACATGTAGAATTAGAAAAATATCTTCACATATTTAGGTCAACCTTCAAATTATCTGGAAATTATCTTTTTTCTGAATACAACAATGTTGTAAATAACTCCCAGTTAAGACTTAATCAGTCAGATCAATGGAAAGCGGAATTAGGCTTAAAAACAGCATTTAATTTTCCGTTTAATTTTAGTAATAACTTAAAATGGAATCAAATTAATTTCAGCTCCAGCCAAGATTTCACAAATTCAAACAGCTTAATTTCCAATAATTTTAAACTTATTTTTAAAAAAGATATTTGGTCGGCTAATCTTGGGTTTGATTATTATCACAATGACTTCAGATCGAAGCAACCTATTTACTTCCTTGATTCTGAAGTTAAATTTAGATCCAAGCAAAAACCATGGTCTTTTGCGCTAGTAGCAAAAAACTTGCTCAACATGAGGTACTATGAAAGCACCAACGTGGCAGATTATTATATACATCAGATGAGACAATCACTGAATCCAAGATATATTCTATTGAAAATGGATTTCAGATTGTGAAATGTAACATAAAAACGGACATAAGTTTTTAGGAAACAAGAATTTCAATTACGGCATAAAAAAAAATCGGTAGGGCTTCCCCTACCGACCACTAACCATAAAAACTCTTATTATGAAAACAATTTCTATAGTATAAAAAAGGATTTCATTTCTATATTATAAAAAAGGATTTCATTGGCAAATGTCCGAAAATTTAATTAAACTAAGTGTAACTAAGATTACATAAAGCCAAGCTGGCAAGTTAAGATTTAATTCAATCTACAGAAAGTTTTGTAGTTTTATAAAATTATTACTTTAAATATGAATAAATATCTTCTATTAACTTTGCTTGTTGCTATGCTATATTCATGCAAAACCGCTAAAAAAACGACTGAATCTACTTCACCTCAAGCAAGTGTGCAAAAAAATAACTTCCTGTGGGAGAATGCCAATTTTTATTTCCTATTAACCGATCGTTTCAAAAATGGCGATTCTTCTAATGATGATAATTTCGGTAGAAATAAAAGTGCGGATGTTCTGAGAGGCTTTGAAGGAGGAGATTTGCGTGGTATCATTCAAAAAATTGATGATAATTATTTCACTGAGCTTGGAATTGATGCGATCTGGATGACGCCTATCGTAGAACAAATTCATGGTGGAACCGATGAAGGAAGCGGAAAAACCTATGCATATCATGGTTATTGGACCAAGGATTGGACTGCTTTAGATCCCAATTTCGGAACTAAAGAAGATTTAAGAGAATTAGTTCAAAAAGCCCATGCCAAAGGAATTAGAATTGTATTGGATGCTGTGGTTAATCACACAGGTCCTGTTACAGAAATAGATCCTGCTTTCCCGTCGGATTGGGTGAGAACAGGACCAGCTTGTACTTATGAGGATTACAAAAGCACGGTAGAATGTACATTGGTAGAGAATCTACCCGATATTTTAACCGAAAACAACGAGAATGTTGAATTGCCAGATCGATTGGTAAAGAAATGGAAAGACGAAGGTAGATATAGGGAAGAAATGGAAAGCCTTGATGCTTTTTTCAAAAAGACGGGATATCCACGCGCCCCAAAATATTATATCATGAAATGGTTGGCGGATTATATCACCGAATTTGGAATTGATGGTTATCGTGTAGATACGGTTAAGCACACTGAAGAAGATGTTTGGGCAGATTTTGCAAAAATTACACAAATGGCTTTTGAAGAATATAATGCCAAGTTGCCAAGATCTAAGCGTTCAAAAACTGATTTCTTTTTAGTTGGTGAGGTTTATGGGTATGGTATCGGACAAAGAGAGTTTTATAACTTCCCAGATAGGAAGGTGAACTACTTCGACTATGGTTTCCCTGCGCTAATTAATTTTGATTTTAAGCACGATGCTACCAAATCTGCCGAAGAATTATTCTCATCTTATTCAGATATTTTAAATAAGGAGATGCCGGGTAAAATGGTGATGAACTATTTAAGTTCGCACGATGACGGAGAGCCTTTTGATAAATTAAGAGAAACTCCATACGACGCAGGAACTTTATTGCTTTTATCTCCAGGGATTTCGCAAATTTATTATGGAGACGAAACGGCTCGTCCTTTAGAAATTAAAGGCGCAAAAGGTGACGCCAATTTAAGATCTAGCATGAATTGGGAGGACATAGAAAATGATCTTGAAACCAAAAGTATTTTAGAGCATTTCCAGAAATTAGGTAAATTCAGACAAAAGCATCCTACTGTTGGTGCTGGAGTGCATCAGATGATTTCTGAGGATCCTTATTGGTTTAAAAGAACCTATAACAAAAATGATATCGAAGACATTGTAGTAATTGGATTAGACTTACCGCTTGGTGTTAATACAGTTGATGTTTCAAACGCTTTTGAAAATGGACAACGCGTAAGAGATGCCTATTCTGGCATTGTAACCCATGTAAAAAATGGGAAAGTTCGTCTAGAGCTAGATGAATCGATTGTGTTGTTAGAGAAGTATTAGAAAATTCGAAATCTTACAACTAATTTAAGTTTGATAAAGAGAAAAGTTGATATTGATCAAATTTTATTGATTATGCTGAATGAGGCATACAATTGCTTTACTCATTAAATTATATTTCTTTTTTAAAGGTATTCGTGAATCTCCTTCGTCGATTTCAAAAATTGTATTTTTAATCGATCATTGACAACGTGGCTTGTGGTTCTGTTAATCATAGAGGAGTTGTGAATTGCTTTACTCATAATCTTTGTTATTTCTTTTTTAAAGGTATTCGTGAATCTCCTTCGTCGATTTCAGAAATTGTATTTTTAATCGATCATTGACAACACAGAGCAATCTGTTGCTAAGGCAATTCAAGTTGAGAATTGCTTTCAAAATTGTATTTTTAATCGATCATTGACAACTTTCAGCACGCGAAACACAACAAGCGAATGGTTGTGAATTGCTTTCAAAATTGTATTTTTAATCGATCATTGACAACTCTCGTAAGGATCGCCACCGATTACTTCCTGTTGTGAATTGCTTTCAAAATTGTATTTTTAATCGATCATTGACAACATTTGACATTTTTAACGGTAACCATAAGCGGTTGTGAATTGCTTTCAAAATTGTATTTTTAATCGATCATTGACAACTAATTAAAAAAAACGCCAATCCCTTTGACCGTTGTGAATTGCTTTCAAAATTGTATTTTTAATCGATCATTGACAACCATATAGGTAGCCGTAACTATGCTATCTG